>NZ_JBFTMM010000006.1:0-219934 GCF_056396945.1 Pseudomonas sp. 05N432 | reverse complement strand
CGATTCCTCAGCCTGCGCAGTGCCAATGTAAAGCCCGGCCTGATTGGTTTGATATACGGTTTTCGTCTTCATGCCGAACCTCAGTACTTGATGCAATACAGCAGTGCCATGTTCATCGGGCGCGCTTCGCTGCCGCCGGCCCCGTCGACGCTGATGGTGTGTGTATGGGTGCCGTCCCAGGCCACAGTGACGCCGTGAGCGTGTGCCCCGGCGGCATCAATGTTGAGCCCGTGGGTGTGATTCCCCGCCGCATGAATTCGGTCGCCGGAGACATACCCCATTGCCGTGTGGTGCATGGCCGCACCGATACCGGGCTGATCCGCCGACGTCGGTGTGTTGATGTAGTTGAACGAGTGAGTGTGATTGCCGTTCTGTGTGGTGCTGCCCGTATGGGCGTGAACGCCTTCGGTGGAAGTCACGGTGCCTGGGTGGTAGTGCGCACCACTGGCACCGGAGGCTGCGGTGTGTGCGTGCCAGGCGTTCTGCCCTGCCTGGAAAGTGCCGAGCGCACGGTCAGGGTCAAGGCCCCGCGCATCGTCCCAACCCCGGATGAACACACCGCGTAGGTCCGGCAGGTTGAAGGTGGTGGAACCGTCGCCGGCGCCGTAGTACGTGCCGATGGATTTGAACAGCCTGGCGTAGCTGGTGCGGGAAACGGCCGCGCCATTGGCTTTCAAGTAGCCCTTGGGGGCGCTCCCAATCGTCATGGCCACGATGCTGCCAGGAGGGACAATTGAATCCGGATCGAGGTTGCCGGTGTGGTACAGCTCACGGGTTGGCGTCCATCCGCCGCCGTCGCCGGGGTTTTTGGTCGAACGAACCAATACATGCGGTTCCACTTGTCCTTGTTGAAACCCGAGCTGGCCGGCGTGCTCAGTGTTCCCATAAGGGATGTTGACGAGCCCGACATAGTTCGCAAAGGACGTAGAGCCTTCACCGAAAAAGTGAAACCCTCCCGGGAGGCCAACGTGATCAATGGGTGACAATGGCGCAACCGGTCCGCCCAAACCATATTGACCTTTGGCAAGGCCGTCGGTGATGCCATAACCGGCCAAGGTTGTGGCCACTCCCGCCTTTTTGTCTGGATCGAAGTTGCCGCCGTGCCACACAGGGTGGCCGTTCCAACACAAGAACCCATCTGCGGACATCCCCAGATTGCCAGCGTGAAGGCCCGCCCAGTGAAACTGGACGGCAGGTGCGTAGGAAAAGTCCTTTTGAGCGGCAGCAACCAGTCCCGCCTCGCGGAGTTCAATCGCGCCAAATTTGAGTCCCTGGGCAGCTTCCTTTGCATACAGCTGCGGGCGCTTATCGGTGAGCCCGGTCGGAATGGCATCGGTGATGCCATAGCCTTCCAGGGTCGTGGGTTTGCCGGTGGTGATCTTGGAAAAGTCCAGGGCGGGAATATCAGCCGCCGACAAGCTGTCGCCACCGGTGACGATGCCTTTTCCGTTGACCGTGAGCTTCGTGTAAGCCCCAGCGGTCACGCCGCTGTCAGCAAGTGTCAGCGCGAGAGTGGCGTCCGCGCTGCCATCCACCGACATCTTTCCGGTCCCGGCGCCGCTGATCGACAGCGTGCGAGCGGTGGCCCACTGCTTGGCCTTGCCCGCTGGGGTCGTGCCCTCCAGCAGTTTGTCGATTGCGCCTTGCAGGAGTCTGCGAACAACATTCACCGCTTTGGTGCTGGCCAGAATCTCGCTGCTGTCGCTGGTGTCGTCGTCGCTGATGGCGTTGGGCAGATTGCCCAGGTCCACGTCGTCCTTGGTGGTCGCCCTGGCGCGCAACTTGGAGTAGTCGCCGTCACGCGCCGCCAGGTGCTGGATCAATGATCCTTTGATGGGCTCGACCGATCGGCGATCGATGATGCCGGCGGCGCTCAAGTCCGCCAGGGGCACGCAGTAGTGCTGGCAGCCGGCGGTGTCGACGTAGTCGGCCTTTTCGGTGCCGAACACCACCGTCCAGCGTGCCGCAACGTCGTTCAACTGCCGTTCCAGGGCGACGTCGATCCAGGCGGTGGTCGGCAGGTTGCTCGGTGCAATGACGGTGGCCGCGCCGGCAATGACTCGGACACCCTCAATGTAGGCAACACCCGGCTTCACTTGGTACGTGCCTTCGACTTTTTCAACCTGGAACGCGCTGTCAAAAAAGCAGGTGCGGCCGTAGACATCGCGGTTGCTCATGCGCTCGCGCTCGTCGATACCTTTGAGGCGTACGGTGAAGTCGTGCTGCCAGGTGCTGGCATCGATCGTTACGCCGGTCAGCGCCTGCGCGCCGTCGAACTCCACCAGGATGTTGCGGGTGACGTTGTTGCCGACCTGAATCGGTGGGATGTTGCGGCGCTTCTGCTGGAGCGGGACATAGGCAATCGCCAGCAACTGGTTTTCAGCGGTTTCGAGGCCCATCCAGTTCCAGTCAAAGTCACCGATATCGCTGGCCAGCATCGAGCTGTACACCACCTGGTTGGGGTTTACATAGCCGATGTTGTTTTCGGGGATCGTGTAGACGTGGACGATCTGCGCCGCCGGCGGCTTCGTCTCTGCCCGATCGACCGGAGCGGTGTGGTCGAGGCCTGGCACGTTGGCAAAGATGAACCGGACGACGTCCAGGCTCTGGCGGGTGCCCAGCTTTTGGGCAATCAGGCTTTCGCCCGCAAGGGTGATTCTCGCAGCCACGGGGGGCTCCTACAGGCTGGCGATCAGCGTTGACTGATCGTCGTTAAAGTCCACCGCGACGATGCGCAGCGCTATGGGGGTGATGGTCACGAAGTCGTAACGGCGGCAGGTGCGGCCGTACTGCTGAATCAGCACCCGTAACAGTTCGGGGTTTTCGGACAGCTGGGAGTCGGAGAGGCGCAGCATGACCACGTCCCAGTCCCGATCGGGCAGGCGCTCTTCGATCTCGGCATAGCCCACGCCGAGGCGGCGCAGGATGCGTTTGAGCCCCGCTGTGCTGCCGGCGTCCACCGCGTTGATAAAGGCGTACTTGACCCGCAAGCGGTACAGGCTTTCAGGCTCGTCCTTGAAGCGACTGATGTCGCGCTGCCAGGCCAGCAGATCGAGCACGGTCAGGTGACAGGTTTCCGCGTCCATCTGGAGCAATGGCCAGTGCATCCAGCCTTCGACTTTCTCCCACCAGGACTGGCTGGCCGCTTTGAGCTTGGTCAGCTGCACGCCGTCCAACCAGAACGGCAACTTGAGCTTGATCACGAGAGGATCACCTCCAGGCTGCTGATCCTGGGAATGGTCAGTTCCGAGACGATGTCGGCGTTGTCGAAGTGCAGCGACTCGATGCCGGCGAACTGTTTATGGAGTTCTTCGCCGAGACGGCTGAAGGAAAAGCGCGACTGGGGATACGTCAGCGTCGGCTGGTAGTCGCTGGCCGTGCTTTCACGAAACGCGGCGCGGATGAACAGCAGGATCTCGGTCTTCAAGGCTTCGCGCTGATCGGTGGTCAACACCGAGCGCGGCCACACCACCACACGCAGCGCATGCTGGGTTTCCGGCATGACCATCACCAGCAGGTCATCGCCGTGGCCATGGTTGCCCTGGTCGCGGATGTGGACGTTGATTTGCTCCAGGTAGGTCGCCGCCGGCACGTCGGCATCGAACAGCACAAAGGCATTGGCACTGCCCGGGCCCCGAGGTGCGCCGTGCTGGAAGTAGACGCCATCCGGACGCACGCCCGGGAAGGCGGAAATCATCGCTCGGTACACCGCGTCGGTGTGCCACTGGTTGACCGCCGAGAACTGATTGCGCACCCGCAAACGCAACTGGTCGTCAGGCTCGGAGTCCGCACCAGGTGCAGTCAGCCAGCCGTCATCGTTCACCACCTGGGCGATGCCCGGGATGGGTTCGGGCAGGATCGCGTAGTAACCCGGCGCCAGGTTGTAGCCGCTGCCGACCTCTTGCGCCTCCACCGGGATTTCCAGCTGCATCAGGCCATCGGCAAAGGTCGCGGGGCTGGTGGTGACCAGCGAGTAAATATGGCCATTGATCGCTGCCGACTGCACGACGATGCCGGCGCGCAGCTCCAGCACGCCGCCGGCGGTGTCGCGGGTGAACAGCAGGACGCCTTCAGCCTTGGTCGCGCCCTTCTTTTCCACGTCGACTGCCCAGGCGAGCATCTCCAGCCACTTGCCGCCGGCCGTCTTCACAAAGAAGTTGGGCAACACGGTGTCGCTGACCAGGTTGATCAGCCACATGACCGGCTTGGTCACCAGGGCGGTGATCACGCGCCAGAACGGGGAATAGGCGCTGGTGTTGCTGAGCTTGCTGCCTTGGGCCGCGACCTCACTTTCCCAGGCCTTGCGCAAGGCGGCCTCGGTGGTCGGGATGCCGGCATCCGCCAGCGCCTGCCTGAAATCTACGTCACTCACAAAACCACCTCGATGTTGCCAAATTTCAGCGTTTTGGCGGTGACCAGGTACGTACCGGACTGCACCTGGTTAATCCGCGCCGTCCCCGGTACCAGGCGCTCGTCCGCCTCCACCAGCAGCTCCAGTTGCTGAATACAGTCGCGCTGTCGCAGGCGGCTGCGCTCGGCAACCAACGTCACCAACAGGCCGCTTTCGCGAATCATGTGGGCGATGTCCTGGGCGATGCTGGCGCGGTCCTCGATCAGCAGCGGCTGACGCGACGGGTCCAGCACCAGGTCGTTGTCGATGATCAGCAGGTCGATGTATTCGCTCATCCGCCCACCGCCATGCTCATCATGTTTTCAAGCTCCAGCGGGTTCATGGCCTTACCGGTGTGGATTTCTACTTTCTCGACGTGCATGCGTTTGTCTTGGGTCTGGTTGTTGTTCTGAATGCGGCTCAACAAGCCGCCCACGGGCACGGCTGCTGGGCGTTTCGGTGCCAGTTCGCCCACGCTGTCGCCAATGCGGCGCTGGCTCTGCTCGGCCTTCTCAGTCGGTGGCGCGACCATGACCAGGGCGGGCGGTTGTTTCACCGGCGCCGGGGTCTTGAGCTGCGGCCCGATCGGCTGCGGCAGTTTCGGTACCGGCGTCGTGACCAGCGCCGGCGGCTGGGGCGGCGGTTTCACACCCTCGAACTCGGGCAGCAGCATCACCGGTGCCGGCGCGGCCGGGATCGGTGGCATGACCAACGCCGGCGGCTGAAGCGGTTGCTTCGGCTCGACGGTTTTGGGTTGCGTGATGGCTGGCCCCGGGGCGGCGGGCGTTGGGACCATCACCAGTGCCGGCGGCTGCGGTTGAGCCGTGGGCAGTGGCATTGGTGCCATGGCCTTCAGCAATGACGGTGCAGGGGCCGTTGCGGCATCGGGAGCAGTCCGCACCGGAGCCATGACCAGCGGCGGCGCCTGTCGTGTGGCCGTCAGCGGATCTGCTACCAGGGGCGGCACCTGCGGCGCGTCGATTTGCGGTGCGGCGATGTTGGGCAGGTCCGGCGCTGCCGGCATGTCCGCAAAAGCCGCCTCGATGTTGACGCCGGGGATCTTATTCAACATCTCGATCAAGCCATTGATGGCTGATTTAAAGATGTTGACGATCCCGTCCCAGGCCGCCTTGGCCATACCTGACCAGCCGCCCATGGAACTGAACCAGTCGGACAAGGCCTGGAGCTGGCCGCTGACCCACTTGAACGCCTCGCTGTTCAGCAGCGCGCTGGTCCATTCGTCCCAGTAGTAAATGGCCGCAACCACCACCGCGACCAGGGCGACGATACCGACAACGATCCACAGCAACGGGTTGGCCAACAGTGCGGTGTTGACCAGCCAGATCGCCCCTTGCCAGAGCAGCATCGCGCCCTTGACCAGCCCCATCCAGGTGTACATCAGCACCAGGCCGGCGACGAAAGCGACCGTCATGACGGTGTGATAGAGGAACATGGCGATACTGCGGTAACCGCTCCAGGTCAGGACGTTCCAGACCGCGACCATCCCCAGCCAGACCAGCTTCGATACGCCTACGACCAATGTCAGCAAGGACATGGCCGCGACGACGCCGAAGACGCTCAAGGTGGCGATGCCGATCACCCGGGTGATGTTGGGGAACAGCTGGCTCCAACGCACCAGGGTTTTGCCGATGTCCACCAGCTTTTCCATGAGCGGTGCCAACATGGGAATCAGCGCCTGGCCGAAGGCAATGCGCAGGGCCTGCACAGCGGCGCCGAACTGCTGCCAAGGGTCCACCATGGCCTTGGCCATCTTCTCGGCGTTCTCCAGGCCGCGCACCTTGCCCAGCTTGTCGATACCGTTACGCAAGCGATCGGTGTCCTTGGCCAGCGCCCCGATCACCTGGGCGCCTTCACCGCCGAAGGCCTCCAACAACTTGGTGCCCGCTGACGCACTGGTAAGGTCGCCCAGCTTGCCTTGCAGCTTGTCCATGATGTCCAGCATCGGCAGAACCTTGCCCTGCTGGTCGGTGAACTTGAGGCCCATTTTTTCCGAGGCGGCGCCGAGGTTTTCAAAGAACGCCTTGTAGCGGCCGCCGGCGTCGCCGCCTTCCATGGTGCTGCTGAGCGAGCCGATCACCGCGAACTGCTCGGCAATGTCCACGCCGCCGGCGGTGGCAATCGCGCCGACTTCCTTGAACGCATCCTTGAGCTGGGCGCCATCAGTGCGAAACAGCTGGACCGCCAACGCAGTCTGGCCGCTCATCTTCTCCACCCACTCGGTTTTGCCCATGGCGTCAGCCTGGCCCTTGAACAGGTTGTACATCGTGCCGACGTACTGCCCCATGGTTTCGGCGTCGGTCCGGGTGGCCTTGGCCAGCACGTCCGAGGCATTGGTGAACATGGCCAACTGGTTGCCCGTCAGCCCTTTAATCGCGCCCTCGATGGTGGTCGCCGAGGCGACGAAGTCGCGGGCGTTTTCGCCATAGGCAACCGAGAATTCCAACGACTTTTGATTGAGCGCGGTCAACGCATCCTCGGCCACGCCCAGCGATCGGACTTCGCCCAGGGCGCGGTTCATCTCCAGAGCCGGTGCCAAAGATTCAGTAATAGCCACACCGGCGCCCACCATGCCCGCCAGGCCAATGCCTGCGGATTTGATGTTCTTTTCGCTCTGTTCAGCCAGGTCGGAAAAGCCCATTTTCACCTTACCCAAGGGGGCGGTGACCTTGTCGGTCAGGCTCAGGATGAAAGCCAGGCGGGCGCTGCGGTCAGCCATGCGGGGTTATCCGTTCAAGGCATGGGCGATGCCGTTGGCCACGGCGATCTCCATGCGTCTCCAGTATTCGTCTTCAAGCCACTTGGCCGACCCCATCACCTCGGGCGTGGGGGCGGCACCAGGCAGCCAGCGGCTGGCCAGGGCCATCAATTGACCCAGGCCGTCTTCGGTCAGTCGTTCGGCGTGGCCGAGGGCTTTTTTACGATGATTTCAACGTCCGGCGAGTACTCCTCCAGCAGCGCGCCGGCCAGTTGCATGACCATGACCGGGTTGCCCAGCAGCGGTTTCAGGGAGGCGCGCTGGTCCTGTTTGACGGTGGTGGTCAACAGGTTGTTGGCCGGGGCGACCTTGCTGGTCTGGGTCACGGCGTTGAAGTACTTGGTCACGTCCTGCGGGGTCAGGTCGAAGGTGAATTCTTTGTCGCCGAATTCCAGGGTGATTTCGCGTGTATCAGTCATGGGTGTTACTCCGTTGTTCATCGTTAAAAGTGGGTGGAGATCAGGGTGTTTCGGTCAGCGCAGGCATACCCTGCGCACGTGGTCTTGCAGGCCCAAAATCATTTGCCGACTGAGGGCAAGTTGGTTTCGGAGGGTGAAATAATCCGGTCGAGCGTCTGCTGCGAGTTCGGCGGTTCCTGCATCAGCCACGCGGCTGGTGCCGGGGGCGTCGGGCACTGGGCCTGGGCAGGTGGCTTTGACGAACAGCCGCTGACTACCAGCGTCAACAGCGCGGCGCAGGCGGTCGTTTTCATTGAGCGCATGGGTCAATTCCTGGGTTCGTTGACGGTCGATCTCATCGCGGGCGGCCAACCGCTCACCGCTGATACGGGCGGCTTCACGTAGCCCGGTCAGTTCGAACTGGGCGCTGTCGCGCTCACGTCGTGCGGCGTCCCGCTGGTCCGTCACCAGGTCAAAGGCAACCCACAGCAACAGACCGGATAGCAGCAGGAAGAGCGCTACGCGCAGCGGTGAAAGAGTCATTTCAGGCACAGCTCCAGCTCAGCCAATCGGCGGTTATGCAGGCCTTGAACAAACTGCTTGCGGCCCTGGGCATCGGTGACAAAAGCCCATACCGGCGTCTTGCCGTCCGATCCCCAGGCCAAAGCCTTGCAGCCCTCGGTAATGCGGCCGGCGTTGATCAGCCCCACCGCCCGACTGACGCAGGTATTGGGCACGCCAACGTTGTGGCCATGGCTGCTCAGGGCGTCGAAAGTGTTCTGGCCCACCTGTTGGTTGGTGATGCAGTCGGCGAGCTGTAGCTGACCTTTCTGGATCACCAACTGCTCGACCTGGTCGCAGCGGGCGTCGGACCAGTAGTCGCCGACCACGACCGGAAACGGACTGGTGTAACGGGTGATGCCCATGCACACGGTCGGCAGACCACGGGCCAGCTTGTCCGCGTAAACGACGTTATGGCCCTGGCCTTCCCAGGTGCCCAGGAACGCCACCAGCGAAGCGCTGGTCAGCGCAATGGCACCGGCGGCGATCTTGCTGCGCAGACTCATGGGAACCACGCTCGCAGCAGTGCCGGCACGATCATTTGCAGCGCCGCACCGACCAACGTCAGGATGGTCAGCAGCCGGCCCACCTTCGAGCCGATGTCGTTCACCGCCACGGTCAGCGTCTGCTGGCCGGCGTTGAGTTCCGAGAGCTGGCCCGCCATGTGTTCGAATTGCTGTTCCAGCTTGGTGACACGCGTCGGTACGGTTTCGTGGCGCTCCTCGATGTCACCTAATCGGTGTTCAATCACTGCCATTTTTCGCTCAAGCCATCCAAGGCGCGCCGCTTCGGACAACGGTTCGATGGGGTGTTGAGTTGTCATCAGCGGTAACTCCGCTCTGAAATGGATTCGCACGGTGTGCAGCGGACAATCCCGCCCAGGGCTCGGCGGTTTTCGGGGATCGGTTTTTCACAGTCCAGGCAGTGGATGCGACTCGGCCCTGAAGGACGCGGCCGCGCACGCTGAGCCTTGATCGCGTGTTCACGCTCCAGCTGTTCCAGCGCCGAGGCCTGTTCGAACCAATCCCCCATCAGCTCAAGCCCTCGATCTCGCTGGCATCCAGGTACGGCACGCCGTTGACGCGGATAAAGTCCGGACTGGTGACGTCGAACGGCAGTTTGTGCTTGGTCTTTTCGCCACCCTTGGGATCGATGCTGAGCAGGCTGGACACCTTGAACTTGCAGCCGAAGGCTTCGATGCGCAGTTCCTCGTCGCCGGCCTTGGCAAAGAACACCGAGTCAAACGGCGCCAGCTTGCGAAAGCTGCCAGCGGCGCGCGCGGCATCGATCAGCAAATTGAAGTTGGTCGAGTCCAGCTCGATTTCACCGCTGGCCGTTACGTCGCCGTCCACATGCCCGTTGGGCACGCCCCGGGTTTGCGCCACGGCGCTGTTGTCGGTGATGTCCAAGGTGCAGCTTTCAACGTGGATCTGGATATCGCCCAGGTTCACGTCGAAGTTCTTACCGCCAATGCGTGACATAGGGACTTACTCCAAATCGTCGGTGGAAAGGTCCAGGGCGATGTTCGCCGTGAGGTCTTTCGGGCAGTTGAGGGGGCGGAGCTTTATGAAAGCCTCCACGGCGGTTTTGCTCTTCCAGACCAGGACAATGTCCCCGTCTTTCGGCGGCTCGATTTCGCCCGGGAACACCTGGCCGGCGAACTTCACGGACTTGGCCATGGCGCGCAGCGGGGCCATCAGCGCATTGATGGCCACGGCCATGCTGTTGGGAGTGCTGTTCAAGCGGCGATCGGCTACGCGGCGGATCAGTAGCGGACGTACCAAGCGTGCGGCCTTGTCGGTCACGCGCAGGTGCTCGATCACCTGGAAGTCGCTCGCGGGGGTGTCGAGTAGGTTGCCGTCGCCCCAGTACACGCCCGGGTAGTCGGGGTACGTCTGCGAAACAGAGAACCGCGCCTTGTCCAGCTCGGCGCGGATCGAGAACGGCAGCGGCACGCCTTCCGCGTCGATCGGCACCGGACCGAGGCCAAGCACTGGGCCGGTGGCCACGCGCATCGGGCTGTCGGCAACACTCACGGCGGCATTGGCCAGGCGACCGGCCAACACGCCCAGGTCATTGCCGTGCAGCTGGGGAACGACCAGCACACGGGGCGCGGCCAGATCGGCAGTGATCGCCTTTTGCTCGGTCATGTAGTCCGCCCAAGCCTGGAGTGGACTCAGACCCAGACCAGGTGCAGCGGCCATGACAAAGACACGCCGGCCATAGACGTTGCTCAGCGACACGGCCGCGTCATGCATGGCCGACAATTCGGCACCCGTGGTCACCGGCTTGGTAATCACCACGCCTTCCACGGAGTAGCCCTGTTGTTGGGCCATTTCCAGGGCTTTGCTCCAGTCGCCATCAACGGCGAGTGGCGCAGCCAAGCAGGCCCAGCGATCGCCGCCATTCAGCCGTGCGGCGGTGATCTGGGTTTTCAGATCGTTGGCAGGCAAGCCCAGGGACGCGTCCAGGTCACTGTCGGTATTGAGGGGGATCAGTTTGCCGAGGTTCTTCGCCCCGGGACCGATGAAAAGGAAATAGCGCTCGATCTCAGTCACGGCACCTTGGCCCAGATTGAGATTGTTAACGCTGACTTTGCCGAGTGCCATGCTGTGCCTCGTTAGCGGGGAGAATTAAGGATTTGTTGCAGCACCTGGTTCACCAGCAAGCTGGTTTCGCGCTCGGTGCTCACGCCGATGAACTGGCGTTTTGGCAGGGTGATTTCCCAGCTTTGCGCACCAGTGGCCTCGGCTTTTTCATCGTTCAAAATGCGGATCAGCAACCCGGCTTTGGCGTAGTTCACATGTTCTTGAATCCACGCCACTGACGGCCGGGTCAGGGATTTTTTGCCCGCCTGGCGCACACGAAAGCCCAACCGGCGCAGACGTTTTGCCTGCTTCTCGGTGGCAGCCAGGCCGGGAGGTGTTTTGTTCCAGCGGCGCATCTGCGCGGCCGTGCGGCGTTCACTGACGCCGTTGTGCTGCTGGGCCGCGACCCAGCGGGTCAGCGCGTTACGCCAGCCGAGTTCGGCTTCGTCAGCGCTGACGCGGGTGACCTGCATCAGCTTGGCCAAGCCGGCTTCCATCTTCTTTTTGCCCTTGGCCGAACCCTTGCGGGCTTCAAAGGGCGAGCCGTCCAGGTTCTGCTGATCGCGCACACGCTTGCGGCTCATGGTCCGTACGCGCTTGGTCACGTTGTTCAGCAGACGCCGGCGTAACTGCGGCGGCAAACTCAGCAGCGCCAGTTGTTCGCGCACGCCCAGGTAACCGCGTGCGTCGAGTTCCAGGGGGCTACGGCCGGCCATGGCTGGACACCTCGCCGTGTTCGGCAACCCACAGATCGAACGGCACAAATGCCCAGGTCTTGCCGAAGGCCTCGATCTCGCCGGTGGGGTCTTCGGCCAAGTACTGCGGCTCGACGAACTCCAAAGTGATATCCACGTCGGCCAGATCGCCGTCGAGCATGGTGATGTCGAACTGCGCGGCCGGCAGGTCGTCGCGGTCCTGGTCGTGGGTCTCCAACCAACTACCCACCAACGCCATCAAGCGCCCGGGGTGATCGGCGAAACGCTCCAGGGCGATCGTGACGCTGTACCGCATGTCACCCATACGCATGCCGCCAATATCGGGTTTCCAGATCAGCACCAGGTTGACCTGGTTGGTCCAGCTGTCGAGCTGTTCTGGCAGCACCAGGCGGCGTTCGATCAGGTACGCGGTCAGGGCTTGCAGCTTGATCACAGCAGCACCGCCGTAATCCGGCCGCGCCCTTGCAGCGACCGCACGGCCTGCTGGCTGAACTCCAGGAACGTTTCCTTACGCTCTGGTTCTTCTTTGCCCAGGTTCTCGGCACTTTCGCGGCGGACTACCGAAGCGAACTGCGGCAGCAAACTGGCCTTGGCGCGGCAATACACGGCGCGCTTGTACGTCGCTACGTGAAATGTGCGCTCGGGCAGAACCATAGGGTCAGCAGATTCCACGCTGGTGATGCCTACGGCCTGCCATTTGCCTTTGCACTTGGCCAGGTCGCGATTGACCTCGACCATTGCGGTGCTCAGATCAGTGACCAGCATGTCGACCAGGTACTCCGCCGGCAGGCGGTAACCCTTCTGAAACTCGGCCACGGAGAGGTTCGGCCAAAAGCCGTCGTTCTCGATTGCTTGTTCCACAAAGGTGGTGGGTTTCCCGGAAAAGCTCATTGCTGGCCACTCAAATAGGGCGGGGAGACTGTTTTTCGTAGGGCGGGCCATAAATGGTCGGCATACGTCCACAGTTCCCCGCTGGGGGGGGGGTAGTCGGTTATTCGGAAGCCGGTGCGGGCAGTTGCTTTTTCAGCGCCCGGCGGCAGTTTTCAATGCGGGTGTCCACTCCGACCTTCGGGTAAAGCTCGGTGGCTCGTTCGAAGTGCTTGAGCGCGGTTTCCCAGTCGTTCGCTTCCAGTGCGCGGATGCCAATCAACTTGTGATACTTGGCCGGGATCTGTTCGGTCAGATCCCATTTGCCATCGACGCGGGGCAACAGATCGGACAGGTACGGTTCGGGACTGCGCTTGGCGCTGTACTCGGCGTAAGCCCAGTCAATCACCGCATCCGCGACGAAGGTCTGGACGTCACGGCGCTTGAAGCGCTCCGGCATTTCCTGCCCCTGCCCTATGGCGAACTCGGCCAGCTCCAGCCCGTCTTCGAACTGCTCGGTGTCGAACAGCCAGACCATCACCTGCACCAGGACGCGGTTCGGCATGACCAGGCCCGATTCCATATAGCGCTGGATGAAGTCCTGGTACTTGGGCAGTAGTTCCTCACGCTTCAGTGCCTGGCGACCGGCCAGCCCCTTGATCGCGCTCAGGCGTTCCAAGTCTTGATCCAGGGCCGCTTCCTGCAGCAGCAGATGTTTGCGGGCATTGGCCGGACTGCTCAGCGCTTCCGCCGGGGAGTACGTCACCGGTGCCGCTGCAGCAGCGGCTAAGGCGGCGCCCCCCAGGGCCTGCATGCGGCGCTTGTGCGCAAGCGCCAGGCTCACTTCACCAGCTCCACGTTTTCGGTCATCGCGAACTTCTCCAGCTGCTCGATCACATAGCCCTCGTTGCGGCTGTTGTAATCCTCGACGCGGGAGCGTTTCGAGTTGTCCACGGTCTGCTTACGCCAGCTGGAATCCTGGAAGTAGATCGACAAGTTGTCCCAACTGGTGACCACCACGCCGTTGACCGGGAAGAACGGCACGCTGAAGCTCGGTAGACCGCCGTAGGTGGCGATTACCTGGGCATCTTCGATGCGCTCTTTCTCGGTCGGCACGTCGCCTTGTTTGGCGTATAGCTTCGCCTTGTCGGCTGCCAACAGATCGGTGCCGATGATGGCGATCAGGTCGCCGCCATCGCGTAGACGCTCGTCCACCATCTGCTTGGTGTCGTGGACCAGGGCATCAAGGTTGGCGTAGTCGCCCCCCTCCCCCAACAGCACCTTGCCAGCGGTCTTGCCTTCCTTCAGAACCTGAGCCGGGATCTGTTCACGCGCCTGTTGCAGCCAGCCTTTGTTGACGTCCTGCAGCATCGGGTAAGCGACGATATCGGTCTGCGGGGCGGCGTGTGTGCCGTGGAAGCCGACCAAGATGCGATCCAGGGCGATCTGCTTCTGCACAGCAGCGGAATAGCGCTGGTGGAAGTCAGGGAACTTGGCCCACGCATCGATTTTCGCGTAAGGCAGACCGACATCGGATTCGGTCGAAGACAGCTCGTAGGTGGTGTCATCGAGCGCCGAAGCGTCTTTGGCTTCGCGGTCGGTGGTCTTGGTGTTGGTGCGGCCGGTGACCGGACCAGAAACGCCAATAAAGACCTTCTGACCTTTGATCTCAGTCACCGGAATGACGTTGATACGCAGCAGGAAATCCGACTTGGCGGTAATCGCGTCGTTGAGTTCCTGGGCAACAGAGGGTTCTACGCTGAACTGCTTGCTGGATAGTTCCACGCCGTAGGTTTCAGCGATGGCGAGCTGCAGTTGTGCGTACATTTTTGCGCCGTAGACGCTCAGAGACTGGGCCATGTCAGAGCACCCGCGCCTTAGCAGGCGTAACAGGGCCGGGATTGCGCGGCAACTGACGACCAGTGCTGGTGTTCTGAATTGTGCTGAACTGCTTTTGCAGACTCGTCAGCGCAGCCAGTACGGCTTTGTTGGTGTTGCCACCGTTGCGGCGGAACTCGCGCTCTTCTTCGGCAGTGGTGACGATCTCGTCCACCGCTGCACTCACATCATCGATCGGGGCTTGATCGGGTTCTGGTGCATCTTCGGCGGCAGGCTCAATCACGGCCTGAATGCCGGCAGCGACAACCAGCAGCTGCGCCAGCAGGGCTTTTAAAGCCGTTGCGGTAGCTTCATCCATTGGGGGTTTGCTCTCGGTTGGGGTTTGCGGGGTGGTTTCGGTGGGGCTGTCGTCCACGCTGAAGCGCTTGAAAAAGCCAGTGAGCAATGCGGTCAACTTGCCCAGCTCGCCCTTGGGCTCGTTTTCGCGGAAGGTGCCCAGCTCGACAGAAGACGCAAAGTAGGCGTCCCGGCTGGTACGGCTGGAAAAGTAGAGTTCCTGAGTGCCCACGCTGGCGGGCTCATCGGTGACCGCGATACCGGTCATGTAGGCTTTGCCACGGCCACGGAAATTCGGGCGAATCTCAATGCTGGTGAAGACTTTTTCCCCGGCATCGTTCAGGCGCAGCAACTTGTCGTTTGGTTTCAACTGCGCTTCAAGGGCGACTTGGCCAGGCTCCAGATCCTCGGCGTCCTCGATCAGGCGAACAGCAAACACCGTCCCGAAGGAGCCGAACCAGCGGTCGTGCTCACACCAGATAACGGCGGTGTACAACGTCGGGTTGTAGGTTTCCGCAATATCGCGCAGTTCCTGGGGCAGGATCTCGCGGCCATCAACGGTCGGGCCGCTGGTGGCAACACGTTTCCAGTAGGAGACAAGGGAACGGGGCATGAGTAATAACTGCGCTCAATCGTTGAATGAGCCGCCACGATAGGGAGCCGTTAGCCTCCGAACAAACGCTTTACTTCGGTGCTATTCGTAGAACTTGTTTCCACGAAGGACGCCGCTTTTAACCCCGCGTTTCCAGCGTTTTCGCCGCATAGACTGCGGCCCATGAACTACCCGACCGAAGTTAAAGAAGCCGCAAAACGCCTGTACCTACGCCGTTGTTCGGTGAAGGAAATCCAGGCGCATTTGAAGCTGCCCAACATCCGCATCATCTACTACTGGATTCGACAAGGGTGCTGGGACGAGATGCTGACGGATGAAGAACCGCTGACCGCCATCAGTCGACGCATCACCTTGATCCTGGAAAAAATCGACACGTTGACCAAAGGTGAATTGGACGAGCTGGATCGCCTGACAGGCTTGCGCGAACGCCTGATAAAACAGTCAGCGAAACCCAAGCCGGCAGAGCCAACCGAGAGCCCGACCGAGCCCCGGGAACGGCCATTAGGACAGCGCCGCGATCGGAGCGAAGGCGGCGGTAAGAAGCGCGAAAAGAAGGCCAAGAACGACATCAGCGGCCTGACCGAAGTCGACTTCCTCGATAAGTTCATCTCCAAGATGTACGGCTATCAGAAAGAGCTGTTCGAGGCGAAACAGAACCCGCTGACGCGACGGGTCCGCAACATCCTGAAAAGCCGTCAGGTCGGCCTGACCTACTACTTCGCCGGCGAAGCGTTCATGGACGCCGTGCTGAGCGGTGATAACCAGGTGTTCCTGTCCGCCAGCCGCTCGCAGTCGGAGATCTTCCGCAGCTACATCATCCAGTTCGCCCAGCAGTGGTTCGGCATCGAGCTAACCGGCAACCCGATCACGCTCAGCAACGGCGCCGAACTGCGCTTTCTCAGCACCAACAGCAGCACCGCCCAGGGCTACCACGGGCATGTCTACGTGGACGAATACTTCTGGATTCGTGATTTCGAGAAACTGAGTACCGTGGCCAGCGCCATGGGCACCCACAAGAAATGGCGCAAAACCTATTTCTCGACGCCCAGCGCGGTGTCGCACCAAGCCTACCCGTTCTGGTCGGGCGAGGAGTTCCGCAACAGCAAGCGCGGCAAAAAGGCCGGCGGCGTCTGGCCCAGTGAATCGGCCTATACGCAGGGCGCGCTGTGTCCGGATGGCCAGTGGCGCAAGACCATCACCCTGGACGATGCCATTGCCGGCGGCTGCGATCTGTTCGACCTGGAGCAGCTGCAGCTGGAGTACGACGAGGACAAGTTCCAGCAGTTGTTCTATTGCAAGTTCATCGACAGCACACAGAGCGCTTTCAGCCTCAAGGATCTGGAGCGCTGCTACTCCGACCTGTCGTTGTGGGAAGACTACAACCCGGATCTGGATCGCCCATTCGGCAACAGTCCGGTCTGGCTCGGCTATGACCCAAGCCGCACCCGCGACGACGCCACCTGCGTGGTGATCGCGCCGCCACTCGAACCAGGGGCGAAGTTCCGCATCCTGGAAAAGCACAGCTGGCGCGGGCATTCGTTCACCTATCAGGCCGCCCAGGTCAAGAAGCTGACCGAGCGCTTCAACGTGCAGCACATCGGCATCGATGTCACCGGCGTGGGCTATGGCGTGTTCGACCTGGTGCGCGATTTCTACGCGAAGGCAACGCCGATTCACTACAGCCTTGAGGCCAAAAATGCCTTGGTACTGAAAGCCCAGGACACGATCCAAGGCAGTCGCATCGAGTGGGATGCCGGCTGGACGGACGTCGCCCAGGCGTTCCTGACCATCAAGCGCGGCGCCACCAACAGCGGCCAGATCACCTACAGCGCTTCGCGCACCGATGCGACCGGCCACGCCGACATTGCCTGGGCAATCATGCACGCGCTGGCAAACGAACCCCTTAATACCAACAAGCGGCGCCGCAGCCGCTACGTGACGAGCACCCATAGCAGCCATGGCCAACAACAAACGCAGAAAACCACAGCAAGCTCCGCGACCACAGCAGCCCATGAGGTCCTTCACGTTCGGGGAGCCCGAGCAAGTGCTGTCCGGCAACATCGGCGAATATGTGGGGGTGTTCCCCAGCGACGACGGCAAGATCTACAAGCCGCCGGTGTCGCGTGTCGGCTTGGCCAAACTGCTGCGCGCCAACGCGCACCACGGCGCCATCCCGAAGTTCAAACGCAACCTGCTGTTGCGTGAGTTCATCCCTTCGGCCGGCTGCAGTACGCAGACCATGGGTCGGGCGGGCCTCGACTACATGGTGTTTGGTGAGGCGTATCTGTACCGGGACACCAACGCCTTTGGCCAGGTACTGGAGTTGCAGCACCTGCCAGCGATCAACATGCGGGTCAAAGTGGACGGAGGTTTCGTGATGCTGCTGCCCGACAGCAAGGAAATGGAGTTCGCCCAGGACGAGATCGAACACGTACTGGACTACGACGTGGAACAGAACATCTACGGCGTACCCGACTATCTGGGCGGCCTGCAGGCGCTGCTGCTCAACGAAGCCGCGACCCTGTTTCGCCGCCGGTACTACAGCAATGGCGCACACGCGGGATACATCTTCTACACCAACGATCCCGACCTGACCGAGGAAGACGAGGAGGATCTACGCGCACAGATCAGTGCAAGCAAAGGCGTGGGCAACTTCCGCTCAATGTTCGTCAATATCCCCAACGGCAAGGAAAACGCGATCCAGATCATCCCCGTGGGCGACTTCCAGGCGAAAGACGAACTGGAGAAGGTGAAAAACATCACGCGCAACGACGTCATTGCCGCCTGGCGAATGAACCCGGCGCTGGCTGGCATCATCCCGGAAAACACTGGGGGGTTTGGCGACATCGAGAAGATCGATCGCGTGTACACCAGCAATGAAATCCGGCCTATCTGTCAGCTGTTCAACCAACTGAATGACAATCTTCGCGAAGACAGACGATTCAACTGGAAAGAACCACCAACAGCAGTTGATACCACTACATGATGACACTATTAGAGAGATAACCACTGCATATTGTGGCAACATGGTGGTGATTAGCGGCCCTGGGGAGGGACATATGCGAGTTACTTGTAAGTGCGGGCACAAGGGATTAATCCGGGATAGCAAACCGCAGTCACCGGATTTTGTGACGCTCTACTGCCAGTGCCTTGACGTTCAATGTGGGCACACATGGGTGGCCCACCTGACGTTTTCTCACACGCTGAGCCCGTCGGCGCAGACATTCGAACGGATGTTGTTTGACCGACTGAGGGAGATGCCCAGAGCGAAACAACGGGAGTTGTTCGAACAGCTCGGGGCGCAGGCAGTTGCGTGAAGCACAAACCGCCGACTGGGAAACGTCGGCGATCGGTTACACCAAACCGGGGTTAAGCGATCGGGAATCAGCTGTTGGCTGATTCTTGTGGATTGGCGGCAAGAACCTCGGAAAGCCGGCGGAGCTGACCTTGCTCCTGTTCACTCATTGACCGGTAAAGGCCAATGAGACGGCGTTCCGCTTTGCTCAGGCTATGCCATTCGAACTCGGCAAATCCCACGCAAACGGGCTCTTTTTTGATGCGATCCAACATGCTTACGACTCCATAAAGTGCATTGCTGAATCGGCGTTATCAGGGCGGGATCTGGCTTTGGAACGAGGGAGCGACGAATACCGCGCATGCTTTGTTACAAGTTAATTCTGCTGACGAGTAGCGTCATCGGCCATCGCTTTCAAAAATCGACGTATCGCTTTTTGGTCGTCTTCCGGAATACTCCTGAACTGATTTATCAATTCTTCCTCGGCCGCCGTAAACAGCTGACCATTTGGCGTGGAACGACGGCCTGTCAGCACGTAAGCAGCATCAACACCGCGTTCCTCAAGCGCAGCAACATAGCGGAGGTCGAGCGAGTTCGCCCCCAGCTCATAGTTTTTTTGTGTCCCACGACTGACTCCAAGAAGCACTCCAAACTCTGTTTGAGTCAGGCCTAAGCGCTCGCGCTCTTCCCTTAGGCGTTCACCTACTCGATCCGCAATGAGCATTTTTTTAGTCACCACCATTGACTTGATCATTTTTTTGACCAAGAATCACCACAGACAAACGCAAACAAACACAACCGAACAGAGTGCGCACTATGCCCGCCACCGTTACGCCCGAGCAAGCCCGAGAGGCTCTGAATCACAGAGGGATGAGTATCGCGGAGTTCAGCCGAAAACACGGATTGAACAAAAATTTAGTCAGCGACCTATTGAACGGTCGGATCAAAGGTCGCCGTGGGGAGGCACATCGCGCCGCCGTACTACTGGGTATCAAAGACGGCGTTATCGAACAGTAACGGCACTGACCAACAGGGAACAGTAGAAGATGAAAAGCCCGGTTCTAGAGACGCGTAAGGAAGCAATGCGCGAGATCATTCGCAGCTATCCCGATGGACGCGAAGGTGCAGCAGCTCGCTTAGAAATGAAAGTCAAAAAGTTCGACAACCACGCTTATGAAAACGCGGGTTGCAGTCCGCTAAGTGACGCTCAGGTTTACATGCTGGAACAAACCAGCGGCACCAGCCACTTTCCGAACTATGTTGCGCAAATGTACGGCGGATTGTTTGTCCCGGTCGCCGCCCCCGAAACGCTGGATAACGTCGAGCTGTATGCCCGATCGGTTCAAGTATCAGCGAAGCGCGGCTGCGTTGACCAAGCGATTGCCAAGGCATTGGAAGACGGGTCGATCAACGAAGAAGAAGCCGAAATCATCCTCAACGCTCACAACCTCCACATGGCCGCACGACACGCCGAAGTGCTGGCAGCTATCGACCTGTACCGCATCAAACCGGGGAAAGGCCAATGAACAATCTGCCCGCAGTACAGGAATATCAGGACATGCTCAAAACCGCGGCTCTCGCGTTTCTTGAGCGGCACCGGTGCGAACACCTGGGCGACGATCAGCAACTGTTCGACCGCACCCTGCAGCACCTGGTAGCTGATTTCGATGTACTGACTCAGACCGCCGAAAGATTGGTACACCTGGCCAACAGCGAAATGTCAGCGGTATGCGATCGGCAGCGGTTGGACACTTTCAGCAGCACGTCCACGCACACCGTCATCATCGACACAGCCACCGGCAACGCCTGGGCAATCCCGGTCAGCCTGATCTACGAACGCATTCTCATCGCACCGGACAACGGGCGATTTCGCGTCACCGCTTCGTAATACACACCCAATAAATCGCCTGTCCCACCACCGTGGGTTTGGGTGAGCTGCGCCTGAAATCGAGGTTTCACGATGGCAAACGCCGTAATTGTCACCACTCAACTGCCACCGGCAGAGGCCAAAGCGTTGCTGGCCGCCCTACGTGAACAGTATCGCTTGAGCCTCAATGAGCACTGGTACGCCGACCAATTCCGCTTTGTTGCGGACGGTCTGCGCCACGGCGCGATTCTCGCCCACGTCCCGGCAATGGCTGCGCAAAAACGCCTTATGGCAGCCCTGTCCCACAGCCTCAAAGCAGTGAAGTAACCCCATGAAAGAAGATCTTCGCGACGACGTGTTGCAACGCCTCCAGTCCGACTTCGGGCTCAAGCATCGCACAGGCACCGACTACATGCGCGGCGGCACCTGCCCCAAGTGCAAAAAGAAAGAGCTGTATTCCAGGTTTGACACGCCATGGATGGTGATCTGTGGCCGACCTGAAAAATGTGGCCACACCCTGCACGTTAAAGAGCTGTACGACGATCTGTTCGAAGACTGGAGCAAACGTGCGCCGGCTACAGACCAGTACCCGAACGCCACTGCGCGTGCCTACCTGGAGTTCGCCCGGGGCTTTCGGTTTGAGCTGATCCAGGGTTGGTTCACTCAGGAAAGTTTCTACTCCCCTGAACACAACGCCGGCAGCGCCACTGTGCGCTTCGCCCTGGAAAAAGGCGGCTGGTGGGAACGCTTGATCGATCAGCCGCACCGCTTCGGCAAGATGAAGGCCCGCTTCAAATCCAAGGACAGCTATCGCGGCGTCTGGTGGTGCCCTCCCTGCGTCGACCTTCTTGAAGCCAAGGAAATCTGGATCGTCGAAGGGATCTTCGACGCCATCGCCCTGGTACACAACGACATCGCGGCTGTATCGGCCATGTCCTCGACAGCGTTCCCTGGGGACTCGCTCAAGGCGTTGGTTAAGACCCGCGAGGGAGGGAAATTGCCCAAGCTGGTTTGGGCTCTTGATAACGAGCCCAGCGCTAACGCATACACCCGGCGTTGGGTGCGCGAAGCCCGGGCCCTGGGCTTCGTCTGCGAGTCAGCACAGATCCCGCAACGTGACGGCCGTAAGGCTGATTGGAACGATCTCCATCAGCGCTGGAGCTTCATCCAAGACGAAACTAAACGTGCCGAACAGATCGCTACCGACCTCAAGCAAGCCCGCCACCAGGGAGCGTTGCTGCTGGCAGAGAGCGCGGCGGAAAAAGCCTTGCTCATGTACGACTGGAACAAGCGCGGGGAATTTCACCTGGGCTTTGGGAGCCGCCTGTATTGGTTCAAGTTGGACATGGAGAAATTCAACCGGGCTATGTCCGACATCGAGGACAGCGAGAACCACGACGACCAGCTGCTGAACCAGGCCCAACAGCGCGAGAAGGCGCTGCAGCAGTCTGGCAGTGTCGTAGAGATTGCCAACTGCTACCCCCAAGCCTTGTATTTCCAGCGCAACGAGGTGACGGACGAGTCCTGGTATTACCTGCGCGTGGACTTCCCTCACGATTCAGAAAGCGTGAAAAACACCTTCACCAGCGGACAGCTGTCGGCCGCGAGCGAATTCAAAAAGCGACTGCTCGGCATGGCGGCAGGTGCGATGTTTACCGGCAGTGGCCAGCAGCTCGACAAGCTCATGAAAGACCAGCTGTTCGGCATCAAAACCGTTTCGACGATCGACTACGTGGGCTACAGCAAGGAGTACACCTGCTACGTCTACGGTGATATCGCGATCAAGGACGGCACCATCTACAAGGTCAACAGCGAAGACTATTTCGAGTTTGGCAAGCTGCGCCTGAAAACCCTGCAGAAAGGCGTCCCCATCAAGCTGCAGCGCGAAGCAAAGGGTTTTGACGAGAAGTGGGTGCAGCTGTTGTGGACCTGTTTCGGTGCCCAGGGCTTAGTCGCCCTGGTGTTCTTCTTCGGCTCGCTGTTCTGCGAACAGATCCGCGCCCGCTACCAGTCATTCCCGTTTCTGGAAGCCACCGGTGAAGCCGGCGCCGGTAAAACCACCCTGCTGAACCTGCTCTGGAAACTACTCGGCCGCGAAGGTTATGAAGGATTCGACCCTATGAAATCCACCAAGGCCGGGCGCTCTCGCCTGATGGGCCAGGTCTCCGGCATGCCGGTAGTGTTCCTGGAAGCCGATCGCCACAGCGATGATCGGGCACACGCTAAAACCTTTGAATGGGACGAGCTGAAAGACTTCTACGGCGGCGGCACCCTGGCTACGAAAGGCGTCAAGACGGCCGGTAACGAGACGTACGAGCCTCCATTCAGGGGAACGATCGCTATCAGCCAAAACGCGGCCGTGGTCGCCCACGAAGCGATCATGACGCGCATCGTAAAACTGCACTTTGTGCGCCCGACCGTCACACCAGAAAGCCGTGCTGCAGCTGATCAGCTCAACGCGCTGGACGGCGGCACCCTCAGCCACTTCCTGTTGCGGGCCGTGGGCAAAGAGTCCGCGGTGCTTGAGCTGTTCGCCCAGCGTATGCCCGAACACGAAGCGAAGCTGCGCCGGTTACATACCCACTGTTTCGCCTGCAGCACGGCCTATACCAGCGACCAGGGCAACTGCAGTAGTTGCGGCTATGACTTGCGCGGGTACATCCGTGTCGAGCGCATCAGCAAGAACCACGCTCAATTGCTTTCGCTGCTGGACGGCCTCCGCCTGGTTCTCAAACTAAGTGATCCCCAGGTCGCCGCTACCCAGCGCCAGATCGTGCGGATGGCCATCGAGCGCCAGGCGTCGATCAGCTCCGACCATGCGGCCGTGGCCGAGTTTTGGGAGGTCTACGACTACCTCGAATCCTTGAGCGAGGATCCGGTGGTGGACCACAGCAGCGACCCGACCGTGATTGCTATCAACCTCAACGAATTCTGTGAGCGCGCCGCCGAACACAAACAGAAGCTGGCCGATGTGGCCACGTTGCGCGATCTGCTCAAAGAGTCCCGTTCCCGCAAATTCCTGGATAGCAACAAGGCCGTGCACAGCGCCGTACGCGCCGCGTTCAACAACCGTAACCCCTGTTCACAACCCCGGCCGACCACAGTGAAGTGCTGGACATTCAAGTCGTAAAGGAGAGCAAGACCGATGCAAATCCAAGTGTTTATGGGCAGTGCCGGCGACGGCAAAACAAGCAAGCTCCAGTCAGTTCAGGACCGTCTGGATTTCACGGGAGAAAGCGCGCCGATCATCCAGGCCGGTGCTTACGGGGAGGATGGCTTGCTGGAGATCCTGGAAGTCCGGGCAGCAGGTGGCCAGCGCGAAATCCTGGTGGACGACTGCAGCAGGCAACAGATTTTGAGGGTTCTGGAATGGCAATCATGTGTTGAACATGAGCCGAATTTTGACGGCCTGGTGATCCACCTAGCCCGTAAAGACTGACCTTGTAAGAAACAGTGCCGAGGAGTTGCAGCTCCTCGACACCCGACCACAACAGAGGGCTATACCATGCAAGCACAGAACCTAAGCAGCAGCGGCGCGAAGGCTACCACACCGGCGCGACACCTGGTGGCCACCGCAATCATCGGCGCGGCCGTCATTGGCTACCTGGTGCACAAAACCCCTGAATCACGATCCCGCCTCGAAAGCCTCAGCCAGAGGGCCAGCACCTTGGGTGAACTGAGCGAAACGGACGCGGCTGTGGTCGCCCAACTGCTCGCCGCACCCGCAACCCGGGGCGTATCACGCAATGTCTAACAGTCCTTCAGCAACACCAGTACGGCGCTTTCCCTGGAACATTGATTACACCAGTGTTTGCGACCAATGCGGCAGGTGGCGCGCCCAGGGCAACCATCTGAAATGCAGCCGGCGGCGCCAGCTGCAGAACGCCCATCTGCGTAACCACAAGCCTAAGCGGTAAGCCGCGTCCACCAGAAGATACGCTTCCAGATACTAGGCCCGGAAACGGGCCTTTTTGTTTCCGATCGTCAGACTGTCGATATACGAGTACAGCATTAGGGGTTTACATGAGTGGGGTCGAAGCTCGCGGGAAATCCGTGAGAATCTATTTTCAATACAACGGAGAAAAATGCCGGGAAGCAATCCCGGGTGGTAACACGCCTGCCATCGTGGCCCAGGGAAAGCGCCTGGTCGACATCATCGAATACGAAATCCAAGCCGGCACATTCGATTATGCGCGGCACTTCCCCAACTCGGCCAAGCTGGTCGAAAACACCTTCGGCCACTACCTGGACCTGTGGTTAAAGATCAAGGCCAATAGCGTGGCAGCGTCGAGCTATCGGGGCTATGCCAACAAGGCAGAAGTTCATGTGCGGCCGCGCTGGGGAAAGGTACAGATCCACAACATCGATCACCTGGACCTACAGGAGTGGATTCAGGGGACCCTGTCTAAAACGCTCAAAAACAAGACCATCCGCGACATCATCAGCAACGTGCGCCAGGTGTTCAGGCTGTACCGCACCAGGATGAAAGTCGCGCACGATCCAACCGAAGGTTTGATGGTGCGCCTGCCAGATCCAGAGGCGCCGGACCCTTTCACCCGGGCGGAAATCAAACAGATCCTGGAAACCCACACCAGCCGCACGCAAGAGCTGCTAATGGTTCAGTTCATGATATGGGCCGGCCCCCGGGTATCCGAGACCATCGCCCTGGCCTGGGAGGATGTTGACCTGGAACAGGGCACCGTGACGTTCCGCCGGTCCAAGGTGCGCGGGGCTTACCGGGTGACGAAAACCCGGCGATCGACGCGCAAGGTCCGCCTACTTGCCCCCGCCTGGGATGCCCTGCAGAAGATCGATGCGTTGAACAGGAACCGAAAGGCTGAAACCGTAGATATCGTAGAACGGGACAACAAGACGGTGCGTAAACACAAACTGCACTTTGTCTTCCTGAACACGAAAAGCGGCCTGCCGCACGTCAACGACTTCGTGGTGCGCGACAGGTTCTTCAAGGCTCACCTGCTCGCGGCCGGGGTTCGTTATCGGGGGCCTGGCCAGTGCCGGCACACGTACGCCAGCCAGTTGCTGACGACGGGAATTGCCTCAATCGATTGGATCGCCGAGCAGATGGGACATACCAACGGGAACATGATCCGCCAGCACTATGGGACTTGGATCAATGAGGACGGGCCGGATGTCGTCGGGATGCTGCAGTTAGCATTAAAGCTTTAGCAAACCAGACCCCCTAGCCCGGTGTACCACTCCAGGTGATTCTGGTATCCGGGGGCCAAATAAAAGGCCCCCACACTCTCGGCAAGTGTGGGGGCCTCTTTTACATAAACGGCGTTCTGTCTACCTATCGCCAGAGGCAGCAATCGACCCATTGCGGTCGGTCAGCAATTTTCCACCAGCGGCAGATTCAGACGGGTTGCAGACTTTCGTATTTGCCGAGAGTGGACACTCACCACGCAATCAAGAGCATGAATGCGCCATAACGAGAATTAGCTTGGATTTACGTCTGATTGAACACTGCGGCGTCGGTGCGTTTAAACTTGATGCACCTGGTCCATGCGATTGCGGGGCGTTCGACAAGTATGTATGCGATGGCTGCAAAGACGATGCAGGTCGTACCGCAAGTAATAGTAGCCAGTACGTCCGAAGCAGTGCCAGTCGGCATGAAATGCAGGAATAATCACAGTCACGAAACTCGCTCAATCGTATCCGAACTGCTCTTCTTTCCTCCTCCATTCAAACGCATTAAAACAATTCGAACTCCCTTGTTCCAGGCATAACCAACCCCAATTCCACCGGCTATGGCAAAGATTACCGCGAGCGCCGGCTGGTCAACGATGTGACGGGCCAGGGACCGAAACTGAAAATGCGTCAAATAAATAAACAACGTTGACGACGCTATTAATGCGAGTCCTCGCGCGATGATGCCTGGTACGGGTATAGACCGGATCCAAATCAACGCGAGAACGGCAGGCACGACTATATCAATATATTCCTTCATTGTGAACTCGTGCAATCCATAGCTGAAGATTGTCAGAATATCTTGCCCGCCCAGCACAATGACAGCAACCGCACTGACGACCAACTTCTGAGCTCTTGAATTAGCATAGTTAATTGTCATTCCAAGCACCATGATCGCAAGGTAGTGCTGTGGCACTCTGTTATAAAGCGCTGCAGCATCAAACAAATACGCGTTAATCATAACGCCAGCCACTGCCAATACGCATGACGCAATGGCAAGATGACGAAATGGGTCAGAAGTTACTACTTTTCTAACGCGCTCGAACGACAGAGCGAACCCAATGATTATTATCATTTGTACGAGAACTTCAATATACCAATACGCAAAGCCACCTGTGAGTTTCGGTGAGAACCAATTCGAAATCAGCAACAATGTTTGCCAGTGAATCCTATCGAACAGCATCTGATTCAAAATAGTGTAAAGTATTGTCGGTGTCGCGATACTGACAACGGACTTGACAAGCGTGCGCACATTGCCACGGTCACTTATGGTTTTAAATTTAAATCTTGCCAGGCCGAGTCCGGATATTATAAACAATACCGTTGTTTCGCCTGAAACTGGCCATTTTGAAAAAAGATGAAAATGCGCGACAATAATAGATATTATAGATATTGCGCGTAAAAAAACGGGAACCTCCATTGCCCGAACTGACAGCTTCGATACCCTGGTTTTGTTGGCTAGCTCACAAAGATCACATATTGACGTCATTTCCCATTGATCTGGCAGATGGCCAATAAGTTCTTCAAGAACCATTGAGGCCTGAACAAACGAGAGTGAATCCCCGCCCAGCTCCACGAACGATAAGTTTGCATCGACGCGCGGGACTTCGAGTATTTCAGACCATGCATCCGCCAGTTTTAGCGCGAGCGGCGATAGATCCTGGTGCGAGTGTACGGCAGCCACATCCGTGTTACTGACAATCGGAGGCAACGCCCGTTTATCAATTTTGCCATTCGGCGTAAGTGGAATAGCGTCCAGAAAAACGAACAACGCCGGCACCATATATTCCGGGAGTCGATTACTGACATGTTCACGCAATTCAACAGATGAAACAGGCTCTATTGAAATGCAATATGCAACCAGCCTTACGATCGAACTGTCATTGACGGACAGAACAACGCACTGTTTTATCCGGGGGTGCCGTGATATTGCGCCTTCAATTTCAGTAAGCTCAATTCGATGACCACGAATCTTGATCTGATTGTCGCCTCGCCCCAGAAAGATGACACTGCCATCTGAAAGATAAGTGCCAAGGTCGCCGGTTCTATAGCAAATGTCGTCCTCGACATTCGCAAATGGATTCACAACAAATCTTTCCCTGGTTTGCGCAATGTCACCCCAATAACCGAGCGACAAATAGGGGCTGCGTATAAGAATTTCTCCGACCTCTCCTTCGCAGACCAACTTATTTGAGTCATCTACGACCAGCAGTTGTGCGCCTTCAATTCCTTTACCAAGCGGAATCCTGGCATTATTGGCTTCAGGGTCGACCTGATGGTACGCCATTGCCTGCGGAGTTTCCGTCGTGCCGTAAAAATTCACACTAACTGCATTTGGTGCGACGACGCGCATTTGTTCGTATAACGTACTGCTTAATGCATCTCCACCCCAAAACAAGTATCGCAGAGCGTTGAATTTTAGTTCGTTGATTTTTGCTCCAGTTTCAATAAGCTTTCCCAGGGGGGGCGTAAGGTGAATAACGGATATTCCATTCTTATGTATCCACGCCGCCAAAGCCGAAGGATCTATGACGGTTGACTGTGCCGGACAGATAGTTTTCGCGCCAATGGAGAGAGGCGTAAATACGTCCCTGTATACAGGGTCATGACCAAGCCCGGAAAGCAAGGAAAAGCAATCGTCTTTTGATAGCGAATGACGTTTGGTATGCCACTCAATAAAATGAACCAAAGGCGCATGATGTGTCGCAACCCCCTTCGGTTCCCCAGTGCTGCCCGATGTAAATGTGATATACGCCGGATGACAAGGGTCGACTTCTGGCAAAACCCTTTGATCAAAGGCGAACTTATGCAGTGATTCGGTGGGAATTTCCGGAATTCTGACGACCCGCGGATAGGAACTCTCTGCCCTTGGCTCAAAGTGCTCGAGATTGAGGTTGACTGTAGCCTCACCGCATAGCAGAACAAAGGTAGGCTGAAGCGCTCGAATGATTTGACCTACGCGCGCTGGTGGATATGCATTGTCGGCAACTGTGAACGTCAATCCGGCACGGGAGGCGCCGAGCATTGCATAGACCAACCCCGCACAGCGACTCGAAACAATAACAATCCGGTCGGATTCGGTAGCGCCATTTCCAATCAAGAAGGACGCAATGCCCTGGCTTATCTCTTCAAGCTGACGATAGCTGCAAGTCGCGTCTTGAGAGATTACAGCAATTGCATCAGGCGAGCGTCTCGCATGCTGTAAGAAGGCCATGAATATCGGACGTTCGACACAAGAATCCAGACGAAGCGTTGGGTTTGGGCGGACATCCTGCATGTTATTTTTATACTCCACCTAATCTATACGAGATTAACGTCGTGCCCCGAAAATCCGGAGTGAGATGACGCTGAATTTATCGGTAGCGGTGGCAAAAATATGGAGCGTCGAGCAGCCCGTTGAGTGGTTCAGGCCGAACGATTGAACGTTAGTGCAGAGTGGCCGCCGGCGCCAGCGCGGGTCCGGAAATGGGGACAAATTTATTTTTCTGCAGTGGCCGCTTTGGGTCTCACTCACGAACGACCGCTTTTGGCCGATTGCTGACTACCGTGAAGATCGGAAAAAGATTGCTGTTGGCCAGTCATTGACGTTGCAGGTTCAGAGGCGATTCCCTAGGACTGCCGCAGTCGCATAATCGCATCTGTAATGGCTTTTGCATTTGTGTCCAGGGTTTCCATGGCCACGGCTGCATTACCTGCAACAGTCTCTGCGCCATTCTCCGAAAGCCATTTCGTAATCTCTTCTATTGCTGCTCCCAGGGCATGCTGGTTGTGTAGAAGCAATGTCAGAGCATCTGCCGTGGCAATGTTGGAGTTTGAGTTATCTGGCATGGAAGTCGTCCTTGGGGGGCTGGCGAGAAAGTCTAGTTCATCTCGTCGCGGGCGACGCGCCACGCAATCATTCACTGGGGCCTGTTTCTGCACCGGAATAGAGCATCTGTCCCAGATCTGTCCCATATGGCCCTTTTCCAGACGCCAAAAACCACAAACCCCCGACTTTCTCTAGGAAAATCAGGGGTTTGTGTTTACTTAATGTGGCGGTGAAGGAGAGATTCGAACTCTCGATACAATTTCTTGTATACACACTTTCCAGGCGTGCTCCTTAAGCCACTCGGACACTTCACCGTATCTCTTCAAACATGTTCTGTCTGTCGAGGCGCGCTAATGTAGTCGAAAGCTTTTCCGATGGCAAATATTTTTTTCAGAATTTTCATGCGGTTAAGCGATTTGCGAGTTCGGGCGGGTTTCGATGCATGGCAAACCTGCCAATCTTCGGCCGGGTGAATGCTTCTATATAGAGGGCAATGCGCGGTACGTATGGCCGGCTACGCTGGGCGGGCGCGAATTGGCTGACTGGCCGGTCAGTCATGGCGCTTTACCTGACCTACGACGATGGGTAACGTCTGCCCCACTTCAATACAAGGAATAGCGTCATGAGTGAGTTGATTTCCTACCATCTCGAAGACGGTATCGCGACCCTGACCTTGAGCAATGGCAAGGTCAATGCCATCTCGCCGGACGTGATTGCCGCGTTTAATGCTGCGCTGGATCAGGCGGTGACGGATCGTGCGGTGGTGATCATCACCGGTCAGCCAGGCATTCTGTCGGGCGGATATGACTTGAAGGTGATGACGGCCGGCCCTAAAGAAGCCGTGAGCCTGGTGACCGCCGGTTCGACCCTCGCCCGCCGTCTGTTGTCGCACCCTTTCCCGGTGATCGTCGCGTGCCCTGGACATGCAGTGGCCAAGGGCGCGTTCATTCTGCTGTCGGCCGATTACCGGATTGGTGTCGACGGCCCGTTCAGCATTGGCCTGAACGAAGTGCAGATCGGCATGACCATGCACCACGCCGGCATCGAGCTGGCCCGTGATCGTCTGCGCAAGTCGGCGTTCCACCGCTCGGTGATCAACGCCGAGATGTTCGATCCGCAGGGCGCTTTGGATGCTGGCTTCCTCGACAAGGTCGTTTCTGCCGAAGAACTGCAAAGTGCAGCACTGGCCATGGCGCGTCAGTTGAAGAAGATCAACATGACCGCGCACAAGAACACCAAGCTCAAAGTACGCAAGGCCCTGCTGGAGACGCTGGACAACGCGATCATCCTGGATCAGGAACACCTGGTTTAATCCCGAAAGCGCACCAACGAAAAGCCCGACCGCCGAGTCGGGCTTTTTCTTGCCTGATCTGTTTACAGTCCTTCGGCCGCTCTACTCCGCATCTGACGCTATCAGTCTGAAACATGCGCTTAAACATCGCCTATCTCCTACCTCTATAGCGGCAATTGCCGAAAACAGTGCACATCCGTACACTGCGCCACCTTTTGTCCCGGCGGGCCTGTAGATGCTGTATCTGTTTCGCATGTTATTGATGGGTCTGCATTTTGCTGTAGCGGGTGTGCTCGGTGTGGTGCTTGGCTTGTGCCGACCGTTCAATCCGGATAACAGTCGTTTGTGCGCGCGCCTTTATGCCTGGCCGGCGATGTGCATTTTGCGATTGCGAGTGAAGGCCGACGTCGCTGGGCTGACGAACAAGACCCAAAGCTGCGTGGTGATCGCCAACCATCAGTCCAACTACGATCTGTTCGTGCTGGGTAATGTGGTGCCGCACCGCACCGTGTGCATCGGCAAGAAAAGCCTGAAGTGGGTGCCGCTGTTCGGACAGTTGTTCTGGCTGGCCGGCAATGTGCTGATCGACCGTGGCAATGGGCACAAGGCTCGGCAGTCGATGCTCACGACCACCAACACCTTGCGGCACAAGGACACCTCGATCTGGGTGTTCCCGGAAGGCACGCGCAACCAGGGTGAAGAGTTGCTGCCATTCAAGAAAGGCGCGTTCCAGATGGCCATCGCTGCCGGGGTGCCAATCGTGCCCGTGTGCGTCAGCAGCTACATCAACCATATGCGTCTGAACCGCTGGCGCAGCGGCAAGATTCTGATCCGCTCGCTGCCGGCGATTCCTACCGCCGGATTGAGCATGGACGACATGCCGATGCTGATCGCCCAGTGCCGCGAACAGATGCGCGAGTGCATTGAATCGATGGATCGACAGCTGCAAGCAGCCTGAATGAAGCCCGCCTCGTGCGGGCTTCTTTTTGCCGGCGAACTTCGCTGATTTTGCTGACTCTCAAGCTTAAGAGCAGGATAATCTGGTCATTGCCTGTCATTGCCATTTGCCAAGAAGAAGTGAATAAGAATTATGGGTAGAGTCGTTGCGGCTGCGGTCTACAGTGCCGGTAAGAGAGTCACCGATATCACCCTTGATGAGGGCGCCGCCTGGGCTGCAAAACCCGGTCACTTTGTATGGATCGGCCTCGAAGAGCCGAACGCCCAGGAGCTGGCCAACCTGCAACGCCAGTTCGGCCTGCACGAACTGGCGATTGAAGACGCCCTGGATAAACACAGCCGATCGAAGCTGGAAACCTTTGGCGATGCGCTGTTTATCGTCACGTACTCGCCGGTGCGCCATGAGGGCAAACTGGAGTTCATCGAAACCCACATCTTTGCCGGCAAGGGTTACATCATCACCTGCCGTAACGGTCACTCGGCGTCCTACGCCCATGTGCGCCAACGCTGTGAGGCGCGTCCGCTGTTGCTTGAGCACGGCGAAGATTTCGTGCTCTACGCCCTGCTCGATTTCGTCATCGCAAACTATCAGCCAGTGGGCGAAGCGATCCATAGCGAGATCGATGAGCTGGAGCGCAACGTGCTGTGCAGCACGCTCAACGAAAAGGACATTCAGAACCTTCATGGTTTGCGGCGCGACGTGTTGCGCCTGCGCCGTTATGCGGCGCCGATGGTGGAGATCAGCGAAGAGCTGCAGAAGCTGAGCTTCCCGTTCATCGACAAGAACATGCGCCCGTACTTTCGTGATGTGCAGATCCACGTCACGCGACAGATGGAGGACCTGACGACGTTACGTGATATTGCCAGCCAGACCATCGAGATTGGCGTATTGCTGGAAGCGGCCCGTCAAAGCGTGGTGCAGCGCAAGTTTGCCGCCTGGGCGGCGATTCTGGCGTTCCCGACGGCGGTGGCCGGGATCTACGGGATGAACTTTCAGAACATGCCGGAGCTGAGCTGGCACTACGGCTATTTTGTGGTGATGGGGTTTATGACCGTGGGATGTTTCGCGTTATGGGCGAGCTTCAAGCGGTCGGGGTGGCTTTGAAGAATTGTTGTGGCGAGGGAGCTTGCTTCCGCGGGTCGGTCCGCACTCGGGCAAAGCGACCCTGATATCAGCCGCCGCGAGTATTCAGATGGATCGCGATTGCCGGATTACGACCGCTTCGCGGCCGAGCGGGAGCAAGCTCCCTCGCCACAGGTTCCTCGTCGGCATTACACCTTATACGGATTTGGTCTCGGGCTTGTGGGCCACAAACCGCATCATCCACTCGGCAACGGTGGTGCCGTGGTGCTCTTGCGCCAGGCTTTCCATACCTTTCTGATAGACCTGCTCACCAAGGTGTTGCTGACGAATTTCCAGCAACGCCCGCGAGTAATCGTGAATAAACTCCGGGTGGCCCTGGAAGCACAGCACCTGGTCGTTGATGTGATACGCAGCGTACGGGCAAAAATCGCTGGAAGCGATCACCGTGGCATTTTCCGGTAGCGCGGTGACCTGATCCTGGTGGCTGATCAGCAGTGTCAGTTCTTCCCGCACCGGGCTCATCCACGGCGCTTTGGCGGCCAGTTTGTACTTGTGGGTGCCGACACCCCAACCCTGGGTCGCACGCTCGCTTTTGCCACCCAGCAGCAGCGCCAGCAATTGATGGCCAAAGCACACGCCCAGCAGCTTGTCGCCGCGCTCATAGCGCGACATCAGGTAAGTCTTGAGGGTTTGAATCCACGGGTCGGTGCCGAACGAATCAGCCTTGCTGCCGGTCACCAGATAGGCATCGAAACTCAGGTCATCGCTTGGGTATTCGCCCTGCATGACGTTGTAGACAGTGAATTCGGCAGCGATGGGTTGCTGCGAAAACAGACGCTGGAACATCTGCCCGTAACCCTGATATTGATCGACCAGCTCTGGACGCAGGATGTCGGTTTCCAGAATGCAGATGCGTAACGACATAAAAAATACCTGACACGATAGAGGCGATAGTGCACACCCAGAGCCTGCCTCGAAACGCGGGGTCAAGGCAAGCCCGGTGCGCACCGCCAATCCGTCAGAGCGACTCCCTCAGAACAACGCGCCCTTCGCGGCTTTTTCCAGCAACAAAGCCGGCGGTGTAAAGCGCTCGCCGTACTGCTCGGCCAGGTATTGGGCGCGGGCAACAAAATCCTTCACGCCGTATTGGTTGATGAACTGCAACGCCCCGCCGGTCCAGGCGGCGAAACCAATGCCGAAGATCGAACCGATGTTGGCATCGGCCGTCGACAGCAGCACGCCCTCCTCCACACAGCGCACGGTTTCGATGGCCTGCACAAACAGCAAGCGATCGCGTACATCCTGTGGCGATATCTGCCCGTCAGCTTTCTCGAAACGGGTTTTCAGCTCTGGCCACAAATGTTTCTGTCCACCGGCCGGGTATTCGTAGAAACCGCCACCCGCGGCTTTGCCGGGACGCTGGCATTCGTTGAGCAGCAGGTCGATCACGGCAAACGCCGGGTGCGCGGGCAGCGGTTTGCCTTCGGCTTGCAGGTCCTTGGCAGTTTGCTGACGGATATGGCTCATCAGGCTCAGGGAAACTTCGTCAGAGATCGCCAGCGGACCTATCGGCATTCCAGCCTTGCGCGCCTCGGTCTCGATCATCGGTGCCGAGATGCCCTCGCCGAGCATGGCGATACCTTCATTGGTAAACGTGCCGAAGACTCGCGAGGTGAAGAAGCCACGGCTGTCGTTGACCACGATTGGGGTTTTCTTGATTTGCAGGACGAAATCGAAACCACGGGCCAGGGTTTCATCGCTGGTATTGACACCTTTGATGATTTCCACCAGCGGCATTTTGTCGACCGGGCTGAAAAAGTGCAGGCCGATGAATTTCGACTGATCCGGCACGGCGGTCGCCAGGCCACTGATGGGCAAGGTCGAGGTGTTGGAAGCGATGACCGCGTTTGCACCGACGATTTTTTGTGCGGCGGACGAGACCTTGGCTTTCAGCTCGCGGTCTTCAAACACCGCTTCGATGATCAGGTCACAGCCCGCCAGATCGGCATCCTGCTCGGTGGTCTTGATCCGCGCCAGGGTGGCGTCACGCTGCTCCGGGCTGAGCTGGCCACGGGCGACTTTCTTGTCCAGCAGTGCTGCCGAATGGGCCTTGCCCTTCTCGGCTGCCGCCAGGTTGATGTCCTTGAGCACCACGTCGATTCCGGCCACGGCGCTGACATAGGCAATCCCGGCGCCCATCATGCCCGCGCCGAGTACACCGAGTTTTTTCGTCACGTGCGGCGCAAAACCCGCAGGACGCGAGCCGCCAGCGTTGATCTCGTTGAGCTGGAACCAGAAGGTTCCAATCATGTTCTTCGCCACCTGGCCGGTAGTCAGCTCGGTGAAGTAGCGGGTTTCGATCAACTGTGCCGTGTCGAAATCAACCTGAGCGCCCTCAACCGCAGCGCAGAGGATCTTCTCCGGCGCTGGCAGGCAACCCTGGGTTTTGCTGCGCAAAATCGACGGCGCGATGGCCAGCATCTGCGCGACTTTCGGGTTCGACGGTGTGCCGCCGGGAATCTGGTAACCGCTCATATCCCAAGGCTGCTTGACCGTCGGGTTGGCAATAATCCAGGCTCGCGCCTTGGCCAGCAGTTCATCACGATCCGCCGCCAGCTCATCGATCAAACCGGCTTGCAGGGCTTGCTGCGGCCGGACTTTCTTGCCTTCGAGCAGATACGGCAGCGCCTTCTCCAGCCCCAGTAGGCGCACCATGCGCACCACTCCGCCGCCGCCCGGCAGCAGCCCCAGCGTGACTTCCGGCAAACCGATCTGCACCGACGAATTGTCCAGCGCAATGCGGTGATGGCAGGCCAGACAGATTTCCCAACCGCCACCCAGCGCCGCACCATTGATTGCGGCGACTACCGGCTTGCCGAGCGTTTCCAGTGTCCGAAGCTGGGCTTTGAGTGTCAGCACCATGTCGTAGAAGGCTTTGGCTCGAGGCTTGCCGACCTTGATCAACTCATTGAGATCGCCGCCGGCAAAGAAGGTTTTTTTTGCGGAGGTGATGATCACTCCGGCAATCGAATCCTTGTCGGCCACCAGACGCGCAACGCAACCAGCCATGGCCTCGCGGTACACCGCGTTCATGGTGTTGGCGCTCTGGCCCGGCATGTCGATGGTCAGGACGACAATCTGGTCCTGTCCTTTTTCGTAACGGATGGCATCGGTCATGGCAATTTTCCTTGAAGTCGGAGGCTCAGAGGCGTTCGATGATGGTGGCGATGCCCATGCCGCCGCCGACACAGAGGGTCGCCAGGCCGTAGCGCAACTGCCGCACTTCCAGTTCATCGAGCAAGGTGCCGAGAATCGCGCAACCGGTGGCGCCCAGCGGGTGGCCCATGGCGATGGAGCCGCCGTTGACGTTGACCTTGGCCGGATCGATGGCCATGTCCTTGATGAACTTGAGCACCACCGAGGCGAACGCTTCGTTGACCTCGAACAGATCGATGTCCTCGACCCGCAGCCCGGCCCTGGCCAAGGCCTTGCGAGTGGCCGGCGTCGGACCGGTGAGCATGATGGTCGGATCGGTGCTGGTGACCGCCGTGGCGACGATCCGCGCCCGTGGCTGCAAACCCAGTGCCCGACCTTTGGCTTCGGAGCCAATCAACATCAGCGCCGCGCCGTCGACGATCCCCGAGCTGTTTCCGGGCGTGTGAACGTGACTGATTCGCTCCACGTGGCTGTAGACCCGCAACGCGGTAGCGTCGAAACCCATTTGCCCGATCATCTCGAAGCTCGGCTTGAGCTTGCCCAAGCCTTCCAGCGTCGACTCGGCGCGAATGAACTCATCATGATCCAGCAGGACGATGCCGTTCTGATCCTGCACCGGCACCAGGGACTTTTTGAACGAGCCATCCGCCCGTGCCCGCGCCGCCTTCTGTTGAGAGTGCAGTGCGTACGTATCGACGTCTTGACGGCTGAAGCCCTCAATCGTGGCGATCAGGTCGGCGCCCACGCCTTGCGGGGTGAAATGGCAGTGCAGGTTGGTTTGCGGATCCAGCGCCCAGGCACCACCGTCGCTGCCCATCGGCACCCGGGACATGGACTCGACGCCACCAACCACCACCAGGTCCTCAAAGCCGGAACGCACTTTCATCGCCCCAAGATTCACCGCTTCCAGCCCGGATGCGCAAAAGCGGTTGATCTGCACACCCGCAACGCTAACGTCCCAGTCGGCCACCAGCGCCGCGGTTTTGGCGATGTCGGCGCCCTGATCGCCAATCGGCGTGACACAGCCGATCACGATGTCATCAACCTCGCGGGTGTCGAGTTGCGTCCGCTGTTGCAGGGCAGCGAGCAAGCCTGCCAGCAGGTTCACCGGTATGACGCTGTACAAGGCGCCATCAGCCTTGCCACGGCCACGGGGTGTACGTAACGCGTCGAAAATCAAAGCTTGGGTCATGACGTCCTCGTACCGCTGGGCAGGTGAATAGTTGGCGAGTTCTCACCTTAGGCTCAGCAGCGGCGGATTCAATGACCGAAGCGCTCAACGGCCTTGACGGTCACGCTCAGACGAACGGTAGTGAGCTATCGGATAAATCGATTCGGGTCACCGAACTGTCTAGCAAAAGGCCGGCAAAGCTGCTGGCAGTATGCCTCATGCCTTTTTAGAAGCAGGTTGATCTAGGTTGATACGAAATGGATCTAAAGCACAGCCTGCGGGGCCCCTAAGGTAAACCTTACGAGGTCGTCGTCGGGTTTTGCCGAGGCGCCCGTGAGAAAAGCACTACAGCGCTTTGCCGTCATGGAGAAATGCAGGCAAGCATTCGACGCTCAGGAAATAACAAAAAAAGGCAAACAGCCATGTTCAAACATTCGAAAGTGCGTCAAGCCGGGCTCATTTTGTTCGCCACTACGCTGCTACTGATTTTGCCGAACCTTACCAAGGTGATCGGATAATCAAGCGTGGTTGTTGACGACGCCTCACTAAAAAACTGACTCGCTCGCTTTCCGGGCCTGCATGTGTGTGCCAACCTTTACGGCACACCTTCGACAGGATGGCGATCACTTGAAAGCTTTACTTTTGCTTGGGGCCTTGCTGCTCAGCACGCCCTCGTATGCCGCACAGCTGGTGCTCGACCTGGGCACCGGCAGCCGAACCTGGAAAACCGAGGAGTTGCTCAAGCATCCTCAGGCCCAGACGATTCAGATCACCGACGATGTTTCCTACAAAAGGAACATGAGTTATCGCGCGGTGCCGCTGGCGGCGTTGTTGACGGGTATCAAAGCTGACGACCACTTGCAAGCCGTGGCCCTGGACGGTTTCGCTGCCGAACTGGCTGCTGCGCCGTTGCTCAACACGGCAGGCGCACAGGCGTGGCTGGCGATTGAAGACCCGGCCAACCCTTGGCCAGCACTGGCGGAAGGCAAACCCAGCGCCGGACCGTTTTATCTGGTGTGGACCAACCCTCAGGCCGGCCATATCAGCCCTGAGCAATGGCCATTCCAGGTCGCCAGCATCAAACGCCTGGCGGCGGTCGGCGTACGCTTCCCTGCCCTGCTTCCAGACCCGGCACTCGGCGCCAATGACCCGGTGAATCTGGGCTATGCGTTGTTCCAGAAAAACTGCCTGGCGTGTCACCGTCTGAATGGCGCAGGGGACGCGCAGTTTGGTCCGGACCTGAACATTCCTTTCAGCCCTACCGAGTACTTTGGCGCTGAATTCCTCAAGCGCTATATCCGCGATCCGCAAAGCTTGCGCCAATGGCCACAGGCAAAAATGCCGGGGTTCTCGACACAGGTATTGTCGGATGAGGAACTGACGTTGCTGGTGGGGTATTTGAAGCATATGGCGGGGCGTAAGCAGCAGCCCTGATAGCTTGAGAGGTGTGGCGCCTGAGCGGGCCCCATCGCGAGCAGGCTCGCTCCCACATTGGATCTGCGGTGTTCACAAGACCTGTGGGAGCGAGCCTACTCGCGATGCGGTATTCCCGATATTACTGCTGGTGAACCGAGATCACCGGCGTCGGCGCGACGAACACCTTGGCGTGCATCTGCTCCCCGCCACCGCCACGGCGCATGCCGCGTACCGGGCAGGCATCGAGATAGTCGAGGCCCACCGCCAGTTTCAGATGACGCTCGGGTTTGGCCAGTTCATTGGTGACATCGAAGCTGTACCACGCGTCGTCGAGCCAGGCTTCTGCCCAGGCGTGACTGGCCAGGTGTTCGCTGTTTTCGCTGTACAGATAACCCGACACATACCGCGCTGGAATCCCCAGGCTACGCGTACAGGCAAGAAACGCATGGGCGTGATCCTGGCAGACCCCGGCACGCCCGGCGAACGCTTGAGCGGCGCTGGTGTCGACTTCGGTGGAGCCCGGCGTGTAGGTCATGTGCTGGTTGAGGCCATGCATCAAGTCGATCAACGCTGTGCGATCACGCCGTTGGCGACATTGCTTCTCGGCGAATGCGCGTAACGCTTCATCCGCCTCGGTCAGTCGAGTGAAACGCAAGAACGGCAGCGCTGACTGGCTCTCATGCTCGGCCTCACGCAACTCATCGATGTCCACCAGCCCTCGTGCGCCGATGATGATTGCCTCATGCGGCTCGTCCATCGTCAGCACATGCAGGATGTTGCCAAACGGATCGAGTTGCGCACGCACTGGCCGCGGCAGGTCGAGCCGCCAGCTCAGTACGTGCTGACGCTCGCTGTCGTGAGGCGTCAATCGCAAATACTGGATGCTTGCCCGCACCTGATCTTCGTAGTGATAGGTGGTCTCGTGGCTAATGGAAAGTCTCATGCAGCCTCCAGATAGGAACTGTGTATGGCGTTGCCCAACTGGCGCACCAGCGGGATGAACTCGGTCAGCCAGGCGTGCAGGCCTTCGGCGAGGATTTCGTTGATGCCGGTGTATCGCAGCCGCGCATCCACTTCTGCTGCCAGACGTTGCGCAGGACGGCCATTGGTCCCCGGCAGGCTGGCGAGGATCTGGTCGATTTCCTCAGTGCAGGCACGCAGCGAACGCGGTACGTCGGCACGTAGCAGCAACAGCTCGGCGACGTGCCGCGCGCCAGGGGCGTCGCGGTAGATCTCGGTGTACGCCTCGAACGACGACAAGGCCCGCAGCAACGCACTCCACTGGTAATACGCATAGGCCGTACCATCGCTGACCGCCTCGGCCTGATCGCCGGCCATTTCGTAGCGGGCATCGAGCAGGCGCAGCGTGTTGTCGGCCCTTTCAATGAAGGTCCCCAGGCGAATGAAACGGAAGGCATCGTTGCGCATAATGGTGCCGTAGCATGCGCCCCGGAACAGGTGCGAACGTTCTTTGATCCACTCGCAGAAACGGCTCATGCCATAGCGACTGAGGCCCTGTTCGGCGATACCGCGAATTTCCAGCCAGGTCGCGTTGATGTTTTCCCACATGTCGGCGGTGATCCGCCCACGTACTGCATGAGCGCTGACCCGCGCGGCGCCGAGGCAACTGTAGATACTGGCCGGGTTGGCCACATCCAGGGCAAAAAAGTGCAGCAAGCGCTCGGCGTGCAATTGACCGTGGCGCTCCAGGTAATCGTCCAGCGTGCCGGTGATCAGCAAGGGCATCGCCAATTCGTGCAGACCATCGCCGCGGCCATCCTGCGGCATCAATGACAGCGAATAACTGATGTCGAGCATCCGTGCGAGGTTTTCCGCCCGCTCCAGGTAACGCGACATCCAGTACAAATCCGAGGCAGTTCTACTTAACATGGCAGGCTTCCTTCAATCCTCGACCACCCAGGTGTCCTTGGTTCCGCCACCCTGTGACGAATTGACCACCAGGGATCCTTCGCGCAGGGCTACACGGGTAAGGCCACCGGGGACGACCCGGGTTTCGCGGCCTGACAGGACAAACGGACGCAAGTCGATGTGCCGCGGGGCAATGCCGTTTTCGACAAACGTCGGGCAGGTCGACAGGGACAACGTCGGTTGGGCGATATACGCGTGGGGCTTGGCCTTGATGCGTGCGCGGAACGCTTCGATCTCGGCAGCGGTGGCTGCAGGCCCGACCAGCATTCCGTAACCACCGGAACCCTGGGTTTCCTTGACCACCAGTTCAGGCAGGTTCGCCAGCACGTGAGAAAGTTCTGACGGGTTGCGACACTGCCAGGTCGGCACGTTCTTCAGGATCGGCTCTTCGTCCAGGTAGAAACGAATCATGTCGGTCACGAACGGATAAACCGACTTGTCGTCCGCGACACCGGTGCCGATGGCATTTGCCAGCACCACATTGCCGGAGCGATAGGACGACAGCAGTCCTGGAACGCCGAGCATCGAATCCGGATTGAACGCCAACGGATCGAGGAAAGCATCGTCGAGGCGACGGTAGATCACGTCGACGGCTTTCGGACCGTCGGTGGTGCGCATGAACACCTTGTCGTCGCGCACGAACAGGTCCGCGCCTTCCACCAGCTCCACGCCCATCTCCCGCGCCAGAAACGCGTGCTCGAAAAACGCACTGTTGAAGCGCCCGGGAGTCAGTACCACGACACTCGGATTGTCCAGCGGGCTGGAACTTTTCAGCGTGTCGAGCAACAGGTTCGGGTAATGATCGATGGGCGCGATGCGCTGGGCGGCGAACAACTCGGGGAAGAGCCGCATCATCATCTTGCGGTCTTCGAGCATGTAGCTGACGCCACTGGGCGTGCGCAAATTGTCTTCGAGCACGTAGTACGTGCCGTCGCCATCGCGCACCAGATCGACGCCAGAGATGTGCGAATAGATATCGCGATGTAGATCCAGCCCTTGCATGGCGAGCTGGTATTGCTCGTTGGCCAGTACTTGTTCGGCGGGGATGATGCCGGCCTTGATGATGCGCTGCTCGTGGTACAGGTCGGCAAGGAACATGTTCAATGCCTTGACCCGCTGAATACAGCCGCGCTCGACGATCCGCCATTCACTGGCGGGGATGCTGCGGGGAATGGTGTCGAAGGGAATCAGACGCTCTGTCCCCTGCTCATCACCATAGAGCGTGAAGGTTATCCCGGCACGATGAAATAACAGATCGGCCTCGCGTCGCCGTTGTGCCAAAAGCTCGTCAGGCGTTTCAGCTAACCAACGGGCGAACTCCCGATAGTGCGGACGGACCAAGCCGCCAGCGTCGTACATTTCATCAAAATAGGTGCGGATCATGCCGTACTCCTTGTCACCCGGACACCCAGACTTCGCAAGGCCCGTGCCAGCGGCATAAACGCTTAACTATCAATCGGTTGGCTAATCGTCGAAGACACGCCGCACCAATCCTGTGCAGCCAATGCCTCAACCTGTTCGTCCCTCGCTTCATTGCGAAGCAATGCTCATGGTCATTACCGGCATAGCCAGAGTTGGTTTCACGGCCTGTGCGCGGTTGCGATCCTTTGACTTCTCAATGTCCGAAAACGAAAACGGCCAACCCTGAGGTCAGCCGTTGCTGAGTGTTGTCGCTGTTCATAGTGTTATGCGAGTAGCCCTCGTACCTCCTGCTTGACGCCCCATCCTTCGATAATCCCACCCAAAGGCTCGACCACCGCCTCAAAGTCCTGCTCGAAGTCGCCGATGCCGCCATAAGTGGCGTACATCACCTTGCTCAACTCCAGATGCCAGGCACCGTCATCACGCACGCTGACCTGCGCATTCAAGGATTCACCGCGAAAATGCCCTGCCGCCCTGCGTGCCCGCTCCTCATCCGGGAAAATGGCGTAGAACTCGATGGGATGGAACCGTGAAAAGTCAAAACCGCCTTCTTTCATGCGGCGCAGCACACTGCTGCTGATGTCTTCTTGATAGGCTGTGCTCATGAAACGTCCTCCTCAAACTGATGGATAGACTTTCCGTACTCCCTGCGCCCGCAACCGAATGGTGAGGGCGATACGGCAATCAAATTGCCGCCGGGAAACAAGCATGTAGCTGACAAGACCAGACCTTAGCGATCCATTCGCTGATCTCGTTTGCAGAGTAGCCCCAAGTCAGAGTTGCTGCCAAGGCCTGTTTGCGAGTCGCATCAAGTGGTTATGCAATTGGCGTGATACTGAGAATTTCAATGCTGTTCTGATCTTTCAGGCTTTTGACCGTCGGGTCCTCGGTTCGCCCCTCCAGATCATTGAGATCGAGCTCGGCCGGAACAGGGAGGAGTTTTGAGCGAATCAATTGCGCGGCCCGCTCCATCGTGGGTTTTTGTTCGCAATCGAATTGCTCCACGGTCTGCACGCCGTGATCATCTACGAAGGTGACTTCCCACTTTTGCATCGGTGCCTCCTTGGTAAAACCCACAGATGGGCTTACAACATCTCGACCCCGAATACCGGAAAATCGTTCCTCCTGAATCCATCGGTTTGATATGAAAAAGGCCGCCGGTTGGCAGCCTCTTTGCCAAAAGCACGGTATTACTTCTCGGCGCGTGCTTTCAGGGCTTTCAAGGTATTGAAGGGTGCATCGACCACAAACTTGTTGGCCAGCCACGACGGCACGCTACCACCTGGCTCGGTGTGAACCTGATAGGTCACTTCGACCTGGTCTGTACCTTTTGGAACAAACTTCCAGAAGCCTTGAACCTGGGTCACACGAACAAAACCTTTTTCTTCAGGCAGGTAGGTCGGCACACCTTCAAGCTTACGCGTCAGGCTGCCATCGGCGCCCTCGACAGTGGTCACGTGCAATACCGAATCACGCGCGGTCACCGGCCATGGAGTGCTGAACTGAGTGTAGGTCCAGCTTTGATCACCTTCGTGCTTGAGCAACTTCTGCACCTTGCACTCATGAATCCAGGCACACGCGCCGGGCACGTCTTCCTGAAGCGCGCGCAACTTGGCCACGGAGGTCTTCATTACGGTCACACCGCGATAGGCCTTGTACTGAGACCCGGCGACTTCACTCAGGGAAACCTTGATTCCGTCCTCATCCTTGGCAGTTTTCCAGTCTTCAGCCTGGGCTGTCGTGGCCAGCAGAACCGTCAAACCACACAACACAGCGACACGATGCAGCGAACCCATAGTCTTATTCCTTATTGTTGAAGTTCCGTTCGTTGAACACACTACGCCGCGGTCATTTTCTCCCACCAACCGATCAACTTGATGGCTTCTTCCCGGCTGTCGCCGCACACCTCGACATCCGCCTGAAACGCACCACAGACCGCTGGCCGTTCAGGCTTGCCGAAAATACTGCACAGATTATCGACAGACAGTTGCACACAACGTTCTCCCGCGGCTTTGCCATTTGGCATGCCGGGGATGGGTGTGCTGATGGAAGGGGCAATGCAACAGGCGCCACAGCCTTCACGGCAGTTCATGACGACACGCTCCTCGCGACGGGTAATGTGTTGAATAACGTGGACTAGGGTACCCGCTAAAACAGCCGTTTGAAATTGGCCGGATAGAGGTTTTTCGCTCAAACACGCGTGACTGACCAGTCTCCGACAAAGCGTCAGGTGCGCGGGTCACAGATCAATGCAGGTTTTACTGCTTGAACTGAAATTCCAGCGCCGCACCTTCGACTTCCCGGTGCTCTTCTTTGCGCATTTGCAACTGCATTTCGTTGCTGAGCAGGCGACCGTTAAGCTGGAACGGGCTGTCATCCCTGGTTTTTTCACCAAACATGGGCGGCAGTAAAGGAGCATGTTTGACTAGCGGAACGGTGCCAACAGGTTGCAACTGCTTGACCATGTCCGATGGCAGGCTCAAATCCAGCGTGGCCGGTGGCAAGTACGTGGTTCTGACCACTTCACTCGCGGATTTTGATTTTGAAGCAATCGGTGGGCGTTTTTTCGCTGGCGCCGGCTTCTTTACCACTTTGGTTTTTTTGACCGGAGCAGGGTTCTTTGCCGGTGCAACGGGCTTCACTTTTGCTTCAGACGTGCTGACGCGCCCCTTATCCAGAGCGGTCGCAGCCATCGCGCTGCCAGGAATGAAAACACTCAAGAGGCACGCCAACATCAAACCAGCAGGGAAAATCGCTTTCATGAACACTACAGCGCTAACGGCAGAGGGCCATATGCTCGCTTGTTGTAAGGTCCCTGACAAGCTCGCATAACAATCCAGCCCCCGGTGTGCGTCAAAAACCGCCTGCCGTCTCCTGACAAAGTTGAGTGGCCAGCATCCCGAGCGTCATCAGCGCCCGCTCGGCTTCACGATTCCACGGTGTACCGCAGTTCAAGCGAATGCAGTGATTGAATTGCTCGGTGTTACTGAAAATCAGCCCCGGCGCGATGCTGATGCCCTGCTGCAACGCACGTACATGCAGTTCCTGCGTATTGACCCGCCCCGGCAGGCTGACCCACAGAATGAAGCCGCCCGTGGGCCGGGTTATCTGCGTACCCTCAGGAAAGTACTGCTGCACCGCCAACTGGAAGGCGCTGAGGTTCTTGCGATACTCCTGGCGGATGTAGCGCAAATGACGATCGTAGCCACCGTTCTCCAGATAGGCCGCAATCCCCATCTGCGTCACGCTGCACGCCGAATGGGTGCTGAAGGTCTGCAGCCGCTGGATTTCCTGCTGGTACTTGCCGGCAATCATCCAGCCGATGCGCACGCCGGGTGACAGGGTCTTGGAGAAACTTGAGCAATAGATGACCCGATCCAGTCGGTCATAGGCTTTCAGCGATTTGGTGCGGCCTTGCTCGAACATCAATTCGCCGTAAATATCGTCTTCGACAATCTGGATATCGAAGTCCGAAGCCAGACGCAGCAGCTGTTTTTGCCGTTCTTCCGGCATGGTGCCGCCCAACGGGTTGCTCAGGCGCGTGGTCAACACCAACGCCTTGATCGACCATTGGTTGGCAGCCAGTTGCAAGGCTTCCAGGCTCATGCCCGTCGCCGGGTCACTGGGGATCTCGATGACTTTCAAACCCAATAAATCGGCGAGCTGCAACAAGCCGTAGTAGGTCGGCGACTCTGCCGCGATCAGATCGCCGGGACGCGTCAGGACGCGTAACGACATTTGCAGCGCATCGACGCAACCATGGGTGATGACCACTTCCGATGGGTCGACCACTACACCGGCATCTCGCATGCGGATCGCCACCTGGCGACGCAACGGCTCAAACCCCGGGCTGAACATGTAACTGAACGCCCGCGGGCTGTGGAACCGCGTGACCTTGGCCAATTGCTGGTGCAGTGCCCGCACCGGCAGATAGTCGACACTCGGCACCGCCGCGCCCAGCGGGAACACCCCTTCGCGACGCGACTCGACCAACACTTGCTGAATGATACTGCTGCGCGTGACCAGGCCGGGGCGTTCGACACGCGCAATATCCGGCGTCGGCGCGGTGAGTGCCGGGGTCTGGTGGACGTAGTAACCCGACTGCGGGCGTGCGCGAATCAGCCCCTGGTCTTCGAGGTTGGCATACGCCTGTAGCACTGTCGCGTGGCTGACATTGAGCTGCGAGCTCATCTTGCGCACTGAAGGCACGCGCTCGCCGGGCTGATAGACACCACGCCGGATATCCTCAGCCAATTGCTGAGCGATACGTTGATAGAGCAAGAGATTGGTCATGACGCAGCACTCGATTTCACGGGCATTTTATTCTTGTGTGAAACATTACCGGAACAGTTTAGAAGTGTACTGGGACAGTTGCCACAATAGTCGACCGTACAGTGCAGTGACAGCAAAAACTGTACTGTTTTGCGGGTCATTTCGCAGGTATAAAAAAACCCGGCACCGCTGAGGGGCCGGGTTTTCCAGTAACGCTGACCTTAGCGGGCAGCGCCGAGCTGGCCTTTTTCGTCGGAGAACACAATTTCGACCCGACGGTTCTGCGCACGCCCCCGCTCGGAAGCGTTGGCCTCTACCGGGTATTCATCGCCGTAGCCTTCGACCTGAATGCGCTTATCTTCGATCCCCAGATCGATCAGCATGTCCGCCACCGACTGGGCGCGATCACGAGACAGCTTGAGGTTGTCCTGCTTGCCGCCGGTGCTGTCGGCATAACCTTCGATACGCACCACACGTTTGGGGTTGAGCTGCAGGAACTGGACAATTTTCAATACGGTGCGATTTGCCGAGTTTTTCAGCTCGGCTTCACCGGTGTCGAACAGTACATCCCCCAGGGTCATGACCAGACCGCGATCAGTCTGGGTCGTCGCCAGGTTGATGATTTGCTCTTCCAGCCATTTTCCCTGTTGTTGCACGCTGAGCAGTTTGTTCTCGCGCAACGCCAACTGCAGGCGCTGACGCTCCAGCTCAAGCTTGGCCCCACGTTCGTCATTCAGCGCTTGCTCGGTGTGCTGGCGAGCAATTGCGCTGTAACGCTGACTCAGGTAAGCGTAATGCTTAACATCCGGGCCGCTGCCCCAGTAGGTCGACAGGCGATCAGCCCGGGCAAGGGACTCACCCGCACGAATCACGTCCTTGGGCGCGATGCGCAGCACATTCGAATCTTCCTTGACCTTCTGAAAGTCAGCGCTGGCTTGTTGCAAAGCCGCCGCGCTGTGTTGACCTGCGCAGCCGACAAGCCCCGCGCAACCCACCAGCAGCAAACCGCCCAGAATGGTGTTTTTCAGGCTCATTGGGCATCTCCCAGTTGCTTGCGCAGGCGAGTGATGCGGGTGTTGAGCACGTTCAGCTTTTCCTGACTTTTCACTGTCAGAACCTTGGCCTCGGCCAGACGCGCGTCCAGCTCTGCCTGTTCGGCCTGCATGCGCGCATCCTTGAACGCTTGAGTGGTCATGTCGGCCTTAGCCTGAGCGAACTTGCCTTCAGCGAGTTTCAGCTCTGGCACGTCTTCAGTCGTTGCCCCGACAGCGGCAGCCTGCTCCAGGGCCCGTTCGGTCAAACGCAATTGTTCATTCGGCGCCGGATCGGCAGCACAACCCGCCAGAGCCATAACGGCCAGGACAGCGAAAAGAGGTCGAAGAGTCACTAAAAATCCCTACTGTTTTGGAGTGCTGACGGGTTGCTGCAAGTGTGCTTTCCAGCGCTCCAGATTGCGCTGCAGCACGGCCTCCGTCAGGCCGGACGCGGGCAATTCTGTCATCTTTTTCGACAACTGTCCGCGTAACCATGGATCGTTGCAGGCAGAGTTGCGGGAAATGGCGAGGAACAGCCCCGGCCGGTCAATCGGCTGCGGATACGCCTGCACATCGTTGGCCATGCCCAATGTCTGTGCCATGGCCATCCCGGTATAACGTCCGGCGAGCACATAGTCCGCCTCACCCAGTAGCAATTTCTGAAAAGCCTGTGTCAGGTTCGGCAGGCTCATCAAGGTCAATTGCTCTTGTGCGTATGCCTCGAACGGTTGTGTCAAACGAGCCTTTGCCGAGACTGCGCCAACATGCCCGCGCAAATCCTGCACCTCGTTGTAGACCCACGCCGAGCCCTTGCGGGTCCAGACCAGATAGTCGTTTGCCAGCAACGGTGGCTGGATGTAGTCCAGTGATTCGAGTTGATTGTCGATCAGAGGCGCGTCGGCCAGCATGTCGATACGCCCGCTGCGCACTTCATCCAGTGCCTGGGATCGATTGCCGGCGTACAGCAACTCGACCTTGATCCCCAACTCCCCCGCCATCCGCTGCAACAAGTCGGCGCTGGTACCGATCAAGTGTGTCGGGTCTTGCGGGTCTTGCCACAGATACGGTGGTGCATCCGGGCTGCCGGTCACCACCAGACGCTCGCATTTGCCCGCAGCGACTGACTGCAAGGGCAAAGCCGACAGGCTCAGCAGCACCCACAAGCCGCTCCAGCAACGCAGATCCATGGCGTATTTCCCCACACTCAAATCGCAGACAATAAAAAACCCGGCCAAAAGGCCGGGCTCTTTATAAGTCAAGCCGCTGGATTAGACCAGCTTCTCAAACTCGGGGATGGCTTCGAACAAGTCCGCCACCAGGCCGTAATCGGCCACCTGGAAGATCGGAGCTTCTTCGTCCTTGTTGATCGCAACGATCACTTTGGAGTCTTTCATGCCAGCCAGGTGCTGGATCGCGCCGGAGATACCGACGGCGATGTACAGCTGTGGTGCAACGATCTTGCCGGTCTGACCGACCTGCATGTCGTTCGGCACGAAACCTGCGTCGACCGCGGCGCGGGAAGCGCCAACAGCAGCGCCCAGCTTGTCGGCCAGGGCGTACAGGTGCTTGAAGTTGTCGCCGTTCTGCATGCCGCGACCGCCGGAAACGACGATCTTGGCAGCGGTCAGTTCCGGACGATCGGACTTGGCCAGTTCTTCGCCAACGAAGCTGGAAGTGCCAGCGTCGTGAGCAGCCGCAACCGCTTCAACGGCAGCCGAACCACCTTCAGCGGCAACCGGGTCGAAACCGGTAGCACGCACGGTGATGACTTTTACCGACGCGTTGGACTGAACGGTAGCAATGGCGTTACCGGCATAGATTGGGCGCTTGAAGGTGTCAGCGCTTTCAACCGAGATGATCTCGGAGATCTGGTCAACGTCCAGCTGTGCGGCAACGCGCGGCAGGATGTTTTTACCGTTGGAGGTGGCGGCAGCCAGGATATGGCTGTAGCCCTTGCCCAACTCCGCTACCAGCGGAGCAACGTTTTCTGGCAGTTGGTGTGCGTAGGCAGCGTTGTCGGCGACCAGCACTTTGGCCACGCCAGCGATTTTGGCGGCAGCTTCAGCTACAGCGCCAACGCCCTGACCGGCAACCAGCACGTGGATGTCACCACCGATTTTGGCGGCAGCCGCCACGGTGTTCAGCGTGGCCGGGGCCACTGCTTTGTTGTCGTGTTCGGCGATTACCAAGATAGTCATGATCAGATTACCTTCGCTTCGTTTTTCAGTTTCTCGACCAGTTCAGCCACCGACTTGACCTTGATGCCTGCGCTGCGTGCAGCCGGCGCTTCGACTTTCAGGGTTTTGTTGGTAGAGGCGGTGGAAACGCCCAAAGCGTCAGGAGTCAGCACTTCAAGCGGCTTCTTCTTGGCTTTCATGATGTTTGGCAGGGACGCGTAGCGCGGCTCGTTCAAACGCAGGTCGGTGGTGACGATGGCCGGCAGTTTCAGCGAAACCGTCTGTGCACCGCCGTCGATTTCGCGGGTCACGGCAACGTTGTCGCCAGTAACTTCGACTTTCGAAGCGAAGGTGCCCTGACCGTAACCGCTCAGCGCAGCGAGCATCTGGCCAGTCTGGTTGTTGTCGCTGTCGATGGCTTGTTTGCCAAGGATCACCAACGAAGGCTGTTCCTTGTCGACAACAGCCTTGAGCAGCTTGGCAACGGCCAGCGAAGTCAGGTCTTCAGCGGATTCGACGAGGATGGCGCGGTCTGCACCCAGAGCCAGCGCGGTGCGCAGTTGCTCTTGAGCGGTGGACGGGCCGATGGAGACGACGACGATTTCAGTCGCAACACCTTTCTCTTTCAGGCGTACGGCTTCTTCCACTGCGATTTCGCAGAAAGGGTTCATCGACATCTTGACGTTAGCGAGATCGACGCCGGAGTTGTCCGCTTTGACGCGAACCTTGACGTTATAGTCGACCACTCGTTTGACAGCTACAAGAACCTTCATGGATTCCTCGTTACTCTCCGGTGAAAAGAAAGTCGCCTAGGCGAACCTGGCGGTTGATGCTCATCGGGCACAAGGGCACCTCTAAAAACGCCGGCATTTGTACTGGGTGACCCAGCTCACGAAGCGTAATGACCGTTCGTCAGTGGTGACTAACGAGTCATTCTTTGTCGCGACGTGTAAACTTCGCGCCAAACCTGCGCTGCGCGTCACCTTGTACCGCCTTCGCCCTGTCTTTAGAGGTGCTCTTGAAACCAACAGTCAGCCTACGGCGAGCGCAAAACCGACCGTATCTTGACCGGAACACCTATTCCGGTCAATACGCCAAAATGGCCAGTCATAAGCCGCGCTTCTTTGATTTCTCTGGGCTGGAGCAAATTCAAACAAACGTTTGTATTGGACGCTAAGAGTGGTGTAGATATAATGCGCCGCCTAGAGAGAAAGGTGGCTCATCGATTGTCCTCTCCCAGCGTTGTGCAGGGATTCATGGATGCGACACCAAACCTCCAATTAGAAAAAAAACTGTTGAGCCTTGAGTAGGAGATAACCTGTGGAACGCGAATACATGGAATTCGACGTGGTCATCGTCGGTGCCGGCCCCGCTGGTCTTTCCGCCGCCTGCCGATTGAAGCAGAAGGCCGCCGAAGCCGGTAAGGAAATTAGCGTCTGCGTGGTCGAAAAAGGCTCCGAAGTCGGCGCTCACATTCTGTCTGGCGCGGTGTTCGAACCTCGGGCGCTGAACGAACTGTTCCCGGACTGGAAAGAACTCGGCGCACCGCTGAACACTCCGGTCACTCGCGATGACATCTTCGTTCTGAAGAACGCCGATGGCGCGATCAAGATTCCAGACCTCTTTGTGCCCAAGACCATGCACAACGAAGGCAACTACATCATCTCCCTGGGCAACCTGTGCCGCTGGCTGGCCCAGCAGGCCGAGAACCTGGGCGTAGAGATCTACCCAGGCTTCGCCGCTCAGGAAGCGCTGTTCGACGAAAACGGCGTGGTTCGCGGGATCATCACCGGCGACCTCGGCGTTGACCGTGAAGGTAATCCAAAAGAAGGCCTGTACACCCCAGGCATGGAACTGCGTGGCAAGTACACGCTGTTCGCCGAAGGCTGCCGTGGCCACATCGGCAAGCAATTGATCAAGCGCTTCAACCTGGACACTGATGCCGACGCCCAGCACTACGGCATCGGCCTGAAAGAAATCTGGGAAATCGATCCGGCCAAGCATCAGCCAGGTCTGGTGGTGCACACCGCCGGTTGGCCGCTGGACATCATGGGCACCGAAAACACCGGTGGCTCGTTCCTCTATCACCTGGAAAACAACCAGGTTGTAGTCGGCCTGATCGTTGACCTGTCCTATAGCAACACTTACCTGTCGCCGTTCGACGAGTTCCAGCGCCTCAAGCATCACCCGGTGCTCAAGCAGTACCTGGAAGGCGGCAAGCGCATCAGCTACGGCGCCCGCGCTATCTGCAAAGGTGGCCTGAACTCGCTGCCGAAGATGGTTTTCAAGGGCGGCGCGCTGATCGGTTGCGACCTCGGCACCCTGAACTTCGCCAAGATCAAAGGCAGCCACACCGCGATGAAGTCCGGCATGCTCGCCGCTGACGCCGTGGCGGATGCCTTGTTTGCAGGTTCCGAAGGCGCTGATGAACTGAACAGCTACGTTGAATCGTTCAAAGCCAGCTGGCTCTACGAAGAACTGTTCGCCAGCCGCAACTTCGGCCCGGCGATCCACAAGTACGGCGCTATCGTCGGCGGTGGTTTCAACTGGCTCGACCAGAACATCTTCGGCGGCAAACTGCCGTTCACCTTGCACGACACCAAGCCGGACTATGCCTGCCTCAAGCTGGCGGCCGACAGCAAGAAGATCGACTACCCGAAACCGGACGGCAAACTCAGCTTCGACAAACTCAGCTCGGTGTTCATCTCCGGTACCAACCACGAAGAAGAACAGCCTTGCCACCTGAAGCTGGCCGACGCGAGCATCCCGATCAGCAAGAACCTGCCACTGTACGATGAGCCTGCTCAACGCTACTGCCCGGCTGGCGTATATGAAGTGATCACCAAGGAAGACGGCGAGAAGCGCTTCCAGATCAATGCCCAGAACTGTGTGCACTGCAAGACCTGTGACATCAAGGACCCTGCGCAGAACATCACCTGGGTAACGCCGGAAGGTTCTGGCGGCCCGACTTACCCGAACATGTAAGTCGTAGACTTGAACATCAAGGCTCCCGAACGGGGGCCTTTTTGTTGCCTGGAGAAAACGACACCCCCCTCCGTAGCAGCTGGCGAAGCCTGCTGCTACGGAGACCTCGCGGCGCCTGAAATCTAAGCCACCCGCTCATCTCCCGGATTACGCTCGAAGTAGCGCTTGTACTCGCGACTGAATTGCGACGTGCTCTGATAACCCACCCGATGCGCAACCTGCGCCACTCCCAGCCCTTCCGACAGCAACAACTGCTGCGCCTTGAGCAATCGCAAGCGCTTCAAATACTGCACCGGCGACAACAAGGTGCTGCGCTTGAAATGCTCGTGAAAGGTCGACGTACTCATGTTCGCGCAACTGGCCAGCGTCTCGACGTTCAGCGGCTCGGTGAAGTGCGCATGCAAATGACTCAAGGAAGCCGCAACCCGGGCAAATTGCCCCTGCTGCTCGACCAACGCCCGCAGAACATCAGCCTGCGGACCGCGTAACGCCACGAACAACAATTCACGCAACCGAGCCTGCCCCATGACCTGACACTCCAGCGGATCGTGCAGGCAGTGCAACAAGCGCTCGACACAGCCACGCATGCCGTCATCGAGTACCGCCGAGGTCATGGATTCGGGTGTTTGCGCAGGCGTATTGCGCCCATGCACCAACCCCATGGCCAACACCAGTTCGCCCAAAAGCGCGCGGTCGATGGCAATCGAAACCCCGAGCAATGGCGCATCAGCCATGGCAAACGTTTCGCATTCGAACGGCACCGGCAGCGCCTGAATCAGGTAATGCCCGGCACCGTATTCCAGCGTACGCGCTCCCAGGTAAGCGACTTTGCTGCCCTGGGCAATGATCATCAGGCTCGGCTCATAGATCTGCGGACCACGCGCCACATCGCAACTGGCTCTGAGTACGTGCACGCCGGGCAAGCGTGTCGGCACGAAACCATCACGGGTCGCCAACGGCTGAATCAGCCCAACCAGCGCGGCATTGGCATCGAGATGACGGGTCAACAGCATGGCAAAAACTTCACGAAAAAAGGGATGAAAGCATCATCGCAGGTCTGAGCGCCAATGCGACCGTTCCACCAAGGATGCCGGAGGAATAGGCATAAGACGCGGAGGAATCGTCATGGCCGGTGAAGCGGACGGCGCGGAAAATCCCCCACCTCCCCGTCACTGCTTTTACGAGGTTCACCATGTACACCGCCATCGGTTACGCCGCCCAGTCGGCCACCACTCCCCTCGCCCCGATGACCTTCGAACGTCGCAGCCCGCGTGCCGACGACGTAGCGATCGAGATTCTCTACTGCGGCGTCTGCCACTCCGACATCCACCAGGCCCGTAACGAATGGGGCATCGCCGTTTACCCACTGATGCCCGGCCACGAAATTGTCGGCAAAGTCACCGCCATCGGCGCCAATGTCACCGCCCACAAGATCGGTGATCTGGTTGGCGTCGGCTGCATGGTCGACTCGTGCCGCCACTGCGAAGCCTGTCACGCCGACCTCGAACAATATTGCCTCGAAGGTCCGACCATGACCTACGCGACGCCGGACCGGGTCGACGGCAGTAACACCATGGGCGGTTACTCCGACAGCATCGTGGTCAGCGAGCACTTCGTCGTACGTATCCCCGAGACACTCGACCCGGCCAGCGCTGCACCGATTCTCTGCGCAGGCATCACCACCTACTCGCCGCTCAAACACTACGGCGTGAAAGCCGGTGACAAAATCGGGATTCTCGGCATGGGCGGCCTCGGTCACATGGGCATCAAGTTTGCCAAAGCCATGGGCGCTGAAGTAACGCTGTTCACCCGCTCGGCGAGCAAGGCCGAAGAAGGTCGCCGCCAGGGCGCGGACCACGTGATCGTCTCCACCGATGCCGAGCAGATGAAGGCTGCTGCAGGACAGTTCGACTTTTTGCTCGACACCATTCCGGTGCAGCACGATCTCAACCCCTACCTCGATACGCTGCGCTTCGACGGCGTGCACATCCTGGTCGGTCTGATCGAGCCGATCGACCCGCCCATCCACGCCGCCAAACTGGTGCTGGGTCGTCGGGTGCTGGCCGGTTCGTTGATCGGCGGTATCGCAGAAACCCAGGAAGTGCTGGATTTCTGCGCCGAGCACAACATCACCTGCGACATCGAAATGCTCGACATCCGCCAGATCAACGAGGCTTACAGCCGCATGATCGCCGGTGACGTGAAGTACCGCTTCGTCATCGACATGGCGACCTTGAAAGCCTGAACAGACTCCAGTGGCTTAGCCTCTGGTCCCTAGCTCCGCCGATAGCCGAGCCGTGACTCCTTTGACCAGGGGAATCAGCTCGGCTATCGGCGGAGCTAGGGGACTTTCGTTCATTGCCTTCGATACAGCCGTTTTTTTGAGGCTGCCCCCAAACACCTAGACCCAACCACCATCGACGATGAAGTTTTGCGCCGTACACATGGAAGACGCCTCGGAGGCCAGGAAAAGTGCCATGTTTGCTATATGGAAAGGTTCCACGCTACCCGGCAGGCATTGGCTGCGGCTAATCAACTCCCTGGCAGCATCGTCAACCCAGAGCGCGAGCTGCTTTTCTGTCATCACCCATCCTGGAACCAGGGTGTTGACCCTGATGCGCCATGGCCCCAACTCCCGTGCCAACGCCCTGGTCATGCCGTGGGTTGCCGCTTTACTGGCCGCGTAGACCGGGTATCCACTGGAGGCCATCATCCAGCCAATGGAACCCAGATTGATGATCGCGCCTTCCCCGGCGGCCTTCATCATGGGGACCACCGCCCGGGCGGCAAAAAAAGCATGCTTCAAATTGACGGAAATCAGCTTGTCGAACGTCTCCGAGTCAACTTCATCCAAGGTGTGCCTGACATCATTGGCGGCATTGTTCACCAGGACAGTCACAGGCCCCAGGGTCTGCGCAAAGCGTCCAATCGCCTCCTTATAGACGCTCTCGTCAGTGATATCACAGTGAGCGAACTCGACCCTATGGCCCTCAGCCAATAATTGGGCCGCCAACCGCTCACCTTGGCTTTTGGCCATGTCCACGAACGCAACCTTTGCTCCCTGCCGGGCAAAAGCGCAAACCATGGCCTCACCGATCCCCGAAGCACCGCCGGAAATCAATACGGTTTTATCTTTGAGGTCGGTGTACACGGCCGGCACGCCGGCGCCTGTTTCATTAGTCATATGACGGTTACTCCACAGTAGGCACTTCGATTCAAGCAGCGGGACTCCAGGTGCGCTCGGGCACTCATGAAGTATTTTCCCAGCCTTCAAATTAGTCTTACTTTATATTGCAAAACCAGCGTTTCAGACTATAAATTTACTGCTATTTCGACAAGATATCGCTTATTAGTAGAACTATTAAACTAAAAACAACAAAAGGACGTTCAACCATGCCGCAATCCCGACACCTGCTTTCCGGCCTCGGCCTTTCCCTGATGATGGCCAGCCTCGGCGTCCAGGCCGGTGGCCTGTCCAGCGAACACAAGGCTTTTGGCAAGACCCGTGATGGAACCGCCATCGAGCAATATGTGTTGCGCAACAGCCATGGCATGCAAGCCACGGTCATTACCTACGGCGGCGTCTTGCAATCGTTGAAAGTGCCGGACAAGAACGGCAAGTTCGAAGACGTGGTACTGGGCTTTGACGATGTCCAGGGTTATCAGAGCGGCAAGGCATTCTTCGGCGCGACCATCGGACGCTACGGCAATCGCCTGGCCCAGGGCGCCTTCGAACTGGACGGCAAGCGTTACCAGATGCCGCTCAACGATGGCCCCAACTCGCTGCACGGTGGTGCGCTGGGTTTCGACAAGCGCGTCTGGAAAGCACAACCGGTCAACAGCAAGGACTCGGTCGGCGTGACCTTGAGCTACCTGTCGCCAGACGGTGAGATGGGCTTTCCCGGCAATCTGAAGGTCGAGGTCACCTACAGCCTCAACGACCATAACGAGCTGCGCATCGAGTACAAGGCCTCCACCGACAAACCCACAGTGCTGAACCTCACCAACCACAGTTACTTCAATCTCGCCGGGGCCGGTAACGGTGACGTGCTCAAACAGCTCGCCACCTTGCACGCCAGCCATTACACACCGGTCAACGGCACCTTGATTCCAACCGGTGAACTGGCCCCGGTAGCCGGCACACCGATGGACTTTCGGCAACCGACCGCCATCGGCCAGCGCATCAAGGACGATCATCCGCAACTCAAATTCGCCGAGCCGAAACAAGGCGGTTTTGACTTCAACTGGGTCCTGGATGCCAAGGGTGATGTCAGCCAACTCGCCGCCGATGTGCGCGACCCGCAATCCGGCCGCCGCTTGCAGCTCTACACCAGCGAACCCGGGGTGCAGTTCTACACCAGCAACTTCCTCGACGGCTCGGTCAAGGGCAAGGCTGGCAAGGCCTACGGACACTGGAGCGCATTCACTCTGGAGACCCAGCACTACCCCGACTCGCCGAACCAGCCGGGCTTCCCTAGCACACGGCTGGATCCAGGCCAGACGTATGCCCAGAACACCGTCCTGAAGTTCTCGGCCGACTGAACCTGACCTGGAACCTCGCCTTGCAGGAGCTATCGAGCCTCGCTGAGGCTCGATAGCTCCTACGTTGAACAACCACGATCAGCGTTGCTTCATGCGGTCGATCACCACGGCCAACAGCAGGATGGAACCCCGAATCACGTACTGGTAAAACGTGTCGATGTTTTTCAGGTTCATCGCATTCTCGATGATCGCCAGAATCAGCACCCCGGCAATCACGTGCCGGATCATGCCGATCCCGCCGCTCAACGACACCCCACCCAGCACACAGGCGGAAATCACCGTCAATTCAAAACCCTGGCCGATCATCGGCTGGCCGGAGGTCATGCGCGAAGCCAGGATCACCCCGGCCAAGGCACCGATAACCCCGTGCACGGCGAAGATGATGATCTTGGTCCGGTCGACGTTGACCCCGGCCAGCAGCGCCGCTTCCTGGTTGCCGCCAATGGCCATGGTGTTGCGCCCGTAGGTGGTGTAATTGAGCAGCCAACCAAAAAACAGGAAACAGCCGATGGTGATCAGGATTGGCACCGGCACGCCGAACAACTGGCCATTGCCATAGATGAAGAACTGATCCTGGGACACGCCGACGGCCTTGCCGTTGGCAAAGATATAGGCCAGGCCACGCACGATTTGCATGGTCGCTAACGTGGTGATCAGCGCGTTGATCCGCAGCTTGGCAATCACGATCCCGTTGATCAGCCCGACAAGCAGCCCCAGCAGCAGTGCCGCGCCGATACCGAGCAACACGCTGTCGGTGTCGCGCATCACCACCGCGGCAACGACCCCGGCACAGGCAATCACCGAGCCCACCGACAAGTCGAAATGCCCGGACGCCAGGCAATACAACATGGTGCACGCGGCGATGCCCGTGGTGGAAATCGCCAGCCCCAGACCGCGCATGTTCAGGGGCGAGAGGAAGTTGTCGATGAGCAGGGTGCAGAGCACAAAGATCCCCAGCGCCGCCAACAGCATCGCCCAATTATCGAGCAGGGCGCGCACATCCAGGGGTTTGTGCGTCGTCGGCAACGCGTTGTTTTGGGTTGTCATAGTCACCTCTCAGTTCACCTGGCCGTCAGCGCGTTGGCGCGGCAAGGCCAGTTGCAGCAAGTTGGATTCATTGGCCTGTTCGCGGCTTTTCTCGCCGCGCATCACGCCTTCGCAAAGCACCAGGACGCGGTCGGAGACGCCCATCACCTCCATCAGGTCGCTGGACACGACGATCACCGCAATCCCGCTGGCGGCCAGGTTATGGATAATCTGGTAAATCTCGGCTTTCGCGCCGATATCGATACCGCGCGTCGGCTCGTCGAGCAGCAGCACCTTCATCGGCATCGACAGCCAGCGCCCCAGAATGGCCTTCTGCTGATTGCCCCCCGACAGGTACATGATTTTCTGCGCCGCATGGGGCGTTTTCACTTTCAACGCCTTGATCTGCTTCTCGGCGTTGCTCTTCTCCCAACCGTCGTGCAACAGCCAGCCAAACCGGGAATGAGCGCCGCGTGCGCTGATGTTGATGTTCTCGGCAACGCTCGCAAGCGGCACGATGCCCTCCTTCTTGCGGTCCTCGGGACACAGCAGGACCCCGGCGGCAATGGCATCGCGCGGCGAGCGCAGTTTCAGTTCCTCACCGCACAGCCGCAGGCTTCCGGCCGTACTGCGCTCAAGCCCGCCAAGCAAGCGCAGCAGCTCGGTGCGCCCGGCACCGACCAGCCCGAACAGGCCCAGAATCTCGCCTTTATACGCCTCGAAACTCACCGCAGAGCGCAAGCCAGGCCCCAACAGACCATCGACCTTGAGCGCCACCTCGCCCCGTTGACGAGGGCGGTAGTCGTAGATGTCCTGAATGTCGCGACCGACCATGCAGGTGACCAACTGATCGTGGGTCAGCTCGCTCATGTCCTCGAACGTGCGCACGTAACGACCGTCCTTGAACACGGTCACTGCATCGCAGATACGGTACACTTCCTCCATGCGATGGGAAACGTACAGCACCACTTTGCCCTCATCCCGCAGGCGTCCGATGATTGCCATCAAGCGCTCGATTTCCCGGGCCGACAGGCTGCTGGTGGGTTCGTCGAAGGCAATCACATGGGCGCCACGGGACAACGCCTTGGCGATCTCCACCAACTGCCGTTGCCCCAGGGACAGACGGCCGAGCTTTTCCAGCGGATCGATTTCATCGGCCAGGCCCTTGAGACAGGCCAGTGCCTGCTCGCGCAACGCACGGCGGTTGATCACACCGAAACGGGTCGGCAAATGCCCGAGAAACAGATTTTCCGCCACGGTCATTTCCGGCACCAGGTGCAACTCCTGGTGGATGACAGCCACTCCGCAGGCAATGCTGTCGGCGGCGCACTTGAAGACCATCGTCTGCTCGCCGATCTGCAGGCTTCCGCTGCTGGGGCTGTAGGCGCCGCCGAGGACTTTGAGCAAGGTCGACTTGCCTGCGCCGTTTTCGCCCATCAGGGCATGCACCCGCCCCGGGTGGGCAGTAAAGCTGATAGCGTCCAGCGCCTTGACCCCGGGAAAGGTTTTGCCAATGCCGTTGAAGCACAGACTGCCGCTGGCACTGTGCTGTTGTTTGTTCAATTGCGCATGCATAACCACCTCATCACACCGATCACTCAGCCTTGTCGCCAAGGCCGCCGAGGAAAGCAACCGACCTCAGTTCCACAGACCGATCTTTTCCAGTTCCTGCTTGAAGTTGTCGCGTGTGATCAGTGTCACCTTGTCCATCGCGGTGTATTTCGCGGGTTCCTTGCCGGTGGTGACCCACTCGAACATCATGCTCGCGGTGTTGTAACCCTCAAGGTGCGGACTGGGCAGCATCGAGCCGAAGAAGCCACTGTTGGGCTTCTTCAATTCGCCGATGGCATCGGTGCCATTGATACCGATACCAATGACATTGGCGGCGGCAAAACCGGCGCTTTCGGTGGCGCGCACGGCGCCCAGTACGCTGTTGTCGTTCATGCCGCCGACGATCAGGTTTTTCGCCGCACCCGGCAGCTTCACCAGTGCCGAGTTGGTGGCGTCCATGCTGCCCGGCACGTCGAGGGTCTTGAGCGGCGCAAACAGGATGTGGTCTTTCGGCAGGCCGGCGTCTTCAAGGGATTTGACTGACCCATCGATACGTTTCTTGCCGGTGTCGAGTTCGTTGTAGGTAGTGATCACCGCGTAGGTGTCTTTCCAGTCCCAACCGCGCTTCTTCGCTTCGCCAGCCATGGCGGCACCTTGCTGCTGACCCACTTCGAAGGCGGCCATGCCGAGGTAGGGCACGTCCTCCATGAACTTGCCGCTGGCATCGACGAAGCGGTCATCCACCGCAATTACTTTCAAATCATTGGCCTTGGCCCTGGCCACGATCGCAGGGCCCAGGGACACATCCGGCGCGCAAATCACGAAGCCCTTGGCGCCGTTGGCGGCGAGGCTGTCGATGGCCGAGAGGGTTTTCTCGCCATCCGGCACGGCGATCTTGATCACGGTAAAGCCCTTGTCCTTACCGGCCTTTTCAGCGAAAGCCCATTCGGTCTGGAACCAGGGCTCCTCCGCTTGCTTGACCAGAAACCCGATCTTCGCGGGCTCGGCGGCGGCCAGCAACAGGCTGCTCATGCTGACGGCCGATGCCGCCAGGGCGATACTGCACAGGGAACGGATTACACGATGACGACGATTCATAAGGTGACTCCTTGTTGTTTTTGTGAGTACGAGCTGTGAACCAGTGCAGCCTGATGCTTGAAATTTATCCTGCAAATCGGTGACAGATTTTCCCGGCGATATCGACCTCAATGGCCAGCACCGCCCCGTCCAACGGATGATTGAGCGGGCTTGCGGCGCTGGTGATGTACAAGGTTCGCAGATCCTTGCCACCGAACACGCAACTGGTCGGTCGGCTGACGGGGAGCTCGACCACGCGGTCGACCTCGCCGTCGGGCGCCAACCTGAGCAGGCAACCGCCGTCCCAGCGGGCGTTCCAGAGATAGCCTTGGGCGTCCATGGCCGAACCGTCCGGGACGCCGCGCGGGTGCGGCCCGAACCACTTCCGGGGTGGTTCGAGTTGGCCGTCGATACCGATCGAATACCGATACAGCGTGCCGTCCAGGCTGTCGCCAAAATACACCTGCGTGGCGTCCTCGCTCCAAAGCAAGGTATTGGGAATACCCAGGCCACGCAGTAGTGGCGTAACTCGCGCATCGGCGTCGATACGGAACAAGCCACCGGAACGCCGCAGGACCGGCAGGTCTTCGCCCTGCTCCCCGATGTTGTTCTGCATGGTGCCCAGCCAGAGCCTGCCCCCGGCATCGCAACGGGCCTCGTTGGGACGATTGCCCGGTTGCGAATCGGCGACGCAGAGCAAGGTCAGGCGCGGCGCCGCTTGCGTGGAGCTCAGGTCAAGGCGATACACGCCGCTGCTCAGGGTCACCAACGCATCGCCGCTTTCGCAGGGAATGAACGCCGACACAGGCTCCGGCAATTGCCAGACCTGCAGATTTTCGCCACTCAGGCGTAATGCCTGTTGGCCGGCAATATCGACCCAATACAGGGCCTGCCCCGGCGCGTCCCAGAACGGACCCTCGCCCAGTTGCGCACGGTGTTCGGTCACTGCGGTCCACACCATGAAGCCTCCTGGATAGTTACTGTTTTTCGGGCGCTGACGAGCTTGCTCGCGTTACAGCCGGTCACGCGATGGCTGTCCATCCACCAGACGTTGAATGCGCAACGGGTTGGCATTTTTCAATGCGTCCGGGAGCAAACTGTCGGGGTAGTTTTGAAAGCACACCGGGCGCAGGAAACGGTCGATGGCCAGGGTCCCCACCGACGTGCCGCGGGCATCCGAGGTCGCCGGAAAAGGCCCGCCATGCACCATCGAGTCACAGACCTCGACACCGGTCGGATAACCATTGAGCAAGATGCGACCGACCTTCTGCTCCAGTAACGGCGTCAGCTCGCTGAACTGCGCGAAGTCCGCGGTTTCACCAATGATCGTCGCCGTCAGTTGGCCGTGCAGCCCATGCAATGCGGCGCTGAGTTGCGCCTGATCGGCCACTTCAACAAACACGGTGGTTGGACCGAACACTTCTTCCTGCAGCACTTCATCGCCATTGACCAGCAAACTCGCATTAGCCTTGAACAACTGTGGCTGCGCCTGATTACCCGCTTGTGGATGGCCGGCCAGGTGCTCGATGCCAGGGTGCGCAAGGAGCCTTTGCAAGCCTTTGCCATAACTGCTCAAGGTGCCGGTGTTGAGCATGGTCTGGGCGGGCTGGTCGCCGATCAGTTGCGCGACCTGCCGAGTGAACGCAGTGAACTGCGGCGAACCGATGCCGATCACCAGGCCCGGGTTGGTACAGAACTGACCGCAGCCTTGCACCACCGAGGCGGTCAGGTCACGGGCGATGGTATCTGCCCGCGCTTGCAGCGCCTGGGGCAACACGATCACCGGGTTGATGCTCGACATCTCGGCGAACACCGGGATCGGTTGCGGGCGTGCCGCAGCCATGTCGCACAGCGCTCGACCGCCCTTGAGCGAGCCGGTGAAACCGACCGCCTGGATTGCCGGATGCTTGACCAACGCCTCACCGACCCCGGCGCCATAGATCATGTTGAATACGCCAGCGGGCATTCCGTTTGCCTCGGCCGCCCGGATGATCGCATCGGCGACCCGTTCGGCGGTCGCCATATGCCCGCTGTGCGCCTTGAAAACCACGGGACAACCGGCTGCCAGCGCCGCCGCCGTGTCGCCGCCGGCAGTGGAAAACGCCAGCGGAAAATTGCTCGCGCCAAACACCGCCACCGGCCCCAGGCCAATGCGGTACTGACGCAGATCCGGGCGCGGCAACGGTTGGCGATCAGGCAGCGCCCGATCGATGCGCGCCCCGTAGAAATCGCCACGACGCARCACGTCGGCGAACAGGCGCATCTGGCCACTGGTACGCTTGCGCTCGCCCTGGATGCGGGCAACGGGCAGCGCGGTTTCACGGCAAACCAGGGCGATGAACTCATCGTCCAGCGCATCCAGTTCATCGGCCACTGACGCCATGAAATACGCGCGACGCTGCGCACTCAAGGCTCGATAGGCCGGATAGGCCGTCGCGGCAGCATTGGCGGCGGCATCGACCTCCTGCGCCGTCGCCTGGTGGAAAGCATGGGGCAATGCTTCGCCAGTCTGCGCGTCGAAGCTCTGCAGGGTCACGGTGCCAGTCGCACTGCGCCGGCCGCCGATGTAGTTGTGACCAAGAATCCGAGTCATGCCTGTCTCCTTAAAGTGTGCCTACTTGACCGGGGGCCAGCTCCGCGTCGCCGCTGGAGATACCGTTGATCAAGGGCGCGCCGAACTCCGCCTGGCTGATTTCGAACACATCGCCCGGCTGCGTACGGATACCGTCTGCGAAAGACAGGGTCGCGGTGCCGAAGAAGTGAATGTGTACATCCCCCGGCCGCAGGAACTGACGGTATTTGAAGTGGTGGTATTCAAGGTTTTCCAGGCTGTGGCACATATTGGCTTCGCCACTGAGGAACTCGTTCTGCCATACGACCTTGCCATTACGCAAAATGCGACTGCTGCCAGCCAGGTGCCGGGGCAGCTCACCGACCCGCAGTTCAGGACCATAGCTGCAGTTGCGTAATTTGGAGTGGGCCAGGTACAGGTAATTCCTGCGCTCCATGACGTGATCGGAGAACTCGTTGCCCACGGCAAACCCCAGGCGATAAGGCTTGCCGTCGTGGCCGATGACATACAGGCCGCCGATTTCCGGCTCTTCGCCGGCGTCTTCAGCGAATGGCGGCAGCGCGAATGCCTGACCCGGACGCACGACGGTGCTGCCGTCGCCCTTGTAGAACCATTCCGGTTGCACACCGACCTGACCGGCAGCGGGTTTACCGCCTTCCACACCCCACTTGAAGATCCGCATGGTGTCGGTCATCGCGCTGTCGTCACCGGCCTGCTGATGCATTTTGTCCCGTGCCGCCGCGCTGCCCAGATGGGTCAGGCCGGTGCCGCTGACCAGCATATGCGCCGGGTCCGGGTGATCCAGTGGCACCAGGATCCTGAGTTCGGCCAGCAATTGCGCATAGTCGTGACTCCCTCCCAGGCCGAGGCGCTGGACCTGCTGCCGCAGATCGACGCCCGTCTCGATGGCGGCCAGCGCCAGCTCGCGCACCGTGCGCGCGGATTGCACTTCACGGACCAGACCGTCCTCGACCACCCCGACCCGGCGCTCGCCGTTACTCAATTCGAACTGAACTAAACGCATGAACCTTCTCCTGATCGCGGGCTCAGGAAAAGCTTTGGTTTCAGCGTGATGCGACGAATCGGTCGCAGCTCCTGACCCATGGGATCGATCTCCAATTGTTATTTTTATGGAAGCTCGGGGACGCCTCTCGCGGAAAACCGCCAGGGTCATACCTCAGTTGCAAACGACTATATAGTATTACTATTTACTCAACAAGACTTCCAAATCTGAGATTTTGCGCTTAAGTTAAGGCCAGAAAAGAACAATATAGTCTTACTATAAGAGATCTAGCCATGTCTGATAAAAAACCCGACCTGCGCTCCGCCCAGTGGTTTGGTACCGCCGACAAGAACGGCTTCATGTACCGCAGCTGGATGAAGAACCAGGGCATTGCCGACCATCAGTTCCATGGCAAGCCCATCATCGGGATCTGCAACACCTGGTCGGAGCTGACCCCGTGCAACGCGCACTTCCGTCAGATTGCCGAGCATGTCAAACGCGGGGTGATCGAGGCCGGCGGCTTTCCCGTGGAGTTCCCGGTGTTCTCCAACGGTGAGTCGAACCTGCGCCCCACCGCCATGCTCACCCGCAACCTGGCGAGCATGGACGTCGAGGAAGCCATTCGCGGCAACCCGATCGACGGTGTGGTGCTGCTGACCGGCTGCGACAAGACCACGCCGGCGCTGCTGATGGGTGCCGCCAGTTGCGACGTCCCCGCCATCGTCGTCACCGGCGGACCGATGCTCAACGGCAAACACAAAGGCCAGGACATCGGCTCGGGTACCGTGGTGTGGCAACTCAGCGAACAGGTCAAGGCCGGCACCATCAGCCTCGACGACTTCCTGGCGGCCGAGGGCGGCATGTCTCGCTCGGCGGGGACCTGCAACACCATGGGCACCGCCTCCACGATGGCCTGCATGGCCGAGGCACTGGGCACCTCCCTGCCCCACAACGCGGCGATTCCGGCGGTGGATGCGCGCCGTTATGTCCTGGCGCACATGTCCGGGATGCGCGCGGTGGAGATGGTTCGCGAAGACCTGAAACTGTCGAAGATTCTCACCAGGGAAGCCTTCGAAAATGCCATTCGCGTCAACGCTGCCATCGGCGGCTCGACCAACGCGGTGATTCACTTGAAAGCCATCGCCGGACGCATCGGCGTCGAGCTTGAACTGGATGACTGGACCCGCATCGGTCGCGGCATGCCAACCATTGTCGACCTGCAACCGTCCGGGCGTTTCCTGATGGAAGAGTTCTACTATGCCGGGGGCCTGCCGGCCGTCCTGCGCCGCCTCGGCGAAGCCAACCTGATTCCTCATCCCGACGCCTTGACCGTCAATGGCAAGTCGATCGGCGACAACACCAGAGAGGCACCGATCTACGGCCAGGACGAAGTGATCCGCACCCTCTCCAACCCGATCCGCGCGGACGGCGGCATCTGCGTGCTGCGTGGCAACCTGGCCCCTCTCGGTGCTGTGCTCAAGCCTTCCGCCGCCAGCCCCGAACTGATGCAGCATCGCGGCCGTGCGGTGGTGTTCGAGAACTTCGACATGTACAAGGCGCGGATCAACGACCCGGAGCTGGACGTCGATGCCGACTCGATCCTGGTGATGAAAAACTGCGGTCCCAAGGGTTATCCCGGCATGGCGGAAGTAGGCAACATGGGCTTGCCGGCCAAATTGCTGGCCCAGGGCGTCACCGACATGGTGCGGATTTCCGACGCGCGCATGAGCGGCACGGCGTACGGTACGGTGGTCTTGCACGTCGCCCCGGAAGCAGCTGCCGGCGGACCTTTGGCCGCCGTGAAAGAAGGCGACTGGATCGAACTCGATTGTGCCAATGGGCGTCTGCACCTGGACATCCCGGACGCCGAGCTGGCGGCGCGCATGGCCGACCTGCAAGCGCCACAGAAACTGATCGTGGGCGGCTATCGCCAGCTGTACATCGACCACGTGCTACAGGCGGACCAGGGCTGCGACTTCGACTTTCTGGTGGGTTGCCGCGGCGCCGAGGTGCCGCGTCATTCACACTGATAGTGAATCGGTTCAGGCGTACAGGAGCGCCTGATAGAGGCGGCAGCGATGTTATGATGCCGTGTATTTCGTCAGAGCAGCGCCCCTGTCATGGATCAGCAGTCCCCCAAGCCACGCAAGAGCATGCATGCCCAGATCGTCCAGGAGCTGGGCATGCACATTGTCTCCGGACGCCTCAAGCCGGAAGAACGATTGCCCCAGGAAGCAACGCTGTGCGAGACCTATCAGGTCAGTCGGTCGGTACTGCGCGAAGCCACCCGGGTGCTGAGCGCCAAGGGGCTGGTGTACTCCAAGCCACGGGTCGGCGCGCTGGTGCGCCCACGCTCGAAATGGCACTTGCTGGATCCCGACGTGCTGTCCTGGCTGATGCAGTCCACACCTCACAGCGAGTTCTTCAACACCTTGTCGGGCGTGCGCCGAATCCTTGAGCCGGAAATCGCCGCCATGGCCGCCACTACGGCGACCGATGCCGACATCGCGATCATCGAAAAAGCCTACCAGGCCATGGAAACGGCAACGACCCACGAGAACCTCTTGCAGGCGGACCTGGATTTTCACCATGCGATCGCCGACGCGACCCGCAACGACTTGCTCGCCTACATGTGCAACATGCTTTCGCTGCCGCTGCGCGAGTCAATCAGTATCACCAACCGGCGCCCCGACATTCAAAGGCTCAGCCTGCCCCGGCACAAGGCGATACTGACCGCCATCAAGAATCGTGACGCCCTCGGTGCCCGGCATGCCTCGCTGGTGCAACTTGACGACACCCGTGTCGCCCTGGATACCGTGATGAATGTCCTTACCCCGCTGTAACGCAGGCCCGGCTCAGGCCTTGGCCCCCAACTCGGCGGAAAGCCGGGCGGCGACCTGCTTGATCAGCGGAATCAGCTCGGCCATTTTCTCCAGCGGCATATAGGGTACGGTGCTGGCGATGCTGATCCCGGCGACGATTCGCCGGCTGGCATCGCGTACCGGCGCCGCGACACAGCGGATCGACGGTTCATTGTCTTCCAGGTCAAAGGCGTAGCCACCCGCCACGTACTCCAGCATGCGCTGCTGGAATTGCTCCCAGGTTGGCTCCGGGCGCTGCGGCCATAACACATTTTTCCCGTCCGCCGGCAAGCTGATCCGATACAGGCGCTGCCACTCCTGCGGCGAGTCATCGAGCATCAGCGCCTTGCCGATCCCGGTGCGCGCCAAGGGCATGCGATGGCCGACCCGCGAACGCATTTCCGGACCATTGCGCCCGGGATTCTTGTGCAAGTACAGCACGTCGTCGTCTTCACGAATCGCCAGGTGAATGGTATCGCCGGTCAACGCCGACAACTCGTCCAGATACGGCCCGGCCAGGGTCACCAGCGGCAGCGCTTCGCGCGCCTGGAAACCCAGCTCGATCAGCTTGGGCCCCAGCAGGTAACCGATTTGCGGCACCACCCGCAGATAGCGCTCCTCCACCAGGCAGCTGGCCAACCGGTGGGTGGTGCTGCGGGTGGTACCGATCAGCCGGGCAATTTCCTTGAGGTCGCGAGCACCACTGGCCACGGCCTGAACCACCCCCAGGCCGCGTAGCAGCGTCTGGGTACCTGTCGGCGCGGCGTCCTTGGCGTTTTTTGCGACGTCTTCCTGCATATCTGGCCTTCAACAATCAGCGAGGGAACCGGCGGCATTATGGTCGCCCGGTCTTGCGCTTGCCAGGGTCTGTACGAGAACTCGCCGAGCGGCGATCAGGCAAGGCAAAAACAGGCGAGGAAGCGGAGTTTACGGGTTGTAAATGAGCTTTCCGAGCCTGTTTTTAACGCAGCATGATCGTCGCGCAGGCAGTTATCGTACAGAGCCTAGAGCTCGATCCGCGCCACTTTGCCCACCAGCAACACATAGGACAGGGCGCCGATCAACGCCAGCGCGGCGATGTAGGTGATCGCCGGGGCGAAGGAGTCGCCGCTGGCGAGAAAGCCGATCACGATCGGCGTGGCGATCGCCGCCAGATTACCGATGCAGTTGAACACCCCGCCCGTCAGCCCCAACAAGCGTGCCGGTGCCAAGGTCGAGACCAGCGACCAGCTGATCGAAGCCAGCCCGTTGCCGAAAAACGCCAGCGCCAGGAAGGCGATCACCCACGGCGTCGATTCGACAAAGTTGGCACCGATGATCGAGGTGGAAATCAGCAACCCACCAATGATCGGCAACTTGCGGGCGAAACCGATCGTCGCGCCGCGGCGGATCAGCCAGTCAGAGAAGACCCCCGAGCAGAGCACGCCAATGAACGCCGCGAGAAACGGCAGCGACGCCAGCAGACCGGACTTGATGAAGTCCATACCGCGATACTTCACCAGATAGGTCGGAAACCAGGTCAGGAAAAACCACAACGTCGAATTGAGGCAGAACTGTCCGAGGTAGATGCCCCACAACTTGCGTTGGCTCAACACAGTGCCCAGGTCCGTCCAGCTGAACGGTGCCTTGCGCCGAGCCGTCTCGGCCTGGATATCGACCAGCCCGCCGCCCTCACGGATGAGCTCGACTTCCGCCAGATTGGCCCCCTTGAAATCCCGTGGCTCGCGATACACCGCGTACCACACGGCCGCCCAGAGAATCCCCACCACACCAGTGCTGACGAACACCATGTGCCAGCCGTATTGCTGTTGCAGCCAGGCCAATACAGGGGTCAGAAAGGCCAGCCCGACGAACTGCCCGGAGGTGTAGAAGCCGATAGCGGTCGCGCGCTCACGCTCGGGAAACCAGGTGGTCACCACCCGGCTGTTGATCGGATAGGCAGGCGCTTCCAGCGCGCCCACGGCCATGCGCAAAACGAACAGCGCGATGAAGCTGGCGGCGAAACCGAGCAGCACCGTGGCCAGCGACCACAGCAGCAGCGCGACGCTGTAAAGGATGCGCGGCGGCACCCGGTCCACCAGCCAGCCACCGGGGATCTGCATGGCGGCGTAGGTCCAGCCGAACGCCGAGAAGATCAGCCCGACATGGATCGGATCGATACCCAGTTCGCTGGTCAGCGCCGGGGCCGCAATCGACAGGTTGCTGCGGTCCAGGTAGTTGATCACCACGGTGATGAACAACAGGACCATGATGAAAAAACGCTTGCGGCTCGGCGTCACCAACGACGCCTGCCCGGTGAAAGTCTCAGGATGCATGGGGTGCCTCTTCTTATGATTATTGAGGGCGATACAAAGACTTGTGCTGATGCTTTGTGGGAGCGAGCTCGCTCGCGATTGGGCCGACCGGTATGCCTGAACATCCTCGCTGCACATGCCGCCGTCTTCGCGAGCAGCTCGCTCCCACAGGGGAACTACGTTGGGTCAGGCCACTATTACCACTCTGCAAAACTGCCATCGGCATGGCGCCAGATCGGGTTGCGCCAGCGGTGGCCGATGGCGGCGCGCTCGGCAACGTATTCCTCGTTGATCTCGATGCCCAGGCCCGGGCCGTTCGGGATCTTCACGAACCCCTGGTCATAGTCGAACACCCGCGGATCCTTGACGTAATCGAGCAGGTCATTGCTTTCGTTGTAATGGATGCCCAGGCTCTGTTMCTGGATAAACGCGTTGTAGCAAACCGCGTCCAGTTGCAGGCACGCCGCCAGGGCAATCGGGCCCAACGGGCAATGCAACGCCAGCGCCACGTCGTAGGCTTCGGCCATATTGGCGATCTTGCGGGTTTCGGTGATACCGCCGGCATGAGAGGCATCCGGCTGGATGATGTCGACATAGCCCTCGCTGAGCACCCGCTTGAAATCCCAACGGGAAAACAACCGCTCGCCCAGCGCAATCGGTGTGCTGGTCAGCGGCGCCAACTCTTTCAATGCTTCGTAGTTTTCGCTGAGCACCGGCTCTTCGATGAACATCAGCTTGTAGGCGTCGAGCTCCTTCATCAGCACCTTGGCCATCGGTTTGTGGACCCGGCCATGGAAGTCCACGCCGATTCCCACATTCGGTCCCACCGCATCACGCACGGCGGCGACATTGGCCAGCGCCAGATCGACTTTCTCGAAGCTGTCGACGAATTGCAGCTCTTCGGTACCGTTCATTTTCACCGCGGTGAAACCACGCTCGACGGCGTCCCTGGCAGCCCTTGCGGTGTCGGCCGGGCGGTCGCCGCCGATCCACGAATAGACGCGAATCCTGTCGCGCACCTGACCGCCCAGCAGATCGCTCACCGACACACCGAGGGCTTTACCCTTGATGTCCCACAGCGCCTGATCGATCCCGGCCAGGGCGCTCATGTGAATCGCGCCACCACGGTAGAAACCACCGCGATAGAGCACGGTCCAGATGTCTTCGATATTGCGTGGGTCTTTACCGATCAAGTAATCCGAAAGTTCTTCCACCGCCGCAGCGACGGTATGGGCGCGCCCCTCGACCACCGGCTCGCCCCAACCGGTCACGCCCTCGTCGGTTTCGACCTTGAGGAAGCACCAGCGCGGCGGAACGATGAAGGTCGTCAGTTTGGTGATTTTCATCTTCTGCTCTCTTTTTATTAATGCAGTCTTGATGGATGCAGCGCACGCGGCGCCAGACAAATCTCAGCGCAGCGCGTTCCAGGCCGCGACATACGCCCTGGCCCGAACGGCTACTTCCTCAGGCGTGAGTCCCGGCTTGAACAACCCGGAACCCAGGCCAAAGCCTTTGACGCCTGCCTCGACAAACGCCTGCATGTTGTCTGGAGTAATCCCGCCTACCGGCAGCAGCACGGTCCCGGCCGGCAGCACCGCCAACCAGGCCTTGACCACCGCAGGGCCCATTTGCTCTGCCGGGAACATCTTCAAGACATCGGCGCCTTCGGCCAGTGCAGCAAAGGCTTCGGTCGGCGTGGCAACGCCAGGCGACAAGTACAAACCCGCCGCCCTGGCCGCACGCAACACCTTGGGATCACTGTGGGGCATGACGATCACCTGGCCGCCGGCCGCCTTCACTTGCAGGACCTGTTCCGGGGTCAACACCGTACCGGCGCCGATCAGGCAATCGGCGGGCAAGATGCTGCGCAGGATGCGGATGCTTTMGTACGGTTCGGGGGAGTTGAGTGGCACTTCAATGACGCGAAAACCTGCCTGATACAACACCTCCCCGATGGCCGCCGCCTCTTGCGGGCGCAGGCCGCGGAGGATTGCGATCAGACCGTTTTTCGCCAGTGCTTGCTTGAGCATGTCAGACCTCTAGTCGGGTTGAACGGAAGTAGTTTTACCGAGCAGCCCGGCCGCGACCGCCAGTTGCCACAAACCGCGTTCGGTGGCTTGTTCGGCCAAGGTCACATGAGAAAAACCGCAGGTAGCGAGGGCTCGTTGATAGCGGGCACAGAGTTGGGCATTGCCGATCAGAACGATCGATGGAAGCTTTGCGCTGTGGCGGCGATGACGATGCACCGTTGCCAGCGCGGACAACTCATGACCAATCAATAGGCCAGACAAATAGTCCGGCTGTGCTGTGGCACTGAGCTCGCCGGTCAGGCCAAGGCTGCGTGCACTGAACAGCGTCGACAGCGGGCCGATCTCACCGTCCGCCGACAACGCCACCTGTACACCGCGATCAAAGGCCTCGCTGTCGAAGGCGGCGTCGCGCTGTTGCGTGCGCCCGAGAATGCTGTGCTCGCTGAGCACTGCGAATAGCTCGCCAGTCATGAACGTGTCGAAATGAGTGATACAGCCTTCGACCACTTCGACCCATTTCGAATGGCTGCCCGGCAGGCCGATCAGCAGATTGTCCCCTACCCCGACTGGCAGGTTTTGCAGCACGCCAAGGACCTGGGTTTCCTCGCCGCGCATCACATTCGGCAACCGCGAACGCTGGATGACGCCGGGCACGATATGCACATCGACGCCGCGCAGGCTGCGCACGGTTTGCAGGGACGTGCCGAGATTGGCGACATTCGCCGGCGTATCGCAGTAAGCCGCTTCACGCCAGCCCTGCGCACTGCCGACCATACCGCAGGCGATCACCGGAAGACCGGGCTGCGCATCGAGCCAGTCACCGCAGGCCTCATCGAACGCCAGTTCAAATCCGTCGGTGCATAACTGGCCGGCGATCACCCGCGGCGCTTTCGGCAACTGCATGATCCCCGACGCCAGCGAGCGCTGATCGAGAACACAACCATTCGGGCCAAGCTTGTACGCACGAAGGGACGTCGTCCCCCAATCGAGCGCGATCAATTGCGCCAGCATCGCTTCACCTGTTTTGTTTTTGGCAGTGAGTGAGCTGGACTATAAACCTAGCGGAAGAAAAATCTCAATATGTAAATTTAATTCCCACATATTGGGATTTGGTAAAAGCTATTCTTGATCTTTCGCTCCGAACCCGACGCTTTCTGAGCAACACTTCACCATCCCAGGTTCGCCCATACCGAGCCGATCGGTATCCCCCTCACCTGAATCACTGATGCTCAAATTCGAACCGTTCGTCCTGACGTAGGGGCGTTGCGTCCCTTTAAACTGTCAGTCTGACTGAAAGAGCCAACACCTTTATTTCTTGTTAATTGCTTTCAATAAGTCTGCCGTAGGAACGTGCATGATTTTTGAGAAGTAGGTCTTGTAGGGGGTGGTATGGACTCGAAACACGCAAGAAATATAATCTCGCTTGAGCAACAACGGCTTCAAGGTATCTCCCTCGAGATAGATCTCTCCCCCCTTGCCCTCTTCTGAGTCAGTGAAAATCATATTTGCCCTGTAGTTGGCCTGTCCCTTATCTTTGACCAACTCAACCAACCCGAAGCCTGATAGCTTAATGTGATGCGCCTGCGAAAAGTCGAGATCATCTTCCAGCGAACAAACTAGCCCCTCTCCAATCCGAGACTTGAACAAATCAAGAATTGCCACATCGGAATCGAAATAAACCTGATATATACCCGTTTTACGAAGCTCATCCACACTCAAATACTCAAGTGTAGCGATGGGCTTTCCATGATTCAGCGAGCAGGAAGCACACATCAACATAAATATTAGCAAAAGAAACTTATGCACTTCAATTCACCCCCTGAAATAGCTCAAAATTGATTCATTAAATATCTGTCGCGCAGACTTTCCACCGGGCAATGGCTTCAAAAACATCCTATCGGCATCCGCATGATTGACATCAACCCTCCCCATTACATTTGGCCCTTCCACCACCTCCCATTGCTCGCCAAAATCCGCAACAAGATCTGACACATTCCAGTCCACTGCAGCAGCTCGAATATTAATCCAGTAGTCGGCCTTTGGCTTTGGCTTCCTCCTAAAGATATTTGATATGCCAAAGACAATTTTCCCCTCTCCAACGGGATCTAAAGTAATCAACATTACTCACAGCAAACCCTTTATCAGTCAAAACACTAGAGAGGTGTGCACCATTCCAGCCACCAAGGCTATGACCAACAATATAAATCGCAGTAGAACAATTAGGAATTCTACTCAAGACATTCTTTTCAAGACCCTCATCATTAACAAATGCATTATAACCAAGAGCCCATGAAGGGCATCGCGCCAAAATCTCCAACTGCTTTGCATCGTCAACGGCAATTTTACGAACAGCGTCTATATTATTAGGTCCCGTACCATAATAACTTTCTTGGTCCCCAGCACCACCAATAAAGAATATAACTATGTCCCGTAACGCAATAGGTACCTGCTTCACGGAATTATCCGTCTTGCACGTCAGCGTATGAGTCTTCACTTCTCGTTTTGGCTGCTCTTGCTTCACCGCCGTGCTTTCACCCGCCATCCCCAATCACTCCACAAACAATTTAATGGTTTCAGCCAGATGTGAACTGACGGTATGGGTGAAGCCAGCAGCATCCGTGATGCCATGTTCTTCGCTGCCGTCGCCGCGCAAAATGGTGTAGGGATGGTTCGGAACCGGCTCTCCAGTCACCTCATTCGTAACCTGGAGCTTGTCCGTAAAATGCACCGGCATCGGCAGCAGCCCACTGAACGCGGCGCCTCCACCACTCTGGCCGATGATCACGGTGCCTGAGCCGCCAGTCACCACATTGCCGTGACCACCGGTGCTGCCAAGCATGGCGGCATTGAGGCCGTTGATGAATACCGTACCGGACACCTCTCCCGTGATTGGGCTACCGCAAGCAGACTTGTCAGTCATGCGCGCCGCGCCGAGGCCGTCGAAGAACACGTCCGAGGAGCCGGAGACAATCGGGTTGGTGCCATGGCCCGGCAACGGGCACGCGGTTGGGTCGGTTACGCGGGCAGTGGGTTTTCCACTCACGTCAAAGCTCCTTGCTTTTGGGTTTCAGGATGAAAGTGATAGATATCGATGTCGGTAGCGGCGAAGCACCAACGGTTTTCAACGGGATCGAACAACGCGTGATGGTCGCCACCAGGTAGTGGGACTGAAGACGAACCGAGCGCGCGCCACGCCTCGTCGACCTGCCATTGCAGATCGGCATGGGAGGCGCTGTCGAGTTCGTTGAGAAAGGCGTTGTAGTTGCGCTGACCGACTCGCTCATAAGCGGTTTGCAACAAACTGGCCATCTGTGGGCCGAAGTCCAGATGGTGGCTAGCTGTCCATTGGCCAATATCGGAATAGGCATACCAGCCCATCGGCAGCAATGCGCCGTCACTCAGTAACGGCAGCCCGCCCTGACTGCAAAACCGCAACTGACGTGAAGTGCCAGCCAACCTTGCTGCTCTTGAATAAACAGATTGGGGTTGAAACTGGACAGTGGCACCACGCGGTACTCATTGAGACCGACCGTGCGCACCATCAATTCGGCATCCAGACGCGACACGAACGCGCGAATGGCTTTGCTGCCAGCGCGGCTGACGGTACAAAGAATTTCTACAGACTGCTGAAGGATGACGTCAGTGGAGCCAAGGTTTTTCACCAGTCCATACAGACGCATTGACGCCCGAAATCCGCTCATCGCCGGTCACTCGTTGATGCGGCGAAGGCCCCACGGGCGCGGGGAAAATAGTGCCAAAGGCATTGCAGGTGTCGTCCGTGAGCGCGCAAAGGGCGAACAGAATGCCGGACTAATACGGTCTCCACAACTTATTCGCGAAGACCTTCAAACAGGTCCTCGCGACAGATCAATTGCCCTCGGCAAACTCACGCAACACATTGCCATCCATGCGATAACGCACCCACTCTTCCTGCGGCTGGGCGCCGAGGGATTTGTAGAAGTCGATGGCCGGGGTGTTCCATTCCAGCACGCTCCATTCGAAGCGGCCGCAGTCGTTGGCGCAGGCGATTTTTGCGAGGTGGCGCAACAGTTGTTTGCCGGCGCCGCCACCGCGTTGTTCGGGGGTGATGTAGAGGTCTTCGAGGTACAGGCAGTTGCTGCCGAGCCAGGTCGAGTAGCTGAAGAAAAACACCGCGAAGCCAATCGGCAAACCGTCGCGCAGACAGATCAGGCCATGGGCGGTGGCGCCTTCACTGAACAGGCTGCGCTCAATGTCGGTAACACTGGCGATGACTTCATGCCGGGCGCGCTCGTAGTCGGCGAGTTCGGTGATGAACGCGAGAATTTGTGGCGCATCACTGGGGGTGGCCGGGCGGATTTCGATCGACATGGACGTGCCTTGTGAACAGTTGAAACCGCCATACTATGTCGGCGATCAGCGCTCGTCACATGTCACTTCAAAACTTGATCTACGGGCGTCACCACAAAAGTGCTCCACCCAAAAGGATTGTTATGAGCCTCGCGGCCTTCGCCCCACTGCAAAACCTCGCCTCAACCTTACTGCCCCACGCGCTGGAGCCGTCCGAGGATAGCGCCCACGATCTGTCGCACTTGCAACGGGTGTGGCGCAACGTTCAGCAGATTCACACCGAAGTAGGCGGTGACCTTGAAGTGCTGCTGGCCGCAGTGTTGCTGCACGACTGCGTGGCGGTGGAAAAGAACTCGCCGCTGCGTTCTCGGGCATCGCGGCTGGCGGCGGAAAAAGCCTCGGCAATCCTCAGCCAGTTGAATTGGCCCATGCATAAAAGCGCGGCAGTCGCTCACGCCATCGAGGCCCACAGTTTTTCAGCGAACATCGCACCGATCACGATTGAAGCAAAAATACTCCAGGACGCCGATCGCCTCGACTCCCTTGGCATGCTCGGCGTTGCGCGCACGTTTTACATCGCCGGACGCATGGGTAGCACGCTCTACGACGCGCAAGATCCCACGGCAGCATCCCGCGAGTACGACGACAAGCGCTTCTGCCTCGATCACTTCCAGACCAAGTTGTTGCACCTCGCCAATGGCTTCCAGACACCGACCGGCAAGCGTCTGGCGCAGCGACGCCACGAACGCCTGAAGCGCTTCATGGACGAATTCATCGAGGAGATCGGTTTATCGCCCAGCGCTGCCTGAGGTGATTACTCCGATTTCCGCCATCCTTGAAACCGTTAAACCTTGCAACACTCCACAAGAGACATAGACCGTTCGTCGTGACTACGGCACCAATCAAAACGCTGACAACACCAATATCAGGTAACGGCTCTGGTTTTCTGGAGCCGCCACCCCTGATCAGACACGGGAGCATGACCATGACTCGTGGAAGCAAAGCCAAATACACTGCCGAACAGAAGCGCAAAGCTGCGCACATAGAGGCCAGCTACGAAGACAAAGGGATCTCCAAAGAAGAGGCCCAAGCCCGCGCCTGGGCGACAGTCAACAAACAATCCGGTGGCGGTGAGCGCGCAGGCGGGGCTGGTCGGACCAAACCTGCCGCCAAAAAAGCCTCCGACCGTCGGGAGTCGGCCAGACGCGCCGTCGCCACCCGCAAAGGGCTCTCACGAAACAGCAACGCGTCACGCGAGACACAGACCAAGGACAGCCTGATGAAAGAAGCCCGGGCAAAGAACATTCCCGGGCGCTCGACAATGCGCAAACAGGAGTTGATCGACGCATTGCGCAAGGCGGGCTAGAGAGAACAGAAGGCGACTTCCAAGGCGTCCCGCTCCTGCGGGAGATAAATGTGCAGGAGCGGGATTGTCCGTGATAGCAACTGCGCCTGCCGTTCAACCGTCGTTTCGGCCAACACGACACGAAGACCGGGGTCCCGCCCGGAGCAATTTGTACCATTGCGCTTTGTAAACTACGGTTAGCCGCGACAGATCAAGCAGTCAATAGCATCTGTTCCACTTGAATCCGCTATCGACAGGTATAAGCATGAACATGGATGCGTCTACGCAATACCCGATTGTTTTGGTTCACGGCCTTTTCGGTTTCGATACGATTGCCGGTTATCCCTACTTCTTCGATATCAAGGAAGCCTTGGAACACGCTGGTGCTCGGGTGTTTACGGTCAATATTCCAGCCGTAAACGGCAATGAGGAGCGCGGTGAAAAACTGCTCGAACAGGTCAACCGCATTTTGCAGGAAACAGGCGCCGCCAAGGTCAATCTGATCGGCCATAGCCAAGGTCCACTGGCCGCACGTTACGTAGCAGCGCTGCACCCGGAAAAGGTCGCGTCGGTCACCTCTGTCAGTTGTCCCAACCACGGCTCCGAGATTGCCGACCAATTGCATAAGGCGCTGACACCCGGAGAGTTGCCCGAAGCGTTCGTGCTGGCCTTGTTCAGCGCAGTCGGCACGTTCATTTCGCTGATCAGCGGCCACCCGCAAAACCCTCAGGACCCTCAAGCAGCTTTCGAATCGCTGACCAGCGCAGGGTTGGCTGAATTCAATCGCAAGTACCCGCAAGGGGTGCCGAAAGTCTGGGGCGGTGAAGGCAACGAAATCGAAAACGGCGTGTATTACTACTCCTGGAGCGGGATCCTGCAGAACTTCCAAACCCCGCAAATACTCGATCCGACCCACATCAACTGCATTGTGCTGTCGAAGTTATTTTATAAAGAGAAAAACGCCAACGATGGGTTGGTCGGACGATACAGCTCGCACTTGGGAAAAGTGATCCGCTCGGATTACCCCATGGACCACTTTGACGCCGTCAATCAAATGGCCGGGATCACCAGCTGGAACGTGAGCCCGGTCAGTCTCTATCTGGAACATGCCGCCCGGCTCAAGAGCAAGGGCTTGTAAGCCCATCGGCCATGGCCCGGTTTAAATACCGGGCCATTTTCCAGCGTACAGAAGCTCGGCGCGTTACGGCTCAAGGCCGATAGGGAAAAACTCGCCGCCGCTCCAGACACCCAACCAGCGCTGCCCGTCGATTTCGCGGGTCACGGCCAGTTCGACCAGTTGATAAAACACGTTGCGATGGATCAGCGCTTCAAGGTTGGTGCGTACATGCACGTAAGGCGCAGGCTCCTGGGTAACGGGATCGATCACTACCCGCAACGGATGCTCGGCACCCGCCTCGGATTGCTCATCAACGTTGGTGGTGAAGCGCAACAACTGGGCTTCACCCTCGCCTTCGACCTCCAGCGTCACGGCAATGAAAGGCGCGTCATCGACCTTGATCCCGACCTTCTCTACCGGAGTAATCAGGAAGTAATCATCGCCGTCGCGGCGAATGATGGTGGAGAACAGCTTGACCATCGGCTTGCGCCCGATCGGCGTGCCCAGGTAATACCAGGTACCGTCGCGGGCGATGCGCATGTCGATATCGCCGCAGAAGTCGGGGTTCCACAAATGGACCGGCGGCAAGCCTTTGGATTTGGGGATTTGCCCCAACAGATCGTTAGCTTTTTGCGGACCATTCATGCGGCTCTCCTGGTGAACTATTGATCGCTCATGCCCAGCAGGCTACGGGCGTATTGCGCCAGCGGCTGGGCGATCAAGTCTTCTGGCTTGTTGTCGTGGAACGTCAGTAAACCGCCACGACTCTTGATTCGTGCAGTATCGATCAAATACTGGGTGCTGGTCTCGATCAGCATGATCTGAATCACTCCACTGTCGATCCCCAGGCGATCCACGGCGCCCTGATCGAGCAATTCATCCGAGTTGCCGATACGGTCGTCGGCGTTGGCAAATCGAGTGTAAAGCAGGTAATGCGCGCCAGCCGCACGTGCCTCCCCCATAGCAGTGTCGAGACCTTCGGGGGCGCGGGCACGGCGAACCATCGGGAAATATTCGATGAAGCCGTTGAAGGCTTCTTCAGCGACCACGTTCGGCCGCGGATAGGCACTGCCCGGCGGTGCAAAAGCGCCTTGAGCGATGTAGATAAACGAGTCCGGCTGAATGCGCAGATTATTCACGCGACGGCTGTCACTGTGATCGAGCAGACCTGCGTCGCTCATGTGGTAGTGAATCCCCTCGCCCATGTCGCTGACATTCATGCAGCCGCCGAGCGCCAAAACGGCCAGCAGCAAAACCAGGCTACGCATCCTATCCTCCAGAGGCCGGTGACGGAAAACCGGCGAATGTCGGCAGGATGCAGCTTCCGCGCCAGTCCCTGAGGACTCGAACATTTCCGGATTCAGAATGAGGACCTGTGGCGAGGGAGCTTGCTCCCGCTCGGCGGCGCAGCCGTCGTAAAACGGGTAAATGCGGTATGCCTGACAGGTTGCGGGGATATGTTTTCAGGGCCGCTTCGCGACCCAGCGGGAGCAAGCTCTCCACAGAGATTAATCAGCCGCCGATGATCTTCATCACGGTCGCACCACCGGAAAATGCCACTTCCTGCTTGTCGCCCAGAGCTTTCACCAGCAGACGCTGGAGCGCCGGCAATGCTTGATGACGGGGTTTGTCCAGCAAGTCACCGACATAGTGGCGGTTACTCGACGACAGGCAGCCATGCAGCCAGCCAGTGGAGGACAGTCGCAAGCGCGAGCACGTGCGGCAGAACGGCACGCTTTCATTGGCGATCACGCCGAAATAGCCGCGCCCCGGAATTTCGTAACGCACTGCCGTGGCATCCACCGGCGCGTCGGCCTGCAGGTACTCATAGCGCTCGCCGATCAGACCCAGCAACTGCTTGAGGCTGACAAACTGCTGCAGGAATGCGTTCGAATCGCTGGCCAGATGGCCCATGCGCATCAACTCGATGAAGCGCAATTCATAACCGCGCTCCAGGCAATAATCGAGCAACGGCATCACTTGATCGAGGTTTTGCCCGCGTAACGGCACCATGTTGACCTTGATCTTCATGCCCGCTGCGCGAGCCTGGTCCATGCCGTTGAGCACGGTCGCCAAATCGCCACCGCGCGCAATGCTGCGGAACGCATCGGCGTCCAGGGTATCGAGGGAAACGTTGATTCGCCGAATGCCGGCATCCACCAGCAAGGGCAGTTTTTTCGCCAGCAACTGACCGTTGGTGGTCAGGCTGATGTCGGCAAGGCCCATCTGCCCGACAGCCGTCATGAAGGTTTCCAGCTTCGGGCTCACCAGCGGCTCGCCACCGGTGATGCGCAAGCGCTCGATGCCCGCGGCTTCGATCAGATAGGCAACACCGCGCGCCATGGCCTCGGCCGACAGTTCATCCTGCGCAGCCACCAGTCGCTTGCCATTGGGCACGCAATAGGTACAGGCGTAGTTGCAGGCGGAGGTCAGACTGACCCGCAAATTGCGGAACTGCCTGCCTTGTCGATCAACGATCATGGATCACTCCGGCGGAAGTAGATTCGGATGCGCTAAAACTTGACTCACAAATCAAGTTTTAGCAATACCTAAGCCTGAGTATATTCCTGGGGCACTGCGCCATACAGAGAAAACATGGCGCAATAAGGCATCTGAATGGTTCAGCTGCTCGGTGTGTCGGTATCACGCTTGCGCTTGTTGCCCATGCGCACGCCGATGTCCATCAGGAACTGGAAGAAACCTTCCTGATCTTCCAGCACGTTGCTCCAGAACGGCGAGTGATACAGCGCGACAGCGCCGTGCACCAGCGCCCAGGAAGCGCAGTAGTGGAAGTACGGCGGCACGTCTTCAAGCTTGCCTTCGCTGATGCGGCCTTTGATCAACAAGGTCAGGCGTTCGAAGTTGGAGGCGCGAATCTTGTGCAACTCCTCGACCATTTCCGGCACCTGATTACCCTTGACCACCTTCTCTTCCAGGCGATCGAACAACCGGTAACGTTGCGGATCGCGCATGCGGAATTCGAAGTAGGCCCGGGACAGGGCTTCCTTATCCTTATCGACATCGGCAGAGTGCAGCAGCTCGTTCAGGTCACGCTCGTAATCGAGCATCAAGCGCAGATAGATCTCCGCCTTGGACTTGAAGTGCTTGTAGATGGTGCCTTTGCCGATACCCACGGCATCAGCGATCATCTCGACGGTGACACTGTCTTCACCTTGTTCGAGGAACAGCTTGAGCGCGGTGTCGAGAATTTCTTGCTCGCGGCGACGAAACTCACGGACCTTACGAGGTTCTTTATGCATAAGAAAAGGTCTGTAGGGGTCAAAATACGAAGCCGCGTATTATGCCTAACTTGCGCCAAATTGCACGGATCATCCGACCATGACTATGTTTCTTGATGAATTTGTACAGGCTCCAGGCCTGCGTTATTTGAATCATGCAGCCGTTGCACCCTGGCCAAATCGCGCCGCCATGGCAGTGACACGCTTCGCTCAAGAGAACGTTTTACTGGGCGCACGGGACTATTCGGACTGGATGGACCTGGAACAACGCCTGCGTGAACGGCTGATGCGCCTGCTTAATGCACCGTCGACGGATGATGTGGCGCTGGTCAAAAATACTTCTGAAGCATTGTCTTTTGTCGCCTTCGGACTGCCATGGCAAAGCGGCGACCAGATCGTTATCAGCGATGAAGAATTCCCTTCCAATCGCATCGTCTGGGAAGCATTGGCGACACAAGGTGTGGAAGTGGTGCAGGCCAGTCTCACCGGTGATGACCCGGAAGGCGCCCTGCTGGCAGCCTGCGGACCGCGTACCCGGTTGATGTCGGTGAGTGCGGTGCAATTCGCCAGCGGTCTGCGCCTCGACCTGCAACGCCTGGGTGCCGGCTGCAAACAACAGAACGTGCTGTTTTGCATCGACGCCATCCAGCAGCTGGGCGCCCTGCCCTTCGACGTCCAGAGCTATCAATGCGACTTCGCCATGGCCGACGGCCACAAATGGCTGCTCGGACCAGAAGGCCTGGGGGTGTTCTATGTGCGCAGCGAATTGCGTGAACAACTGAAACTGCACGAGTTCGGCTGGCACATGCTCGAACACATGGGCGATTACACTCGCACCGGGTGGGAACCGGCCAAGAGTGCACGACGCTTTGAATGCGGCAGCCCGAACATGCTCGGGGCGATGGCGCTGGAAGCCAGCCTGTCGTTATTGGAAGAAGTCGGCATGGAGCAAGTCGCCGCCCTGATCGCCGAGCGAGTGAAATGGCTGCAGGACGGCCTGAGCGCAATTCCCGGCGTCAGACTGCATAGCCCGCTGAATCCGGCCCGGCGCGGGGGGATCTTTTCGTTCAGTATCGATGGCATCGATAATCAGGCTGTTTACGAGGCGCTGAAAGCCCAACAGGTAGTCTGCATCCCGCGCGGCCCAGGCATTCGCTTTTCACCGCACTTCTACACCGAAAAGCGCGTGATTGACGAAACTGTCGCCATTGTCGCGTCGATCGCCAAGCAGTGAGAACCCAAGCGAAGCGCCTGTATTCCAAATATGTTTAAGAAACAGCAGGGGCAAACTGGACTCGGCGCAATAGTGATCAATACTTGAACTGTCGGCGTGACATCTCCCCCAAGTGTTGCGCCGATGAAGGTACCAAAGGACCGCGTACCTTTGTTTTACTCCTAATGGTCTTAACCCGGATTCACCCCCCAGAACCCGGGTTTTTTTTGCCTGCGATTTGAGCCAGCGGCTCAACCGGTCAAATCGACTTGACGTGCGCCAACGGAAACAGCCGCTTGAAATTCTCCGTCGTCTGCTCGGCAAAGCGCTCGTAGGATTCGCCCCGCAACATGGCCAGGAACTCCGCCACATCCCGCACGTACTGCGGAAGGTTCGGCTTGCCGCGATGAGGGATCGGCGCCAGGTACGGCGAATCGGTTTCCACCAGCAGGCGGTCCGCCGGTACTTGCCGAGCCACATCGCGCAAGGCATCGGCATTGCGGAACGTCACGATCCCCGACAATGAAATATAAAACCCCAGATCCAGCGCAGCCTTGGCCATGTCCCAATCTTCGGTGAAGCAATGCAACACCCCGGCCTGCGGCAACGCGGCCTCACGCAATAACGCCAGCGTATCGGCGCGGGCGCCACGGGTGTGGACAATTACCGGCTTGCCAGTCTGCCGGGCCGCTTGCAGGTGCAAACGGAAAGACTCCTGCTGCAACTCGGCCGCTTCCGGCTCGTAGTGGTAGTCCAGGCCGGTTTCACCGATTGCCACCACCCGCGGGTGATTGAGCTCCTGCAGCAGCCAGTCCAACGCCGGCGCGGCGCCCGGCTGAACATCCAGCGGGTGCACGCCCACCGAACAATCGACGTCGTCGTAACGCTCGGCAAGGGCCTTGACGTCCTTGGCGTTGTCGACACTGACGCCGATACACAGAAAGTGCCCCACCCCGCGCTGACGAGCAGCGGCAAGTGCAGCATCCAGCGAGCCGTCGTGTGCGGCGAGGTCGAGACGGTCAAGGTGACAATGGGAATCTACGAGCATAAAAGACGGCAACTACATCGTATGAGTGGGACGGTCGGACTTCAGGGCTCCGACCAGATAGGTTTCGATTCGGCTTCGAGCGGTGTCATCGCCTTCATTGAACTGCACGCCGACACCGGCCGCGCGATTACCCTGTGCACCTTTGGGGGTAATCCAGGTCACGGTACCGGCCACCGGAATTTTTTCCGGCTCATCCATCAAGTGCAGCAGCATGAATACCTCGTCGCCCAACTTGTAGCTTTTGTTGGTCGGGATAAACAGACCGCCGTTCTTGATGAACGGCATGTAGGCCGCATACAGCACGGATTTGTCCTTGATGGTCAGGGACAGGATGCCGTTCCGCGGGCCTGGGCTGACGAGTTCATTCATGCTGACCTCCATGGCTGATGATCAGAGTCTAGGCGCAGACGCTCACTTCGGGGCAGGCAAGGACACCCATTGCACCAACAGCGCTTCCAGCAGCAACGCGGGATTGAGGTTGGCCTTGCTCATCACTTTCTGCCGCTGGGCGAGAATCCAGTCCTGAATATTCAAGACTTTTTCCTGGGCGGTTTTCTGCGCCAGGTACTGAATCACTTTGCGCATGTCCGCCAGGCCGAGCCCGGCTTCGTCCTGAGTCAGCTGATAACGCAGAATCAGGCTCGACCAGTCGCAGAACCAGTCGAACAGCTGCAACATCGGAATGGATTTCCATTCTTCAGCCAGTTGCGTCGGCGACTGTTGCTGCTTGAGCAACTTCTTCACGCCCTCGACGACCAGCGCACGCTGCTCACGCACACCCTGCCCTTGCAGCTTGACAGCCGCCAGCGGCGAACCTGCGGCCAGGGTCAACAGCTCGGCACGCTCTTCTTCGGTGCAATCGGGCAAGGCCTTGGCCAGCCATTGCAAGCTCATGGCTTCGCTCGGCAACGGACAGGCCTGTTGCACGCAACGACTCTTGATAGTCGGCAGCAGACGGCTGGACTGGTGACTGACCAGCAGCAACACGGTATCGCCCGAGGGTTCTTCGAGACTTTTCAGCAAGGCGTTGGCGGCGTTGATGTTCATCGACTCGGTGGGCTCGATCAGCACGACTTTGCGCCCGCCCATCTGCGCGGTCTGGACCACGAAGCTGACCAGATCACGCACCTGATCGACCTTGATCGCCTTGTCGGCCTCTTCAGGCTCCAGGATGTAGTTGTCGGGGTGGCTGCCGGCCTTGAGCAGCAGGCAGGATTTGCACTCGCCGCAGGCGCCTTCTGCGGTTGGACGCTGGCAGAGCAAACTGGCCATCAGCCGCTCGGCCAGCGCACGCTTGCCGATCCCGGCCGGGCCATGCAGCAAATAGGCGTGGGCGTGCTGGGCGCGACCGGCCAGTTGCTGCCAGAGGCTGTCTTGCCACGGATAGGCTTCAGCCACGGGCCAGCTCCAGCAGACGCGGCAGCAAGGCATCCAGCGATTGCTGAACCTGTGCCAATGGCTGCGAGGCGTCCACCAACAGGTAACGCGCCGGATCAGCCTCGGCACGCTTCAGGAACGCGTTGCGCACCGCCTCGAAAAACACTCGACCTTCCAGCTCGAAACGGTCCAGCCGACCGCGAGCACTGGCACGCGCCATGCCGATTTCAATCGGCAAGTCGAACACCAGCGTCAGGTCCGGGCGCAGATCGCCTTGAACGAAGGTTTCCAGGGTCGCGATACGCTCAAGCGACAATCCGCGACCACCGCCCTGATAGGCGTAAGTCGAATCGGTAAAGCGGTCGCACAACACCACCGCGCCCCGCGCCAGCGCCGGGCGGATGACCTCGGACAGATGCTGCGCTCGCGCTGCGAACACCAGCAACAGCTCGGTATCCGGGTTCATGACCTCATCGACCGGAGCCAGCAGCACGTCGCGGATCCGCTCGGCCAGCGGTGTGCCGCCAGGCTCGCGAGTCAACACGACTTCGATACCCCCGGCGCGCAGACGCTCGGCCAGGTATTCACGATTGGTGCTCTTGCCCGCGCCTTCCGGGCCTTCCAGAGTAATAAACAAGCCAGTCACAGGCAGTCCTTAGTCAGAGTCATTGCGGGCTTTGCGGCTCATCGGCATTCGGTGCCGGAGCTGGGGCCGGAGCCGGTTGCGATGACGGCAGTTGCGGTGCCGCCTCTGGTGCCGTGTCGGGCGACGCTGGAGGAGTCGGCGCCTGCGCATCAGGTGCCGCGACCCCATTGGCCGGCGCCGGGCTGGAACGGTAATCGGGGCGTCGTTTGATCTGGAACTCGCGCACAGCACTGTTGTGGGCATCCAGGTCATCGGAGAACACGTGACTGCCGTCACCGCGCGCCACGAAATACAAACTGGTGCCGGACACCGGATTCAGCGCCGCGTGAATCGCCTCACGACCGACCATGGCAATCGGCGTCGGCGGCAACCCAGCGATCATATAGGTATTGTAGGGCGTCGGTTCTTTCAGGTGGGCGCGGGTCAACTTGCCGTTGTAGCGATCACCCAGGCCATAGATCACCGTCGGATCGGTTTGCAGCAACATGCCGATCTGCATGCGCCGCACGAACACCCCGGCAATCTGCCCTCGCTCTTGCGGCACACCGGTTTCCTTCTCGACCAGCGAGGCCATGATCAGCGCCTGATAGGGTTCGGTATAGGGTGCGTCAGGGGAGCGCTTGTTCCACTCTTTTGCGAGGACGTCGTCGAGGCGCTCGTAAGCTTTTTCCAGCAGCTCGGCATCGGTCATGCCCCGCACAAAACGATAGGTGTCCGGGAAAAACCGGCCCTCCGGAAACACTCCGGCGTGACCGAGCTTGTCCATCACGTCGCTGTCGCTCAGCCCCGCAAGGGTTTGTTGGAGTTTGTCATTTTTTGCCAGCGCCGCACGGACCTGATGGAAGTTCCAGCCCTCGACCAGCGTCAGGCTGTACTGAACCACTTCACCGCGCTGCCAAAGACCGATCAAGCCCTGTGCATTCATCCCCGGCAGCATGCGGTATTCACCGCTGTGCAGCGGCTGCGCGGCAAGGTTCAAGCGCCAGTACAGGCGCAGCCAGAAGGCGTCCTGAAGCACGCCATCGGTTTCGAGGCGATTGAAGGTCCCGGACGGTGTCGCACCGCTCGGTACATCCAGTAACTCTTCCTGAGTAATCTTGAGTGGCTGCTCCAGCGCCGAGTTGATCTTCCAGGCCGAAGCGCCCAGCAGTAGCCCCGCCAGAACCAGTCCGGCTTCCAGCAGCAGCAAGAATTTACGTCTCACGAATCAAGCATCCAGTAGCGCGCGGGCAATGCCTTGCAGTTTACGGGTGAGCGGCCCAACCGGCCAGCTCAGTGCAGCATAAGCGCGTACCGGCCAGATGCCGTACACGCTGTTGCAGACGAAAACTTCATCAGCCTGTTGCAGCTGATCAAGGCTGATGTCAGTGACATGCGTGACAATCCCCAACCTCTCGGCCTGGGACAAGAGTTCGGCGCGCATCACTCCGGCAACGCCGCAACGACTCAGATCAGCCGTCAACAACGCGCCATCACGCACCAGGAACAGATTGCTGAAAACACCCTCGATCACCCGCCCCTGAAGATCCAGCATCAAGCCTTCGGCGTGCTCGGTATCCTGCCATTCGGAACGGGCAATGACTTGTTCGAGACGATTGAGGTGCTTGAGGCCAGCCAGCAACGGCTGGTCGGAAAGTCGAGTAGCGCAGGGAAACAGCCGAACACCTTGCTGCGCATGCACGGCAGGATAAGCCGCTGGAGGATTGCCTAGAAGAATACGTCGCGGCGACACCGAAGGATCGGCCGCGTAACCACGCTGGCTATCGCCACGGGTCAGCATCAGCTTGAGCACACCTTCGCCAAGGGCAGTGGCGTACATCAGTAGCTCACTGCGAATCAATGCATGATCCGCGTTAATCGCCAAGCGCGAGCAGCCATCGGCCAGACGACTCAAATGTCGGTCCAGCAACAATGGCTGCCCACCCTTGACGGCGATGGTCTCGAACAGACCATCGCCATACGCCAGGCCGCGGTCTTTTAGCGACAGTGCGTCAGCCGGCTGACCGTCGACCCAGCTTTCCATCAATCGGCAAACCGACGGAACACCAGCGAGCCATTGGTACCGCCAAAACCGAACGAGTTGGAGAGCACCACATCGATCTTCGTATCACGCGCCACGTGTGGCACGAAGTCGAGGTCGCAACCTTCATCCGGCTCATCGAGGTTGATGGTCGGTGGCGCCACCTGGCCGTTGATTGCCAGCACACTGAAAATCGCTTCAACCGCGCCCGCCGCACCCAGCAGGTGACCGGTCATGGACTTGGTCGAGCTGACCGCCAGCTTGTAGGCGTGATCGCCAAACACCGACTTGATCGCGCAGACTTCGGCGAGGTCGCCGGCCGAGGTCGACGTACCATGGGCGTTGATGTACTGGACCTGGTCGACGTTCAGCTTGGCGTCACGCAGTGCATTGACAATGCAACGTGCAGCGCCTGCGCCATCGGCCGGCGGCGAGGTCATGTGGTACGCATCGCCACTCATGCCAAAGCCGATCAGCTCGGCGTAAATGGTCGCACCACGCGCCTTGGCGTGCTCCAGCTCTTCAAGCACCAACGCACCGGCACCGTCGGACAACACGAAGCCATCACGGCCCTTGTCCCATGGACGGCTGGCGCGGGTCGGCTCGTCATTGCGGGTCGACAACGCACGAGCAGCACCAAAGCCCCCCATGCCAAGACCGCAAGCGGCCATCTCGGCACCACCGGCAATCATCACGTCGGCTTCGCCGTAGGCAATGTTGCGCGCCGCCATACCGATACAGTGCGTACCGGTGGTACAGGCTGTCGAAATGGCGTAGTTAGGCCCCTGCGTACCCAGATGGATGGACAGGAAACCGGAAATCATATTGATGATCGAGCCCGGCACGAAAAACGGAGAAATCCGCCGTGGCCCCGAATCATGCAGCGTGCGGCTGGTTTCTTCGATATTGGTCAGACCGCCAATACCCGAGCCCATGGCCACGCCGATGCGTTCACGATTGGCGTCGGTGACTTCCAGGCCAGCGTTACGCACTGCCTGAAACCCTGCTGCCAGACCGTATTGAATGAACAGGTCGAGTTTGCGAGCTTCCTTGACCGACAGGTATTCCTCGACATTGAAGCCCTTTACCGAGCCGCCAAAATGGGTGGAATAGGCAGAAAGGTCGGTGTGTTCGATCAGACCAATGCCACTGCGGCCAGCCAGAATACCCTGCCAGCTGCTCGGCACATCCGTGCCCAGTGGCGACAACATACCCATACCGGTGACTACGACGCGTCTACGCGACACAGCACTCTCCTTTTTTCAAATGACGACTTTGCATCAGGCCTAAAGGAAAAAACCGCACGCCGTGATGGCAGTGCGGTTTTTCCATGACAGCTAACAACGGCTACAAACTATTACGCCTGATGGCTAGTAACGTAGTCGATGGCAGCTTGTACAGTAGTGATCTTCTCAGCTTCTTCGTCAGGAATTTCGGTCTCGAATTCCTCTTCCAGAGCCATCACCAGCTCAACGGTGTCAAGGGAGTCGGCACCCAGGTCTTCAACGAAGGAAGCAGTGTTCACAACTTCTTCTTCTTTAACGCCCAGTTGCTCAGCAACGATTTTCTTGACGCGCTCTTCGATGGTGCTCATACCTTGTTTTCACTCCTAATGGACAAATTCAGGCAGCTGGCCAGTGGGTAAGTGTATAGAAAGGCTTTTCAGTTTTTCAACTGAAAGCTTCACTCCTCAAACCCTGACGACCCTCTGCCTATAAATAGATTGCAGCTTTATAACGGATTTTAGACAGCTCGTATGACATTTTTTTGAAGCAATCCGTCACATTTGAATTACATGTACATCCCGCCGTTCACCGGGATTGTAGCCCCAGTAACGTAAGCCGCACCGTCCGATGCAAGAAAAGCGACCACGGACGCGATCTCTTGAGCTTGCCCCAGACGGCCCAGCGGAATTTGCGTCTGCAAGGCTTCACGCTGTGCCTCTGGCAGTTCGCGGGTCATATCGGTATCGATGAACCCTGGGGCCACCGAGTTGACCGTAATCGAGCGCGAACCCACTTCACGCGCCAGAGCGCGGCTGAAACCTTCCAGACCTGCCTTGGCGGCTGCATAGTTTACTTGGCCTGCGTTGCCCATGGCACCCACAACCGAACCAATACTGATAATTCGACCCCAACGCGCCTTGGTCATGCCACGCAAAACGCCCTTGGACAGGCGAAACAGACTGTTCAGGTTAGTGTCGATAACGTCATGCCACTCGTCATCTTTCATGCGCATCATCAGGTTATCGCGGGTGATACCGGCATTATTCACCAGAATCGCCGGCGCGCCGAACTGCTCCTGAATGCTCGCCAGCACGGCCGCTACGGACTCGTCGCTGGTGACATTGAGTTCAAGGCCAGTGCCTTGAATGCCGTTTTCTTTCAGGGTTGCAGCGATGCGCTCAGCGCCCGAAGCGGAAGTCGCAGTGCCCACCACGATAGCGCCCTGACGACCCAGTTCCAGTGCGATAGCCTGGCCAATACCACGGCTCGCGCCGGTAACCAGTGCAACTTTACCTTGCAGACTCATGCAGGCTTCTCCTAAGTTCAGGCCAACGCTGCACGAGCAGCAGCGAAAGCATCCGGGGTGTTCAGGTTAGAGGTCGACACGCCTTCGGCGCAGCGCTTGTTCAGGCCAGCCAGGACTTTGCCCGGACCACATTCAACCAGTTGAGTAGCGCCTTTGGCGGCCAGCGCCTGGACCGACTCAACCCAGCGAACCGGCTTGTAGAGTTGCTCGAGCAGATCGCGCTTGAGGGTTTCCAGGTCCGGCGCCACATCAGCGCTGACGTTCTGCACCAACGGAATTTGCGGAGCCTGCCAGTTGATCGCAGCGATCGACTCGGCAAAGCGCTCGGCAGCCGGGCGCATCAGTTCGCAGTGCGACGGCACGCTGACTGGCAGCGGCATGGCGCGCTTGGCGCCACGCGCCTTGCAGCCTTCAATGGCGCGCTCGACAGCCGCCTTGGCACCGGCGATTACCACCTGGCCCGGCGAGTTGAAGTTGACCGCGCTGACGACTTCGCCTTGCGCCGCTTCGGCACAGGCAGCCAGCACATCAGCGTCGTCCAGACCGAGAATGGCGGCCATACCGCCCTGCCCGGCCGGCACCGCTTCCTGCATCAACTGACCGCGACGCTCTACCAGCTTCACTGCATCACCCAGGCTCAGGCTGCCGGCCGCGACCAGCGCGCTGTACTCACCCAGGCTATGACCGGCAACGTAAGCCGGACGTGCGCCGCCCTCAGCCAGCCACAGGCGCCACAAAGCGATCGAAGCGGTGAGAATCGCCGGCTGGGTCTTGTCGGTTTGATTGAGCTGCTCTTCCGGCCCTTGCTGGGTCAGTGCCCACAGGTCGTAACCCAGGGCATCGGAGGCTTCTTTGAAAGTTTCGAGGATCAACGGATGTTGCGCGCCCAACTCGGCCAGCATGCCGAGGGACTGCGAACCCTGTCCTGGAAAGACGAATGCGAGGGAAGCAGACATGTAACAAGCCCCTAATGATCTTGTCGTCGGAGAATTAACGTCCTGTACTGCTGGACGCAAGAAACTGACAGTTGGATGGCTAATTGAACTGAGCGGTCACATTTAAGCATTGTCGAGCGAAAATGCCTAAAGCAACAAATCCTCGAGGCGACCGTGAAGCCGCTGCGGGAGGTTCTCCTGAATCTCGATCAAGGCGCGCTGAATGGCACTCTGAAAGCCCTGCACACCGGCCGAACCGTGACTTTTAACGACGATCCCCTGCAAACCGAGGAAGCTTGCGCCATTATGTCGCGCAGGCGCCAGATCAGCCTGCAAACGCCTCATCAGCGGCAACGCCAGAGCCCCGACCATTCTCGACGCCAGGCTTTGCTTGAATAATGCCTCGATCCGCCCGGCGATCATGGTCGCCAGCCCTTCGCTGGATTTGAGCAGGATATTGCCGACAAAACCGTCGCACACCACCACGTCAGCCTCGCCGCGGTACAAGCCATCACCCTCGACGAAGCCGATGTAATTCAGCCCGCGAGCGTTTTGCAGCAGCGTCGCCGCCAGCTTGACCTGTTGATTGCCCTTGATGTCTTCCGTGCCAATGTTCAGCAATGCGACCTTCGGCCGAGCAATGCCCAGGGTTTCAGCCGCCACCGAGCCCATCACCGCGAACTGGAACAGGTGCTCGGCACTGCAATCGACATTCGCCCCCAGATCGAGCAACTGGCAATAACCACGTTGCGTCGGGATCGCCGCCACCATGGCCGGTCGATCGATACCCGGCAAGGTCTTGAGCACATAACGCGACAACGCCATCAGCGCACCGGTATTGCCGGCACTGACACACGCCTGAACCTTGCCATCACGCAACAACTCAAGCGCAACCCGCATTGAGGAGTCCGGCTTGCCACGCAGGGCCTGGGAAGGCTTCTCGTCCATGCCAATCACGTCGCTGGCCGGCACAATCGTCAGGCGCGCGCGATCCACAGCCGACTGGCTGGCGATCAATTCTTCTAAAAGGGAGGGTTGACCGACGAGGGTCAGGTGCAGCGAGGGCGTAGCTGACAGACAAGCAAGGCTGGCCTGAACAATGCTGCGGGGACCGAAGTCCCCGCCCATTGCGTCAATCGCGATGACTTGAGCGGACAAGGATTACTCGTCAGCGCCCTTGTCGATCACTTTACGGCCACGGTATACGCCTTCTGGCGATACGTGGTGACGCAGGTGAACTTCACCAGTGGTCTTTTCTACGGACAGGGTGCTTGCCTCGAGAGCATCGTGCGAACGACGCATGTCACGGGCGGAGCGGGATTTTTTGTTCTGCTGAACAGCCATAATTGATTAACTCCTAAACGTTTGGGTCACGCTTTAACTGCGCCAATACACTGAACGGGTTGGACCGCGTTACCTCGTCCTCGCTCGGTTCGGGCTCATCGAGACCCGCCGGCTGCTGGCATTCTTCCGGATGATGAGCAGGCACAATGGGCAAGGCGAGCAAAAGCTCCTCCTCGATCAGTGACTGCAGATCCAAAGGATCTTCGCCCAGTTCCAGCACGTCATAACCTTTCGGCAACGACTGGGTATTCGCACCCTCCTTTACCACAGCATAACTGCATTCGCTGTGAATCGGCAGGGTGACCAGCTCAAGACAACGCTGGCAAACCATTTTGACTTCAGTGTCGATAAAGCTGTGGATAACCACAGATTTACGTTCATCTCGTTCAAAAACGAATTTAGCCTGCACCGTACCGACAGTGTCGGAAAGCGGGTCGCAGAGTCTCTCCAAATCGGCCAGCAGCATTTCACCTTGAAGGGTGGTGCCACGATCAGCCAATTTGCGCGGGTCAACGTGAGGTGGAATCGGGTCATTCAACATAGGCGCAGCATTATAGGGATGCCCCCAGCCATGTCAAAGGAAATTCAGTCCTGTCCGTCACTTGGAAGCCCCGCTAGAATTTGCGACTGACTTTTGGAGAGCCGTATGCTGCCTTTATTACTTGCTTCAAGCTCGGTCTATCGCCGCGAATTACTGACCCGCTTGCAACTGCCATTCACCTGCAGCTCACCGGATATCGACGAAAGCCATCAACCGGAAGAGCCAGCCATCGAACTGGTAAAACGCCTGGCCCGCGAAAAAGCCCAGGCGCTGGCCGGCAGTCATCCCGCCCATTTGATTATCGGCTCGGACCAAGTCGCCGTGCTCGACGGACGGATTATTGGCAAACCCCATACGTTCGAGAAGGCTCGCGATCAATTATTGGCCGCCAGCGGCGCCAGCGTGACCTTCCTGACCGGCCTGGCGGTGCTCAACAGCCAGACCGGCCATTGCCAGCTCGACTGCATCCCCTTCACCGTACACATGCGCACACTGGATCAGCCGCGCATTGAACGCTACCTGCGCGCCGAACAACCCTACGACTGCGCTGGCAGCTTCAAGGCCGAGGGATTGGGTGTGAGCCTGTTTCAAAGCACCGAAGGCCCGGATGCCACCAGCCTGGTCGGCCTGCCGCTGATTCGCCTGGTGGACATGCTGCTGGCTGAAGGCGTGCAGATTCCCTGAGGCTGCGACCTTTTGCTCAAAAAAAACCGGCCTCGCAGGCCGGTTTTTTTATATTGCGCGACGATCAGCGCAATGCCGGCCCATGAAAGCCCATCCACATCGCCAACTGCTCAGCCACGCTGGCGCCGAGTTTTTTCGAGAAGCGGTCGAACGCCGACTCTTGGATCGTGAAGTCGACCAGCTCTTTCTCGCCGATTACGTCACGCGCCACCGAACTGGCACTGCCCAAACCATCGATCAAGCCCAATGGCAGCGCCTGCTCGCCCGACCAGACCAGCCCGGAGAACAGCTCCGGATGCTCTTTGTCTTTCAGGCGATCGCCGCGGCCCTTTTTGACACTGTTGATAAACTGCTGGTGAGTGGTATCCAGAACGCCCTGCCAGAACTTGATCTCATCCGGCTTTTCCGGCTGGAACGGATCGAGGAACGACTTATGCTCACCCGACGTATAGGTCCGACGCTCGATACCGAGCTTTTCCATAGTCCCGACAAACCCGTAACCGGCCGCCGTCACACCAATCGAACCCACCAGGCTCGCCTTGTCGGCGTAGATCTGGTCCGCCGCGCTGGCGATGTAGTACGCCCCCGAAGCCCCCAGATCGGAAATCACTGCATACACCTTGATCGCCGGATGCAGGGCACGCAGACGACCAATCTCATCGTAGACATAACCCGACTGCACCGGACTGCCGCCCGGACTGTTGATTCGCAGCACGATACCCTTGACCTTCGGATCTTCGAACGCCGCGCGCAAACCGCCGACAATGTTGTCGGCACTGGCCGACTCCTTGTCGGCGATCATCCCGGTTATTTCGATCAACGCCGTGTAGCTCGACCCGCGAGTCGCGCTTTTTTCAATATCCATCAGCGGCGTGAAGAGGACCAACGCGATGAGCAGATAAACAAAGGTCAGCAGCTTGAAGAAAATCCCCCAACGCCGTGAGCGACGCTGCTCTTGCACCCCCGCAAGCAGGGTTTTCTCAAGCAGCTTCCAGCTCTTGTCTTCGCCCTCTTCGGCACTGGCCTTGGCTGGCGCCTTCCATTCGTCGGTCATTCCATCCACCCCAACAAAAACTTAATTGGCCCGCTGACCCAGCCAGGCGTGCAATTGCGAAAAATGATCAATGGCCAGACGCGGCTCGAACACGCGCAAGGCTTCCATCGATTGAGCACCATAGCTGACGGCAACCGAATCCATCCCGGCGTTGCGCGCCATCTGCAGATCGAACGACGAATCCCCCACCATCAACGCCTGCTCAGGGCGGACGTCGCAATGGGCGAGAATCTGCTCGAGCATCAGCGGATGCGGCTTGCTGGCGGTTTCATCGGCGGCGCGAGTGATATCGAAATAATCCCCCCAGCCGTGGGACTTCAGCACGCGATCCAGCCCGCGACGCGCTTTGCCGGTAGCCACTGCCAGGTGATAACCCTCTGCACGAAATGCCTCAAGCGACTCGACAACACCGTCAAACAACGGCGAAGGCACGGCCTCCGAGGCGATGTAGTGATCCGCATAGTGCTGACGGAATGCCACCAGCTCGTCATCGCCAATCTCCGGATACAGCGTGCGAATCGCTTCGGGCAGCCCCAGACCAATGATGCCTTTGACAGCAAGATCATCACGCAACTGAAAACCGGATCGCTGCGACGCCACATGCATCGCCTCGACAATCCGACCAATGGAGTCGGCCAACGTGCCGTCCCAATCGAAAATCAGCAACTTGTAATCAGGATGCACTCAGGCGCTCCACGGTCTTGACCCACATTTCATCCACCGGCGCCTGAAGCTTGAGCTCACCGCCATCAGGCAGCGGCACGGTCAGCATGTAGGCATGGAGAAACAGGCGCTTGCCGCCCAGATCGCGAATCTCTTTGCTGAAGTCGTCATCGCCGTACTTGGTGTCGCCGGCGATGCAGTGCCCGGCGTGCAAGGTGTGGACGCGAATCTGGTGAGTCCGGCCGGTGATCGGTTTGGCTTCGATCAGGGTGGCAAAGTCGCCAAAGCGACGCAGGACCTTGAACACGGTCACGGACTCCTTGCCCTCCTCCTCGTCAACCTCGACCATGCGCTCGCCGGAGCGCAGATTGCTCTTGCCCAGCGGCGCACGGATTTGCTTGATCGAGGTAGCCCAGTTACCGCGGACCAGCGCCATATAGCGCTTATCGACGCCATCGCCGCGCAATGCCGTGTGCAAGTGACGCAACATGCTGCGTTTTTTGGCGATCATCAGCAGGCCGGAAGTGTCACGATCGAGACGGTGGACCAGCTCAAGCTCCTTGCAATCCGGACGCAACTGACGAAAGGCTTCGATCACGCCGTAATTCAACCCGCTGCCGCCGTGAACAGCGATGCCGCAAGGCTTGTTGACCACGATCAGCGCCTTGTCTTCGAAGACAATCGAGGCTTCGAGTCGCTGCAACAACCCTTGCGCCAATGGCACAGGCTCATCGCGTTCCGGCACACGCACCGGCGGCACGCGCACGATGTCGCCCGCCTGCAGCTTGTATTCGGGCTTGATCCGACCTTTGTTCACACGCACTTCGCCTTTACGCAAAATGCGGTAAATCAAGGTCTTGGGCACGCCTTTGAGCCGAGCAAGAAGGAAGTTATCAATACGTTGGCCGGCATATTCCGGCGAGACCTCCAGCAGTTGTACGCTTGGGGTCGAGGGGGCAGTAGTCGTCATGCCGCGAATGATAACAATTTTTTATGGAATTGAAGCACTTAATCATTGCTGCTATAGTCGCGAACGCCGCCAAAAGCGGCCTGGACAGAGGACAAACGGCAAATTGCCGGCCCTGACCAACGCAATTCATCAGGACGCGAGGCCGTCCTACGGGGCTTTCGCAACGATTGGAAGGTTTGTGATTGTAACAAGCGCAGGTGACATGAGGCCTGAAGCGAGCGCAGCAACAGAGTAACCACTCATCTGATGCGCCGATATTTACGGCCAGTTCACAAAGTGCAGTCAGTCCCGAACCAGCCCTTGAGCGAGTGCTTCGGAAACAACGCCTGTTACAAGCTGAGTGCTAGCAAAACAGCTGTCACCCAGTCTTGTGTAGCCATGAGCGTGAACTCCCCATTGGAGAACACGGTAAATGCCAACCCGCTGCGGATTCTGCGCGCGGCAGCACCCGAATTATCAGGGATACGTGTAGGGTGGAGATGCACAACCGTCGGACTGTGTAGCACTAGGCTTATATTTAGACGCTTCATCTCGTCCACAGTCGCCGGTTGATTCCTCCTCCTGACTGAGTGCTTAAGTAGCCACAGCAAGCAGGACGCGTACGTCGCGACTCCGGCCCAATTGGTCGAACCTCGCTAGACACTGGAGTGGCCAACCACTCCTGACGCACCTGACACCGACCGTGAGAAGTCGTGTGTGCCGAACGCCGTTTCCGGCAGCCCGGAAACCGACGGTACTACATGAAAAGAATGCTGATTAACGCAACTCAACCCGAAGAGTTGCGTGTTGCACTGGTAGACGGCCAGCGCCTCTACGACCTGGACATCGAGTCCGGTGCACGCGAGCAGAAGAAGGCCAACATCTATAAAGGCCGGATCACTCGCATCGAGCCAAGCCTTGAGGCTGCCTTTGTCGACTTCGGCTCTGAGCGCCACGGCTTCCTGCCCCTTAAAGAAATCTCCCGCGAATACTTCAAGAAAGCCCCTGAAGGCCGCGTCAACATCAAGGACGTCCTGAGCGAAGGCCAGGAAGTCATCGTTCAGGTCGAAAAAGAAGAACGTGGCAACAAGGGCGCCGCCCTCACCACCTTCATCAGCCTGGCCGGTCGTTACCTGGTATTGATGCCGAACAACCCGCGTGCCGGCGGTATCTCCCGTCGCATCGAAGGTGAAGAGCGCAACGAACTGCGTGAAGCCCTGAACGGCCTGGTTGCCCCGGCCGACATGGGTCTGATCGTGCGCACTGCCGGCCTTGGCCGCAGCAGCGAAGAAATGCAGTGGGACCTCGACTACCTGCTGCAACTGTGGACTGCCATCAAAGAAGCCTCGCTGGATCGTTCCGCGCCATTCCTGATCTACCAGGAAAGTAACGTGATCATCCGCGCGATCCGCGACTACTTGCGCCAGGATATCGGCGAAGTGCTGATCGACAGCGTTGAAGCCCAGGACGAAGCCCTGACCTTCATCCGCCAGGTGATGCCGCAGTACGCCAGCAAGATCAAGCTGTACGAAGACAGCGTTCCGCTGTTCAACCGTTTCCAGATCGAAAGCCAGATCGAGACCGCTTTCCAGCGCGTCGTTGAACTGCCTTCCGGTGGCTCCATCGTTATCGACCCGACCGAAGCCCTGGTGTCCATCGACATCAACTCGGCGCGCGCCACCAAAGGCAGCGATATCGAAGAAACCGCCCTGCAGACCAACCTTGAAGCCGCCGAAGAAATTGCCCGTCAGTTGCGCCTGCGCGACATCGGCGGCCTGATCGTCATCGACTTCATCGACATGACCCCTGCCAAGAACCAGCGCGCCGTGGAAGAGAAAGTCCGCGAATGCCTGGAAGCCGACCGCGCTCGCGTGCAAGTCGGTCGCATCTCGCGCTTCGGCCTGCTGGAAATGTCCCGTCAGCGCCTGCGTCCATCGCTGGGCGAAAGCAGCGGCATCGTCTGCCCACGCTGCAACGGCACCGGCATCATCCGTGACGTTGAATCGCTGTCGCTGGCGATCCTGCGCCTGATCGAAGAAGAAGCCCTGAAAGACCGCACTGCCGAAGTTCGCGCACAAGTGCCGATCCCGGTCGCTGCGTTCCTGCTGAACGAAAAACGCAACTCGATCACCAAGATCGAACTGCGCACCCGTGCCCGCATCGTCATCCTGCCGAACGATCACCTCGAAACGCCGCACTTCGAAGTTCAGCGTCTGCGCGATGACAGCCCGGAAGCCCACATCAACCAGTCCAGCTACGAAATCGCTGCTGCCGCTGCTGAAGTGGAAGAAGTTCAACCGGCCGCCGCTACCCGCACCCTGGTTCGCCAGGAAGCCGCCGTGAAAACCGCTCCAGCCCGTGCCAACGCTCCGGTTCCGACCGAAGTCGTTGCTGCCCCGGTTGCCGCTCCGGTCGCAGCGCCAGAGCCAAGCCTGTTCAAAGGCCTGGTGAAATCGCTGGTGAGCCTGTTCGCCACCAAGGAAGAGCCTGCTGCTCCGGTTGTGGTTGAAAAACCAGCCGCCGAGCGTCCGGCACGCAACGAAGAGCGTCGTAACGGTCGTCAGCAGAGCCGCAACCGTAACGGTCGCCGCGACGAAGAACGCAAACCACGCGAAGAACGCGCCCCTCGTGAAGAACGCGCACCGCGCGAGCCTCGTGAAGAGCGTCAACCACGCGAAGCCCGCGAAGAGACTCCAGCAGTCGCTCGCGAAGAACGCGCACCGCGTCCACCGCGTGAAGAGCGCGCACCACGCCCCCCTCGTGAAGATCGCAAGCCACGTGGCGAGCGTGAAGAGCGCCCGGTTCGTGAACTGCGTGAACCTCTGGATGCCGCGCCAGCCGCTGCCGCCGCTGTAACGGCTGTTGCTGAAGAGCGTCCGGCTCGTCAGCCACGTGAAGAGCGCGCTCCACGCCCACCGCGTGAAGAACGTCAACCACGTGCCGAGCAAGCCGCTGCCGCGGTTGCTGAAGAAGAGCTGCCAACCAACGAAGAGCAACTGCAGGAAGAGGGCCAGGAAAACGCCGAAGGCGATCGTCCACGCCGCCGTTCCCGTGGTCAGCGTCGTCGCAGCAACCGTCGCGAGCGTCAACGCGATGCCAACGGCAACGTAATCGAAGGCTCGGAAGAGTCCGAAACCAGCGAAGAGCCAACCGGCGCTGAACTGGCTGCCGGCCTGGCCGTTACCGCCGCTGTTGCCAGCACTGTGATCAGCGCTCCTGCCGAAGCTCAGGCTCATCAGCAAGCTGAACGCGCTACCGCCGTGACTCAAGAGGCTGTCCAGGAAGTGGCTCAGGTTGAAGCGCCAGTCGTGGAAGCCACCACTCCGGTCGAAGTACCAGTCGCCCCTGCCATTGAAGTAGCTCCAGTTCGTGAAGCACAGCCTGAAGTTCGCGCTGCTGTTGAACCAGCCGTAGTTGCCGAACAGCCAGTAGTCGCTGCCGAGCCTGTGGTCGAAGCCCCGGTCGCTGAAAAAGCGCCTGAGGTTCGCGAAGAGCAAACTGCGTTCAACTGGGTTGCAGAAACAGCAGCTGTCGAAGCTCCAGCGCCAGTCGCTGAAGCCCCGGTTGTTGTTGCCGAGCCTGCTCCGGTGGTTGAAGCGCCGGTTGTCGCCGAAGTGGCTGCACCGGTTGTCGAAGCCGCTCCGGTCAGCGCCCTGACGCCAAGTGGCCGCGCGCCAAACGATCCACGTGAAGTGCGTCGCCGCAAGCGTGAAGCCGAGCGCCTGCAGAAGGAAGCCGAACTGGCTGCCGCTGCTGCACCGGCTGTTGCTGCCGAGCCTGCTTCGGTTGTTGCTGAAGTCGTCGAGGCAGCCCCTGCCCCGGCCGCCGAAGTGACTGCCGAGCCTGCTACCCCAACCATCGACGAAAACCTGCGTTCCGTCGAAGAAGTGGTAGAGCACAAACCTGAGGCCCTGGAAAAAGAACACGAGCCTAAACCCCTCGCCTGATTCCATCAGCCACTAAAAAGCCCCGCCTGGTAACCCAGGCGGGGCTTTTTTATGCCTTTGAATACTGATAGCCCATCGTGGCTTAACAATGGCTCATTACCGAAGTTCCTGCGCTCCCGGTTAAACACTTGCTTAATACTTTGTATTACTTTTTTACAAAATAACAACGCAACGTGCAGAATAGAGCGGCTGCAGGGCTAAAAGCAGCCCCTGCCACGACCCGAAAGCCTTCGGCCCGTTATGGAGCAAAGAGTGCATGACTATGGAAATTGCTGAACTGGACGCTTTCAAGGCGATTGTTGACTATGGCAGCGTCACGCAAGCCGCGATCAGATTAAACCGCGCTCAATCCAGTATTTCCTTCCGAATCAAGACACTCGAATCACGACTCGATACCAAGTTGTTCGAACGCTCCGGTCGCGGCATCACGATGACGGCTCAAGGCAAGGAACTCTATGCCTACGCCTCAAAAATCCTCGATCTGGTTGCTCTCGCTCAAGCCAGCCTGAATCAGGTAAAAACCGAAACACGCGTTCGCCTGGGAGTCATCGAAAATCTCACCATCACTCGCCAGAATCTGCTGCAAAGCATCGTTGCCAATCCCGACGGCCTGGCGGTGGATGTCAGCATTGGCAACACACAGTCACTGCTCAAGGATCTTGAGGCCGGCAAACTCGACGCAGTAATTGTCGGCGCCGGCTTTGCGCCTGCGCATTATCGCCGGGTGACACTGTTCAACGATCCGCTGGCCCTGATCTACAGTGCGACACAGCCTGCTGTCCAGGACTTGAAAGCGTTCAGTGGTCAAGTATTCCTCGTCAACAGCCGGCGTAGCGCTTCGCAACGCAATCTCGATGAACTGTTTATGATGGGCAACATCACCCCTGAAAAGATCATCGAGTGCGGTTCTTATCCGCTGCTGTTTTCAAATGTGATCAACGGCGTGGGTGTCGCCATGGTGCCATTGTCACTGGTCGATTCGTGCTGCCGCAGTGAACAGGTGCAGACTTACTTCCTGAGTGGTCCATATGCCTCGCTGACCACTGAATTCGTGTATTTCGATCACCCCGGCAAGCCGGCCCCCAGGGCATTGGCGCAATGGGTGCTGGACTACGAAAAGTCGGCCCGCTTACCGCTGAAGGCAACAGCGATATAACAGGCCGGGCACTCGTCAGCAGTTACACGATTGACGCACCACTTCATCTTCGAAAAGGTTGGACAGTTGCAGCCCCTCCTCTTGGCTGCTCGCCTGAATCACGTCACCGTGCTGCAACTCGAAGGCATCCTTGTCAGTACTTATTGAAGCGCCGAGCAAAACGTAGTGGACCGTACCTGGCTCGCAGAGCTCTTCATGCTGGAACAACAAGGCTTCGAGTTCGCTTTTGGTGAACATCAATTGATCGAGCCCCAATAGCGACTGTTTGCTCCATACAGTTTCTCCACGCCGGACAATCGAACTCCTCACCACCGAATGGTGCGGTGGCTCAGCGATTACCAGTTCGTGGCACAACGCGGTATTGCGCAACTTGGAAAGACCGGCCAGCCCGGGTTGAGCGTGGCGCAGCACCGGGTCAGAGAAATCCACTGCCAAGGTATAGCCGATATAGCGTGGGTTTCGGCAGTCGTCGATAAGGTATACACAGGCGTACTCGATCTCGACTCCCGCCCCACTGGCATGGCACGGTGATTTAATCGCCCGAGAAGCAGCAACCAGCCCTTTGCCGTTGCCTTTGTAGTACCAGTCCGGGGAGGACCGCTCAGGCATGGGCAGACCATTGACCGAGCGGTGCGTGTAACCGAAACCGCTCACCATGCATACGGCATCTTGAGCAGGTCGCAGCGGCACGTTAAAGGCCATCGATGAAAGCGCCTCAAGCGGCACCGCAGCAAGGGACAAGCCGCTCCTGAAGCGCTCCCAGGATTGCTTGCTACGCATGAACCGCACGGCCAACGCCTGAGAGGTCTCGACACCTGCGACCTGCCAGACCGAAGTCGATGCCCCCTTGCCCTGTACAAGGCCCACCCACCGAACGCCCTGACGATCGACCGAATCGATGATTCTGTCCATCACGCGACCTCCGTACGTAGAGCAACCGGTGCCCGTCGCTTGATGGAACAGAGGACCACCCCAAACACAATCAGCACCAGACTGACCAAGTGATAGGCATGCATTTGTACGTCCAGGAACAGAATACTAAACAGCCCCCCGGACAGTGGCACCAGATGGGTGAAGATCTCGCCACGAGTGGCACCGATTTCACCGATGCCTTTGCTCCAGAACAAGTACGACAACCAGGACGGGAAGATCACCAGATACGCCAGACCGAGCCAGGGGGCTGTGCCCTGCCCCAGGTTGAAGGTTAAGTCAGGATGCAAGACCCAAACCCCCAGGCTGAACGGAATCAGGCATAGCGCGCCCACCACCGCGCAATACGTCACAAAGGCGTTGCCAGCTATGGTTTTGGGCTTTGTCCGCAGAAAGGAACAATAGACAGCCCAACTAGCGGCCGAGGCCATGGTCCAGAAATCGCCTTTGTTGAAGCCCTCCAGAAAACTCAAATCGGAAAGGTGCCCCATGGTCACCAGCCAGAACACACCAACCGTACTGATGACCACGCCAAGCATATTCGACCTGGAGATGAAATCACCGAAAACGAAACGATTGAGGGCCAGTACCAGACACGGCGTAGCCGACAGGTAAATCGCTGCATTCAAAGAACTGGTGTATTGCAACCCTATATACAATGTCAGCGGAAATATAACCTGCCCACAGACCGCCAACATCACCAGGGTTAACCATGATTTGCGTGCAGCCGGCAAACTGGCGACCACAGACTTATAGTTAATCACCAGCAATAATGCACTGGTAATCAGCCATCGAAGTTGCGACAGCAGCACAGGATCAACATCCACCACCATCAATTTTCCGACGACATAATTACCGCCCCAGAACACGGCAGCGAGTGAAAGTAGTAAGTACGGCATTGGAACCCTCGTTAGATCTTCTTCATTAACATGAAAGAGGCGCCGTCGAACTCGACTTCCCCCAGCAGATGGAACGCGTCTTGATACACAGACAATTGCGCCTGCAACACATCTGTGATGGGCACCAACATAAGTGCCTCTGTCGCCAACACCCGGGCCAGCTCATTGACAAAGACTCGACAAGGCTCGGCGTCGACAGGCGAACTGTTTGCGACAATGAGTGAATAACCCAATCGACGGCGATAGTGAAAATCGCCGGCCGAGGCAAACGGCAACCTCGAAAAATCCAGGTCGGCGCGCAGTCTGAGCTGCTTGTGGCCGTGGTCCTGCGCCCACTGCAAGTGGTGGGCAAACTGCTGCCGGGTAGTGGAGATGACATCGAGACTGTGCCGGGCGAATGCTTGAAGCTGGGCGTTATCGGTCGGCGCAATCAGCAACACGGACTTCTTGCCCGGCGTGTCCAGATACTCCGCCAGGGAGGCTGGCAATAGCGATGTCTCACGCTTCGGGGTATCACGGTAGATCATCAACCAGTCCGAATTGATTGCGGCCCAATCGCTGACTTGCAGCGTCTGCTCGATCGACGGCTGATACGTCTCCATGAGGTGAGCCTTGAACGGCAGGTATTGCAGGACTTTCCCCTGATCGCCAACGATGGAATAGTCGCCGACCCAGGTATTGAGAAAGGAGCGGATGCCGACGATGCTAGCCTTGCCCAGATAATCCGCGTTCCAGCCGACGATCGCTTCACGCCCGACCCATGCGTAATCGCACAACCTCACGGGTGGCAGGCGCGTCATCGCAACGGTCCGCGAACCGATGGAGAGCCGGCCATAAGGATCATGGTCCTGACGAAGCAACTGACTGCCCGGCGACAGCCAGACACCGTCGCCAATATCCACATCGCCACCGGCGTTGACTGCGGCATTACGACCAAAACGCACATACTGGCCAATCTTGATCGAAGGCAACTCATCCGCCGAGTGATCGAGTTGATGATCCGCATGGGGATGGCTGAAATACGCACCGTTTTCAAAGTGAGTGGGCGAAATAAGGTGCTCCCCGACTTGCTCCTTGACAATCAATGGCGAGCCACTGGTATTGATCGAAAAGTGCTCCTTTGACAAGCCGAAGTCATCGGTGAGTACTTGCAAGCGCTCACTAAACGTAACACCAAACTTAATCTCGTCACGGTGACAACTTATCGTTTGAGAAGCCTTTCTGAGTTGACGCAGCGTGTTGACATAACGGGGAACCGGCTGATAAACATCGTCAAAACTCAACGCCCGCTCCAAGGCGCCCAACGTTTGGACCTCACTGTCCAGTTCAATAGGGTTAACACTAACCGACGCATCCATATACTGCTTTATCATGTAGGCTCTTTATTATCTTGATGAGTACTAACCGGGCATACACCGCAACAGTGAACACCGCACGCAACAAGATCGTATGTCGGATAAAAACGGATGAATAACGAGTTTTATATCTGGCACCCATCGATAAATACGAATAGGCAGTAGAAGGGCAGAGTTCAGTACTCTGCCCTATAGAGGCCTCAGGGCTGGCCTCGGCCCGCGAGGTAACACGACCAATCGACGATTATTGAAAGACCAGCGCGACCGGCACATCCACATCCCACAACACGCCCGGATCCTCCACCGCCACCTCAACCACTTTCACCGAGGCAAACAGCGGCTTGGCCCCGCGGTCGCCGGACAACGCCATCAACGCCGCCCCCAGCGAACGCCCAAACCCCACCGGATGCCCAAACTCGCCACCCTGCACGGGAACGCTGATGGTATCGACCGCTATCCCCTCAACAATCCGCTCGATACTCGACGGCAAGATAAACGGCATATCCCCCAACACCACCAGCCAGCCATCCAGCGCCGGGCACGCAGCGACCGCCGCCGCAATACTGTCGCCCATGCCCGCCGACGCCAATACCAGCACTTGGCAACCATAAGCCCGGGCCAGCCGTGCAACCTCTGGACGATCCGGCGTCGTCACCAACAACCGGGTGCCCACGCCCATCGGCAGATTGCGCAGTACCTGTTCGATCACCGGTCGCACACTGCCGTCGCGCCCTTCGCACATCGCCAGCAACTTGTCCTGATCGGCACCTGCCACTAGTCGATAACGACTACCCTGCCCCGCCGCAAGAATGATCGCGCCCAGCTTCAAACTCTGCTCGACGCTGCGCATCAGGCGTTGGTCTGCTGCCAGCCTTGCAACTGGTAGCGAACTGGCAAGCTGCGAATACGCTTGCCGGTGGCGGCGAAGATCGCATTGCACAACGCCGGAGCGATGGGCGGCACACCCGGCTCACCGACACCGCCCAGCGGCACGTTGCCCGCCGGCGTGACCAAATGCACCGCCACCTCTTTCGGCGCCAGGGACATGCGCGCCACTTCGTACATATGGAAGTTGTCCTGCTGGACCTTGCCGTCCTTGAAGCTGATTTCACCCAGCACCGCGTTACCCAGGCCCATCACGCAGGCGCCTTCGAACTGCGAGCGAATCCGCTCCGGGTTGATCTGCGGGCCGCAATCGACCGCGATGTCGGCCTTGTGCACGATCAGCGTACCGTCATCCTTGACTTCAACCTCGATGACCGCCGCCACATAGGTGACGAAGCTGTAATGCACTGCCAGGCCCAAACCACGACCCTTGGGCAGTTTTCGCCCCCAGCCGGCACCCTTGGCCGCCGCTTCCAGAACGCCACGCAGGCGCGCCGTATCGATCGGATAACGCTCAGGGGATTCGCCGTAGTTCCACTCTTCGCTCAGGGTTCGCGGATCGATCTGACGGTCCGGTCCCAACAGCTTGATCTGGTACTTCAGCGGGTCTTGTCCGGCCTTGTGTGCCAACTCGTCGACAAAGCTCTGAATCGCGAAACCGTGAGGAATGTTCGACACCGAGCGATACCAACCGACTCGGGTATGGGCGGCCGCGTCAGGGTTTTCCAGGCGCACATTGGGAATCGCATAGGCCATGTTGGTAAAGCCCATGCCCAGCTCGAAGGCCGCCTCGTGATTCATACCTGGCGCGAACAACGCGGTGATGCTGGGCGCCACCGTGCGGTGCAACCAGCCGGACGGAATGCCGTCCTTGTTCAGGCTGGCCTTGAGGTATTCCGCCGAGACGGTATGGAAGTACGAGCAGTGGATGTCGTCTTCACGGGTCCATTGCACGCGCACAGCCTTGCCGGGAAACTCCTTGGCCAGGATCGCTGCTTCCAGAATGAAGTCCGGCTTTGACTTGCGGCCGAAACCACCGCCCAACAAGGTGACATTGACCGTGACCTTGTCGAATGGAACGCCCAAACGCTCGGCAATACGCTCGCGGGTCACTTGCGGGGCCTGACTCGGCGCCCAGGCTTCGCAATGGCCATCCTTGAAGCGCGCAACGGCAACCATCGGCTCCATCGGCGACTGCGCCAGATGCGGCAAGTAGTAAGCCGCTTCCAGACTGCTGTCGGCGCTGTTCATGGCCTCTTCGATATTGCCGGTGCTGCGCACCACTTTGCCCGGCTTCAGGGCTGCGGCTTCCAGCTCCTTGCGATAGGCAATCGAGTCGTAACCGGCATTGGCACCGTCATCCCACTCGATCTTCAACGCCTCACGCCCCTTGATCGCCGCCCAGGTATTGCTGGCAACCACCGCCACCCCACCCAACGGCTGGAATTCCGAAGGCAATGGGCGGCTTTCAATCTGGATGACCTTGACTACTCCAGGGACTTTCAACGCCGCGCTGGCATCGAAAGACTTGACCTTGCCGCCATAGACCGCCGGCCGCGCCACGGTGGCGAAGAGCATACCGTCAAAGTGCACGTCGGCACCGTAGACCGCACGACCATTGACGATGTCCGCACCGTCAATCGCCCGGGTCGACTCTTTGCCGATGTAGCGAAACTCCGAAGGCTGCTTGAGCCGCAGGCTTTCACGAGCCGGCACGGCCTGCGCCCCCGCAGCAACGGCGAGCGCACCGTAGCCGAGTTCACGCCCGGAGGGCTGGTGGATAACTTTGTGTAACTGCGCGCGGCATTCGCCAATCGGGACTTTCCACTGATCAGCCGCCGCTTGTTCCAGCATGGTCCGCGCAGCAGCACCGCAACGGCGCATCGGCTCGTACCAATGGCGCATGCTGCGCGAACCGTCGGTGTCCTGGTTGCCGAAGCTCACCTCATCACCCGGCGCCTGCCGGACTTTGACCATTGCCCAATCGGCGTCCAGCTCATCGGCGACCACCATGCTCAAGCTGGTGCGCACACCCTGGCCCATTTCCGAACGGTTGCAGACCACCGTCACGCTGCCGTCGGCGGCAATGCTCACGTAGACCTTGGGATCATCGATCCAGCCGTTGGGCATACCGGCGGCACCGAATTTCTTCTCTTCGGCGAACGCGTCCTGCCAGCCCCAACTGGCGGCGAGCACCAGCGCACCGGTCGCACTCACACCTTTGAGAAAACCACGACGGCTGAGATTACTCAACGCGAAATCATTCGGTAGCTGGCTCATGCCTTGCGCTCCTGCAGATGAGTGGAGGCCTGGCGGATAGCGCTCTTGATGCGGTTGTACGTGCCGCAGCGACAGATATTGCCGACCATCGCCTGTTCGATCTGTTCATCGCTGGGATTGGGGTTGGTCTTGAGCAACGCCGTGGCCGACATGATCTGTCCGCCCTGGCAAAAGCCGCACTGGGCGACTGCCGTGTCGAGCCAGGCTTGCTGGACGACCTGGCCAACCGGATCGCTGTGCAAGTTGTCGATGGTGCTGACATCCTGCCCGATCACCGAACCGATAGGCGTGATGCAACTGCGCGCCGGGGCGCCGTCGATATGAATCGTGCAGGCGCCACACAGGCCCATGCCACAACCGAATTTGGTGCCGCTGTAACCGGCCACATCACGGATTGCCCAGAGCAGCGGCATGTCCTCGGTGACGTCGAGTTGATGATCTTGACCATTGAGCTTCAGGGTAATCATGGGCACGCCCGCATATAGGTAGAGTTATGGAGCAAATGATTGCATCGTTAGCAGGCTAAGTTAACTCAGCATTAACAAAAAAGCCCTGCAACCAAGGAAGGTGTGCAGGGCTCTGGATTCAGCGATCAAGCGTAGCTCAATACTGATTCGGCTCCATCTCCAGTTCGACATTGAAGCGCTCGGCGATGTCTCTCTGGATCCGCTGTGCCAGGTTAAGCAGCTCAAGCCCGGTAGCCGTGCCGTAGTTGACCAGCACCAGCGACTGCAAACGATGCACGCCGGCGTCGCCGTCACGAAAACCTTTCCAGCCCGCCTGCTCGATCAACCAGCCAGCCGCCAATTTCACCCGGCCATCCGCTTGTGGATAACCGACCAGGCCCGGATGCTCAAGGCGAATTTGTGCCGCCAGAGCTGCCGATACCAGCGGGTTCTTGAAAAAGCTGCCGGCATTACCGAGCACCGCCGGGTCAGGGAGCTTCTCATTGCGAATGCTGCAAATCGCCTGGCTGACATCGGTTGCGGTGGGATGATCGATGCCCTGCTCGGTCAGGCGCTGACGAACCGGGCCGTATTCCAGATGCAGATGCTCGACGCGGTTCAGGGCGAAACGTACCCGCAGGATCAGCCAGCGACCGACCTGCTGCTTGAACAGGCTGTCGCGGTAGGCAAAGTTGCACTCGGCCAGCGTGAAATCGCGCAGCTCGCCGGTCTGGCGGTCCAGCGCGGTCAGACCGGCGAACACATCCTTGATCTCGACCCCATAGGCCCCGATGTTCTGCATCGGCGCGGCACCGACGGTGCCGGGGATCAGGCTGAGGTTCTCAAGGCCCGACAGGCCTTGCGCCAGTGTCCATTGAACGAACGGGTGCCAGCTTTCGCCGGCCTCGGCTTCGATCACCACCTGACTGCCGTTGTCGCTCAACACCCGGATACCACGGGTGGCCATGCGCAACACCAGCGCGGCAATGTCTGCGGTCAGCAACAGGTTGCTGCCACCGCCAATCACCAGCAGCGGCATGGCGTGCGCGGCCGAATACGCCAGCGCCTCGCGCACATCGGCATCACTGTGGGCTTCGGCAAATAATTGCGCGCGCACGTCCACGCCAAAGGTGTTGTACGGCTTCAGCGAAACCTGCGATTGCAGGTGCAAAGTCATAAGCGTCCCTTCAATTCAATCACCAGCAAATCACTGGCACGCTCGATCAGGTCCAGCACCTGCTCGAAACCTTGATCGCCGTCGTAATAAGGATCCGGCACTTCATCCACGCTCGACTCATAGCGGCGCAGGAATAAATCCAGCTCTGCCCTGCCCTTGGCCGGTTGCAACGCCTTGAGGTTGCGCAGGTTGCTATGGTCCATGGCGAGGATCAGGTCATAGCTGGAAAAGTCGGCACGCGTGACCTGTTGGGCGCGTTGCGCGGACAGGTCATAACCACGGCGCAGCGCGGCAGCCTGGCTGCGCTTGTCCGGCGCCTTGCCGATATGCCAGTCACCGGTGCCCGCAGAAGCCACTTCGACCTGATCGGCCAGACCGGCTTCACGCAGTTTGTGTCGCAGCACCCCTTCAGCCGTGGGTGAACGGCAGATGTTGCCCAGGCAGACGAACAGAACCCGCATCAGGCCTCCAGCAGGCGACGAACGCGTTCGAGGTCTTCCGCCGTGTCGACACCCGGTGGCGGTGCAATCAGTGCATCGGCAACGTGAATCCGCACACCGTGCCACAGGGCACGCAGCTGCTCCAGAGACTCGGTGTTTTCCAGCCAGCACGGGCCCCAGCTGACAAAGTCATGCAGGAAACCGGCGCGATAGGCATAGATGCCAATGTGCCGACGGTAAGGAACGCCAGCCGGCAATTGCTCGCGGCTCTTGGCGAAGTCGTCCCGCGCCCACGGCAACGTGGCGCGGCTGAACGTCAGCGCCAGACCATTCAGATCGCTGACGACCTTGACCACGTTGGGGTTGAACAGGGTTTCAACGTCTTCGATCGGCTCGGCGAGGGTCGCCATGCGCGCTTCGGTATGGGCCGCCAGGTTGGCCGCAACCTGATCGATCACACTCGGCGGAATCAACGGTTCGTCGCCCTGCACGTTGACCACGATAGCGTCCGGCGCCAGGCCCAGTTGGGCAGCGACTTCAGCCAGGCGATCGGTGCCGGAGTTGTGGTCCTCGCGGGTCATCACCACTTCAGCGCCAAACGCCTTGCAGGCCTCGACAATGCGCGCATCGTCCGTGGCAACCACCACCCGCTGCGCGCTGCTTTTGCTCGCCTGTTCCCAAACGTGCTGGATCATCGGCTTGCCGGCAATCATTTGCAGAGGCTTGCCCGGCAGACGGGTGGAAGCAAAACGCGACGGAATCACAACGGTGAAGGCAGTGCTCATTTATCCAGACGCTCTTCTGCCGTCAGGGTGCGCGCTTCGCTTTCGAGCATCACCGGAATGCCATCACGAATCGGATAGGCCAGACCGGCGCCTTTGCTGATCAGCTCGGTTTTATCGGCGCTGAGCTTGAGCGGACCTTTGCAGATCGGGCAAGCGAGGATGTCGAGCAATTTGGTGTCCATGAGCATTCCCTGGAAAAAAGCGTTTTAAGGCAAAAGCCGCGCGGGCAACAGCCGCATCAACTGCGTATCGAACCAGGCCACGAAGGCCGGTGATGGCGCAGCATCGACCGCCAGATACCACCAGTCGGCGGCCGCGAAGGTTCGGCATTTCACCGCATCCTTCTCGGTCATCACCAACGGCAGTGACGGCGTGAAATTCAAAGCCGCCGCGCTGTATTCGGCGTGGTCGGCAAAAGCATGTGGAACAGGCTGCCAGTGTAGCGTTTCAAGGGTGTTGAAGAAACGTTGCGGATTACCGATTCCGGCCACCGCGTGCAAGGCCTGGCCAGCGGGGAAATGCTCAAGCGAGCGCCGTTCGCCCGTCAGCAGGTTGACCAGCGCGGTCGGTTGCAGCTGGAACGCAAAGCCGTCGTCGCGATCGGCCGTGGCACCGTTGTAGAGCAGCGCATCGACGCTTTGCAGGCGTTCGACCGGCTCACGCAGAGGGCCCGCCGGCAGGCAGCGTTTATTGCCCAGTCCGCGTGCGGCATCGATCAACACCAGCTCAAGATCGCGTGCCAGACGGTAATGCTGCATGCCATCGTCAGACAGGATCAGATCCAGCGGCTCGGCGGCCAGCAGTGCCTGCACGGCGCGACTGCGATCGGGGTCAATCATCAATGGCACACCGGTGCGCTGGACGATCAACAGCGGTTCGTCACCTGCGATGGCCGCGCTCTGCCCGCCTTCGACCCGCCAGGGCAATTGCGGCGGTTTGGCGCCATAACCGCGACTGACCACGCCCACCCGCAGGCCACTGCGCTGGCAGTGGTCGATCATCCACAGGATCAACGGCGTCTTGCCGGTACCGCCCACCGTAATGTTGCCGACCACGATCAGCGGCACGGGCGGCTGGTAGATCTCGCCTTGGCCGGCCAGAAACCGTTCACGCTTGGCCGTGACCACGCGCCGGTACAGCCACTCCAGTGGCTGCAACAGTTTCAGCGCCGGATGACCGGCATACCAGGCGGCGAGCAAACGATCGGACATGGCCATCAGGGTGCCGGCGCCGCCTCAACGGTGGTCATGCGCAAGTGGGTGAAACCCAGCTTGCCCGCGGCATCCATCGCCGTGACGACGGCCTGATGCTGGGTTTTGCCATCGGCGCTGATCGACAGCGGCGAGTTGGTGTCGCCATTCGACGCCGTCTTCAAGGCGTCGATCAGGCTGGCCAGATCGTTCTTCGGCAACAATTGGTTGTTGACCGAAAACACGCCGTCGGCGCTGATGGCGATGTCCAGTTGCTTGGCCTGCTGGTCTTCGGCAGGTGACCCGCTGACAGCTTCCGGCAGGTCGACGCGCAGCTGGGTTTCCCGGGTAAAGGTGGTGGTCACGACGAAGAACAGCAGCAGGACAAACACCACGTCGATCAGCGACACGAGGTTGATGTCCACGTTCTCCCGTTGCTTACGGCGGAATTTCACGCTTTGCCCTCAGCCAGATCGACGTCACGGTCGCCCTGCACCACTTCAACCAGCTTGATGGCTTCCTGCTCCATGCCCACGACGAGTTCATCGATGCGCCGTTGCAGGAACCGGTGGAAGAACACCGACGGGATACCGACGATCAGGCCCGAAGCCGTGGTGATCAAGGCTTTGGAAATACCGCCGGCCAGCACCGCAGCGTTAGTGGTCATGCCGGTGCTCATGAACGAACTGAAGATATCGATCATGCCCAGCACCGTGCCGAGCAGGCCGAGCAACGGCGCCATGGCAGCGATGGTGCCCAGCGCGTTGATGTAGCGTTCCAGCTCGTGGATCACCCGGGCAGCGGCCTCTTCGATGCACTCTTTCATGATCTCGCGACCATGCTTGGAGTTGGCCAGGCCCGCCGCAAGGATCTCACCCAACGGCGAGTTGGCGCGCAGTTCCTTGAGTTTTTCCTTATTGAGTTGCTTGTCCTTGATCCAGACCCAGACCTGCCCGAGCAAATGCTCCGGGGTCACACGGCTGGCGCGCAAGGTCCAGAGACGCTCGGCAACGATCGCCATTGCCGCGATGGAACTCAGAATGATCGGCAGCATCATCCAGCCGCCGGATTTGACCAATTCCCACACAGTGACAGTCCCCTCGAAAAAGTGCGCCACTTTAACATACAGACTCGACAGAGAGACCCGACACGCCACAGACCGTGTGTCGCATGGCGCGCCGCGCTGATGACCGGTGGTTATTGGCTGACAAACGGCGGTGCACGCCAGAAACGTGGCTGCTGGCGCAGTGACTCGGGCGCCTCGAACGCCCCCAGACGCAAACGCAAGGCGCCCTGCTCGGCGCTGTCATAAACCTGCATGCCCAACCGGCGATAACGCGCCATCACTTGCGGATGCGGATGACCGAACGAATTGTCGTGCCCACGAGAAATCAACACAGCCTTGGGTGCCAACGCCGTGAGAAAGGCCATCGACGATGAGCTGCGACTGCCGTGATGCGGCGCTTGTAGCCAGTCGGTCGCGACCGCCAGCGGACTTTCCAGCAACGCCTGCTCGGCCCGGGCGTCGATGTCGCCAGTCAACAACAGACGCTCGCCGTTGGCTTCGATCTGCAGGACGCAGGATTTCTGGTTGCTTTCGCTCGCTCCGGACCATTGCCAGAGCGTAAAACCCACACCGTCCCACTCCCAGCGTTGCCCGCTCTCGCAGGCCTGCGCGTACAACTCGGCCGGCAGGGCTTCGGGATCACCGCTGAGCACCTGCGCCACCGGCAATCCGCTTGCGACCGAGCGCGCGCCACCGGCGTGATCGGCATCGGCATGACTGATCAGCATCACCTCCAGCTTGCGCACACCGAGCTTGCGCAACGACGGCAACACCACCCGCTCGCCCAAATCGAAATCACCGAAACGCGGACCGGCGTCATAGAGCAACGTGTGATGACGCGTGCGAACCACTATGGCCAAGCCCTGGCCGACGTCCAGTTGCCAGATTTCAGCCATGCCGTCAGGTACGGTTCTGAGTGGCGGGAACACCATCAACAGCAGCATCGGCCAGCCCAACAACCGCATGGGCAGGCCTTTGGGCAACAACAGTAGAAAAGCGCCAAACGCACTTATCCCCCAGACCCAAAGGGGAATTACCGGGGCAACCCATGCCGGTATCCGCCCGGCCACCAACGCCAGACCGTTGAACAGCACGTCAAGCAAACCGCCGGCCAGCCACAACAGCCCTTCGCCGACATAAGGCAGCGGCAGCAACAATGTCCCCAGCAAGGCCGGGGGCAGCACCACCAGACTGATCCAGGGCACCGCCAGCAGATTGGTCAGCGGACCACTGAGGCTGATGGGCAAACCGAGTATCAGCAGCAACGGGCACAAGCCAATCGCGATCAGCCATTGCGCACGCGTCCAGGTTTGCCACCAGCGCCAGGCGCCCAAGCGGCCGCTGAAGGTGAAGATCAGCACCGCCACCGCTGCAAATGACAACCAGAATCCCGGCTGCAAACTGGCCAACGGCTCAAGCAACAACACCGTATTCAACGCCAGCAGCAAAGGCCACCAGGCACCCAGATGACGAAACCGCAGGCGCCATAACAGCACCAGACCGATCATCACGCAGGCTCGGCGCACCGGCACCTCGAAACCGGCGAGCAACCCATAGCCGAGCGCCGCCGCGAAGGCCATGCCGCAGGCCCACGGCAACCAGGGCAACCTCTGCGGCCACAATCCATAACGCGCCAACCCGGCAATCAGTAGATAAACCATTCCGGCCAGCAAACCGATGTGCTGCCCGGAAATCACCAGCAAATGCACAGTGCCGGTGTCTTGCAACACGCGCCAGTCTTCGCTGCTCAATCCAGAGCCGTCGCCCAGCACCAGCGCCGCCAACGCCCCCTCGCGCCCTTGCGCATCGACCGCCAGCAAACGCTGGCGAACAGCATCACGCCAGGCCCCTTGTGCAGGCCGGAGCAACTGCCCGTCCTTGACGCTTCCCGTGGCGCCGATGCGTTGTGCCAACAGCCAGGCGTCGTAATCAAAGCCCTGCGGATTGAGGAGGCCTGTGGGGCGCTTCAATTTCACCGCCAGTCGCCAGCGCTCACCGCTGTTGACCGTCGGACCGTCGTACCAGGCCAACCGCATCAAACCCGGCAAGCGTGTGCGCCGCGACTCGCTATCGGCCAACTCGAAACGCACCACGCCTTGCGCGTTCTGCGGCAAGCCGACGACTCGTCCTTCGACCCAGCGGGTTTGCCCGTCGAGGTCCGGCGCCAAACGATCTGCCAAAGCCCAGTGCGCACTGGCACAGGCCCAGCTGAAACCGAACAGAAAAAACGCCAGTGGGTACGTGCGAAATGGCAACAGCATCAATGCCAGTACGGGCAGCAACAGCAGTAACCAGACCGGTGGCAACACCGGTAAAAAACGCAAGGCCAACAGACCCAACGCGAGCGCCAACATCCCTGTGCGCATTAGCCTGTCCTTGAGAGTCCCCTCTCTTGGATTAGCCGAGTTACCAAAGTCCGCGTTTATTAATTGTCACAAAGTCTGAACGGGCGCTCTGTAGAATCCGGGCATACTTGCCGCTTGAACCGACCGAGAAGCCTTATGCCCCGGCGCTTATTCAAACGTTACATGCCAGACCCGACCAGCATCCGGGAACACAAATCCTTACGCTTTCTCGGCACGCTGCTGCACGACCCGAACCTCTGGCACCTCAATCGGCATTCGGTTGCGCGCGCCATGGCCATCGGCGTGTTCGCCGCGTTTCTACCGATTCCGTTGCAAATGCTGGTGGCGGCAATGCTTGCCATTTGGGTGCGTGGCAATATTCCGATCGCGGTGAGCCTGGTCTGGCTGACCAACCCGATCACCATGCCCGTGGTGTTTTACTGCACCTATCAGACCGGCGCCTGGCTGATGGATGTCCCCGCCCGCAGCCTGCCGGATGAGCTGACCTGGGAATGGATCAGCGGTGAGCTGTCGACTCTTTGGCAACCGTTTCTGCTGGGCTCGGTGGTGACTGGCCTGGTGCTCGGCGCGTTGGCCTACTGCCTGACCATGACCTACTGGCGCTGGTGGGTCGGTCGGCAATGGACGCGGCGCAGGCGAAGCCGGATGTAGCAGCTGTCGAGCCCGTGACGCTCCGCGTCCCTAGAGGCATTCCTTTGCGGCGCATGAGAACGATCAAACAGCCAATTACAGGACCGCACCCGTCGTAGCAGCTGCCGAGCCCGCGAGGCTGCGTTCGAGGACGCAGTCCTCGCCAATCCGGCGTACGCGGTTTTCCTGAACGAACGTGTTGCCTGATTTTACGACCGCTTCGTCCGGATGCGGCCCAGACCGAACGCAGCCTCGCGGGCTCGGCAGCTGCTACGACGGGTGTTTAAGCTTGCCTACACAGCGCCCATCAGAGGCTACAACGCCTTGCGTCACGGCCTACACCTGCGCCAGAATCCGCCGGCTTGTGCGCTTTGGTCCTCGCTTCTATTGTTCTCCTGTCGCTGCCCATCAGCGATCGGGTTTAGCAGCTCGGAGGTTTCACGTAGGTGCACTGCACTTCAGAAATTCAGGTATTCCATCCCTGAACTCTATGGTGGCTGTGCGCAGGGCACCCTCGGGTGCGCCGGTTTTTCGTGATTCCTCCCGGTCTGCTAACCTGCGTACAGCCGCCACCCTTTCGTTTAGCAGCGAATCGGTGGTAGCTCCAAAGAGGAAATTACGACAATGTTCAAACCAACTCCAAATCCACCCGAAACCGATCCGGTTTCTCCCTACGCCTCCCTCAACTCAAAAGAACTCCACGCCGCCGCGCACCGTGCGCTCGACCATTACCTGGTGCTGCCGGAAACCAAGACATTGTTAGCCGACCGACGTCCCGGCTGCATTTTTGTCATCGCCCCCGACGTCGACAGCGAAACCCTGCTGGCCCACGCCTGCGAGACCCTCGCCTCGGTCAATGTCATGGCCAGCGATCTGGCGTTTGAGCTCGAAGGCCCCAAACGCAATACCGCGCTGGCGATTCAACAGATGATTTCGCTGGCCGAGTTGGCGGTGAATCGGGCGCTGGATCACCTCGATCCACCGGACTCACCGCAGTAGCACGCCAACACGCTGATCGTTCCCGCGTGGGAACGATCATCAATAAAAAAGGCCTCCACTTGGGATAATTCCTGTCAGTTAAGGCACAAACCTGTGGGAGCGAGCCGGCTCCGGGCGGCGTTCCGACGATAGCGGTGGGTCAGTCAACATTGATGTTGAATGTTATGCCGTCATCGCGAGCAGGCTCGCTCCCACATGGATTGCGCTTAACTGACTGGCATTGTCCACTCGGGAGGCCGTTTTTTTGTGTAGTACGCATTTATTGCAGTGCTGGCAATCACGCCTTCGCGAGCAAGCTCGCTCCCACAAGGATCGAGTTTGCCGCAGGTTAGGTGCGCATCCCGCGTCCGCTGACCAGCAACCGCGCGCAACCGATGTACAGCACGACGGTTGCTACCAGCATGAAGGTAATGGCGATGCTGATCTTGATGTCCGAAACGCCGAGGATGCCGTAACGGAAAGCGTTGACCATGTGCAGCACCGGGTTGGCCAGCGACACGGTCTGCCAGAACGGTGGCAGCAGGCTGATCGAATAGAACACCCCGCCCAGGTAGGTCAATGGCGTCAGCACGAACGTCGGGATAATCGAAATGTCATCGAAGTTGCGCGCAAACACCGCGTTGATGAACCCCAGCAGCGAAAAGATCGTTGCCGTCAGCAGCACCACCAGCAGGGTAATCCCCAAATGGTGAACTTGCAGGTGAGTGAAGAACAGCGAAAGCAGCGTCACGATCACGCCCACCGCCAGGCCACGCAGCACCCCGCCCACGGTGTAGCCGATCAGAATGGTGTGCGGCGAAACCGGTGAAACCATCAGTTCTTCGATGGAGCGCTGGAATTTGCTGCCGAAAAAGCTCGAGACCACGTTGCCGTAGGCGTTGGTGATCACCGACATCATGATCAAGCCCGGCACGATGTATTCCATATAGGTGAAGCCACCCATATCACCGATTTGCCGGCCAATCAGATTACCGAAGATCACAAAGTACAGAACCATGGTGATGGCCGGCGGCAGCAGGGTCTGCGGCCAGATCCGGGTAAAACGCCGGACCTCACGGTAAACAATGGTATTGAGTGCAATGAGGTTGGGTTTCAGTTCGGAACTCATACGGCCACCTTCGCCAGATTTTTCTCCACCAGAGACACGAACAACTCCTCAAGGCGATTGGTTTTGTTGCGCAGGCTCAGCACTTCGATGTGCTGCGCGGCCAACTGACCGAACAACGCGGTGATGCCGACGGCCTTGTCGACCTGGACTTCCAGGGTGTGGCTATCGACCAGACGAGTCGGATAGCCAATCAACTGCGGCGCCACCGTCATGTCGTTCTTCAGGTCCAGCAGGAACGTCTCGACATGCAGCTGGCTGAGCAGGTTACGCATGCTGGTGTTTTCGACGATGGTGCCGTGGTCGATGATGCCGATGTTGCGGCACAACTGCTCAGCCTCTTCCAGGTAATGCGTGGTGAGGATGATGGTGATGCCTTTCTGGTTCAGCTCGGTGAGGAAGGTCCACATCGAGCGACGCAGTTCGATGTCCACGCCGGCAGTCGGTTCGTCGAGGATCAGCAGGCGCGGTTCATGCACCAGCGCACGCGCAATCATCAGTCGACGCTTCATGCCGCCCGACAGTGAGCGTGACGGCACATCGCGCTTGTCCCACAGGCCGAGCTGAGTCAGGTATTGCTCAGCGCGTTCCTTGGCGATTTTGGGCGGGATACCGTAGTAACCGGCCTGGGTCACGACAATATCGAAGGTCTTTTCGAACTGGTTAAAGTTGAATTCCTGCGGCACCACGCCGATGCAGCGCTTGAGCCCCGCCGGGTCGCGGTCCAGGTCGTGGCCAAAGATATTCACCGTTCCGCTGGTCTTGTTCACCAGGGTCGAGAGAATGCCGATGGTCGTGGATTTGCCGGCGCCRTTGGGGCCGAGCAAGGCAAAAAAGTCACCTTCGGCGACATCCAGATCGATACCACTCAAGGCCTGGAAACCGTTGCCGTAGGTTTTGGTTAGCTGCCGGATGGACAGAGCAGAACTCATATCGGATTTACGCACCAAGAAGGGAAGTCAGGAATAAACAAGAGCGGGCGGCGACCCATGCAACCGCGGCGCATAAACGCAATGGTGCTTGGCGACGCCGCACAAGTACAGTCAAGTGTGTTGATAGTCAGTATTAAGTCAACGCGGTCATGACGGCTTTTTGATAAGCCGGACGTTGCTTCAGGCGCGCATACCAGGCTTGCAGATGAGGCATTGGCGCTCGCTCGATGGGCATCTCGAACCAGGCATAGATAAAGCTGCCCAACGGAATATCGCCCGCGCCGATCTCGTCACCGGACAAATACGGCTTTTGCGCCAATGCCTGATCAACCATCGACAGCAATTGCTCGCAGGTTTTCTGCGCCGCGTTGATCGCAACCCAATCCTGCTGATCGGCCGGGGTACGCAATACGCCCCAGAACACCTGGCGGAAAGGTTCGGCAAACGACGAAGTGGTCCAGTCCATCCACTTTTCCGCACTCGCCCGGGCCTGCACGTCGGCCGGGAACCAGTTCGAACCCGCTGCGTGACGGGCAGCCAGGTAACGCACGATGGCGTTGGATTCCCACAGCACAAAACCGTCGTCTTCAATCACCGGAATGCGGCCATTAGGGTTCATCGCGCGATATTCCGGTGTGTCGACCACACCAAAAGCCCCGCCCGCATCCTGCGTTTCGTAGTTCAGCCCGAGTTCTTCGGCGCACCACAGTGCCTTTCTGACATTCGACGAATTTTTCCGACCCCAGATCTTCAGCATGACCGCTCCTCGATGGATGAATGCCGGGGCAGTCTACGCCCCGGATCAGCCGCGACTCAAATCGCTCTGCATGTCGCCCAACAGGGCTGGCGACTGCTCACCGAACAAATGCGGGTAGAGTTTTTCCAGGTACTCGAAGAAGAACGCTTCGGGCACATCGGCGAACTGGCCATGGTCGACCAGATACTCCATCGATTGCAGCCCCTGGCGATTGAACGGGTGGAAGATGCTGTCATTGATCCCGTCGAATTCCAGCGCCGGTACATCGAACAGCTCACAGAGCTTCTGGTTGAACGCCGGTGTGGCCTTGACCCAGCGCCCCTGCAAATACAACTCGGTGTAACCGTGCATGGCGAACACGTCACTCTTGAGCAACTCGATCAAGCGCGGGGTCGACAGGTGATTGCGCACATCCGCAAGACCGATCCGCGCGGCGATCCCGCAGTGCCGCGCGCAACCGGCCAGCAAAGTGGCTTTGGGCACGCAGTAGCTCTCGCCGGTGGCCAGTGCATAACTGCCGCGCAAGGTCGCGGGATCACGGCTGAAGGTGTAGGGGTTGTAGCGCACCGCTTCACGCACGGCGTAATACAGGTTCACCGCCTGCTCGACCGGCTCACGGCTGTTGCCGCGGTGCCGTTCAGCGAACTCCACCACCGCTGGGTGGTCACTATCGATGAAGCGGCCGGGGCTCAGGTACTCGTGCATGAGAACAATCTCCTGGAGAAGCCCTGAGTCTATCGGCAGACCTGGCACAGAGATAATGACGTTTCGGCCAAACATCAGCGCTTGTCGCACGCTCAGCGGAGCTTTTTTACAGCGTCCGTCAGCACTATCACTCACGAAATTCACCGCTGTTTCCCACGATTTCAAACACATCGCTCTGACCACCCCGTTTTGCAGATGCCGTCTAAGCTCTGAAGGTGGTTTTGACCCTGGCTTCACGGAGGATTGAATATGCTGCTGTTGTGGATACTGGTTCTGGTGGTCGGGATTGCCTGGCTGGCTCACCGCCGCATCGCGCCCCTGCCCGCCCTGGGTATCGTGGCGATCTATCTGCTGGCGATGGGAGCCTTCAGCCATGCGCCAGGCTGGCTGCTGCTGATTTTCTGGATCGCGCTGGCCGTCGTCGCGGCGCCACTGCTGCTGCCCGACCTGCGACGCAAATACTTCAGTGCCCCGCTGTTCAACTGGTTCCAGAAAACCCTGCCGCCGATGTCGCAAACCGAACGCGATGCCATCGATGCCGGCACCGTCTGGTGGGATGGCGAGCTGTTCAGCGGGCGTCCGGACTGGAACAAGCTGCTGTCCTATCCCAAAGCGCAGTTGAGCGAAGAAGAACAGGCGTTCATCGATGGCCCCACCGAAGAGCTCTGCGCCATGGTCAGCGACTGGCAGATCGGCCAGGCGATGGACCTGCCGGCCGAGGCCTGGGCGCACATCAAGCAGAATGGTTTTTTTGCCCTGATCATCCCCAAGGAGTTCGGCGGCAAGGGATTTTCCGCCTACGCCCACTCGCAAGTGGCGATGAAACTGGCCACCCGCAGCGGCGACCTGGCATCGACGGTGATGGTGCCCAACTCCCTCGGCCCGGCCGAACTGTTGCTGCATTACGGCACCGATGAACAACGCAACCATTACCTGCCCCGCTTGGCACGCGGCGACGACATCCCGTGCTTCGCGCTGACCGGCCCACTCGCTGGCTCCGATGCGGGCGCCATGCCCGACACCGGGGTGATCTGCAAAGGGGAATGGGAAGGCCAGGAAACCCTGGGGCTTCGGCTGAACTGGGAAAAACGCTACATCACCCTGGGCCCGGTTGCCACTCTGCTCGGCCTGGCATTCAAGGCCTATGACCCGGATCATCTGCTGGGTGACGAGGAAGACCTTGGCATCAGCCTCGCGTTGATCCCGACCGACACTGCCGGTGTGGACATCGGTCGACGCCACCTGCCCCTCGGCGCCGCGTTCATGAACGGCCCGAACTCCGGCAAGGACGTGTTCGTACCGTTGGACTTCCTCATCGGCGGCCAGGAGATGCTCGGCAAAGGCTGGATGATGCTGATGAATTGCCTGTCGGTCGGGCGTTCCATTTCGCTGCCGGCAGTCGGTACCGGGGCGGCCAAGTTCACCAGCCTGGTGACCGGTCAATACGCGCAGGTTCGCGAGCAATTCAACGTGCCGCTGTCGGCCTTCGAAGGGATTCAGGAAGCGCTGGCACGTATCGGCGGCAACGCCTGGATGATGGACGCCGCGCGGATGCTCACCGCCAACGCGGTGGATCTCGGCGAGAAACCTTCGGTGCTCTCGGCGATTCTCAAGTATCACCTCACCGAACGCGGTCGCGAGTGCATCAGTCACGCCATGGATGTGCACGGTGGCAAGGCGATCATCATGGGGCCCAATAATTACCTCGGGCGCAGCTGGCAAGGCGCACCGATCTTCATCACGGTGGAAGGCGCGAACATCCTTTCGCGCAACCTGATGATCTTTGGTCAAGGCGCGATCCGCTGCCATCCGTTCGTGCTCAAGGAAATGGCCCTCGCCAGCCGTGAAGACAAGGACCAGGCACTGAAGGAGTTCGACAGCCTGCTGCTCAAGCACATCGGTTTCGCCGTGAGCAACGCCGCCAGCACCCTGGTACTGAACCTCGGCTTCGGGCATTTCGAACAAGTACCTGGAGACAAACTCAGCCAGGGCTACTTCCGCGCCCTCAACCGTCAGGCCGCGGCATTCGCTCTGCTCGCAGACCTGAGCATGATGTTGCTGGGCGGTGAACTGAAACGTCGCGAACGTTTGTCGGCCCGACTCGGCGATGTACTGAGTAACCTGTACCTGGCTTCCGCCGCCCTCAAGCGTTACCACGACCTCGACTCACCGGAGCACATGGCGCCGCTGTTTACCTGGGCCATGGAAGAGAGTCTCGGCCAGTCGGAACGGGCGCTGGATGAACTGCTGAGCAACTTCCCGAGCAAGGTGCTGGGTTGCCTGATGCGAGTGATCGTGTTCCCGTTCGGTCGCCGTCACAAAGGGCCGTCGGACAAACTCGGTGCCGAAGTGGCAGCGGTCATTGGCCGGGCCAAGGGCGATCCGACGCTCGAAGAGTTGCTGGGGGGCTGTTACCGGCCGCAATCGGTCGATGACCCGGTTGGCGCCCTGCAACATGCCTGCAACTTACTGAGCGCCGCACAACCGCTGCAGAAAAAAATGCACTTTGCGCTCAAGAGCGGGCAGTTCAAACCGGGTGCCGGGGAGCACGTCATCGACGCTGCCCTGGAGGCCGGCGTGCTGCAAGCCGCAGAAGCACATACCCTGCATGAGGCCGAGGCGGCACGGCGCAAAGTGATCGACGTCGATGACTTTTCCAAGGAGCAACTTGAACTGGCGCAGGGCAAGACCCGCTAACGCGGTGGCTCGTCCGGCGGGTCAATGATGAAAAGCGGGCGCTGGAGCTATATACTCCGGCGCCCGTTTTGCTTTTGATCTAGAGGACTCCCGTTATGCTCGACCAAATTCTCGTCCAGCTCGACCTCCTGCGCAGTATCCTGGTCGCTGTCGGTGAAGCCGAGCAGGTTCCAGACGAAAGTCATGCCTTGTTCCTGGAGCGCTTCGACGAACTGCGTGCGTCGCTGCCAATCGATCCGATCGAAAGCCAATACCTGGGGCAGGACATTATTTGTCAGGTCATCACCCGTTATCCGCAAATTGCCCACCTGGTCCCCCGCGACCTGTTGTGGTATTTCGCCGGCGACTGCCTGCATTACATGCCTGATGATGAAATCGCTCTGTATCAGGCACTGGAAGAACGTCGTTACGAAGCTGAACAGAACGACGAACCGTTCGACTGGAATCAGGAAAAACAACTGCTGACCCTGTCGAACCAGGACAGCAAGCACTGATCCCGGATCAAAAATGCAAAAGGCCCGCATGGTTAAACATCCGGGCCTTTTTTTGTGGCATTGATTATTCAATGTGGGAGCGAGCCTGCTCGCGATGACGGTAGACCAGACACTGGTGCGGTGGCTGTCAGGCCGCCTTCGCGAGCAGGCTCGCTCCCACATTGGTTCTTCGTCGTTCACAAATCCCCTGCTCGCGAAAGTGCCCTCAGAGCACCCCGTCACTCTCCGGCAACTCATACGCCGCCGCGACCTTGCCCGGACCACTCGACTTTCCCGGTTTGCCCAGCGTCGGCTCCTTCTCCAGGCACTCCACCAGATAATCGATAAGCACTCGAAGCTTGGGTGGTAAATAGCGCGTCGGCGAATGCAGTAGCCAGGCGCCGCCATGATAGGACGCCAGAAAAGTCCAATCCGGCAGGACCTGCACAATCAACCCTTGTTCAAGCGCATAACGCGCCGTGAAGTACGGCAAGCTGCCAATCCCGATATGCTGCAGAACCGCCCCCAACCGCACGCCCGTGTGATTGGCGGCGTACCGGCCACGGACACCGACGGTCACTGCCTTGGTACCCTTCTTGAACTTCCAGCGTGCATCGCTTGGCGTTTCGCCCAGATAGATACAGCTGTGATTGAGCAAGTCATGGGGATGGCTCGGCGTTCCGTGTTCAGCCAGGTATTGCGGGGTCGCGCAGAGTAAATGATCGATGGTCAATAACTGCCGGCCGACCAGGCCGGCTGGTGGGCGATCAGTAATGCGAATCGCCAGGTCGACATGATCGTCGATCAAATCGACCTCACGGTCCTCAAGCAGCAGTTCTACATCGACTTTGGGATAACGACGCAGAAACTCCGGCATATGCGGATGGATCACGAATCGCCCCACCGCCTTCGGTACGCTGACCCGCACCAGCCCTTCAGCTTCATGGGTGAACTGACCACTGATCTCCATCACTGACCGAGCGGCGCTGACCATTTCCTGACAGCGCTTGAACACCTCTTCGCCACCATCGCTCAAACGCAACTTGCGCGTGGTCCGCTGCAACAACCGCGTGGCCAGCGCCTTCTCCAGGCGCGAGATGCTGCGACTCACCGCCGAAGGCGACGAGCCCAGCTGTCGAGCAGCTTCCGAGAAGCTACCCGTCTCGACAACCTTGACGAAAATCGCCATTTCACCCAGCAACGGCAGCGGTAGATTTATGCTCACAGCGCAACAGTCCTTTGATGTTTGAACGGATTATCACGCAATTCCAGCCTTCATATAATAAAAATAGAAACTTTAATAAGGGCATGGAATATGACGCTTCGCCTCTTTTTCCATAGTGATGACCTCAAAGCCAATGTGGAAGTCCTGGATTGCACGCCCTCCGAGAACGAGTTCGCCGTGGTGCTGCGCGCCACCTTGTTCCACCCTCAGGGCGGTGGCCAGCCTTGTGATACCGGCTGGATCGGCGAAAGCCAGGTACTGCGGGTAGTCCAGGAGCAGGATCGGGTGGTGCACTACGTCGATCAACCGGTAAAACCGGGAATGACCTCGATCAAGGTCGACGAAGAGCGCCGCCAGCTCAACAGCCGCTTGCATTCAGCCGGCCACTTGATCGGTCATTTCGCCGAAACCCGGGGCTGGACGCCGATCAAGGCGCACCACTGGCCGGGCGAAGGCCGGGTTACATTCCAGCCAGGGGAAACGTCGCAGGAGCTCGACGCCGAGGTTATGCAAAATGCCCTCGCACAGTGGATTGCCAACGACCTGCCACGCCTGACTTCGCTGCGTGAAGGCGCGCGGGAAATCGGTTTCGGCGAGTTGCCCGCCTATGGCTGCGGCGGCACTCATGTACGGCGCCTACAGGAATTAGGCAAGGTCACAATCGCGTCCCTCTCGCAGAAGAAGGGCACGCTTTCAGTTCGCTACGACGTGGACTGAACCTTTCGGCGATGTCGCTCCGGCACCGGAACCGCGCCATCGCGTGAAGCCTGGGGAGCCTGCGTTCGCGGGCTCGACGACAATCTGATAGATGGATCTAAGACATGATGCTTGACGTCGAGCGTCTCGATGAGACGTGCATACAAAAGCTGGCCAACGAAGAAGTACTCGCCATTCGGCTGAAGAGCTTTATCGCCGAGCCCCTCGCCATCCAGATTGGCGACAAGATTCTCGCCCCCGGCTTCGAGGGCTACATCAACGCCCCCAGCATCGGCCGCATCGGCATGGCGTTCTATGAAGCAGAAAACCAGCCCCTGCTGATCGAAGACTATTTCGAGCGAGCCACCTCCAACATCGCCGAACTGCGGGCTCGTTGCGCGCCCTACTCCTCACCTGTCGACACCTTGCGCTGCATGCTCGACGAGTCATGGCCGGCCGGTGCTCACCTGGAAAATCTCTATGGCCGCAAGATGTACGTCGGCCTGTCCCGCGTGGTCAAACCCGGGGTGTGCTTTCTCGCCCATCACGACATTTTCGCCAAGGACGCCCCCGACAGCTTTCAGGCCAAGAGCCTGGAGGCGCAATTTGCCTGCAACGTTTACCTGAATATGCCAACCGAAGGTGGCGCGCTACAGATGTGGGACCACGACATCTCGCCGGACCAGTTCGACGAAATGCGCGGCGACAGTTATGGCATCGACCCTGCCCTGCTCGGCCCTCCCGCACTGGAAATTCGCCCCGAGCCTGGCGACTTCATCATGTTCAATTCGCGGTGTATGCACTCGGTGACCCCGGGTGTGGCCGATCCGCGATTGAGTCTGTCGTTTTTTGTCGGTTATCGCGGCAATGCCTCACCCCTTACTTTCTGGAGTTGAAATGCTTTCGAACTACCTGGGCGAATTCCTTGCGCTGGCGACGATCCACTTTCTCGCCGTCGTTGCGCCGGGGCCTGATTTCGCAGTGACTATTCGCCAGAGCGTGCGCTTTGGGCGTCTGGTCGGGATATGCACCGCACTCGGCATTGGCGCGGGCATTTCGGTGCACGTGCTGTACACCTTGCTTGGGGTCGGCGCGCTGATGCACACCACTCCCTGGCTGCTGACCGTGGCCAAGGTCGTGGGTGGCGCCTACATTCTTTACCTCGGCGTAAGCCTGCTGCGCAGCAAACCCAAATCGACGATTGAAGGCGACAAGGTTGCAGAGGAACCTGCTGAACAACAGACCCTGTTCAAGGMATTCACCACGGGTTTTCTGACCAACGCCACCAATCCGAAGGCCACGCTGTTCTTCCTGGCAATTTTCACCACCCTCATCAGCGTCTCGACACCGCTGCAGATTCAGGCGCTGTATGGGCTGTGGATGTGCTTCGTGAACGCTGTGTGGTTTGTGATTGTGGCGCTGTTCTTTTCCAGCGCTCGGGTGCGACTGATGTTCATGCGTATGGGCCACTGGTTCGAGCGAACCATGGGGGTGATCCTGATTTTGTTCGCCGGACGCTTGATTCTGTCGATGTAAATCGTGCCCGCTCATAGGCGCGCCCTCACCCCGTAGCGGGTGTTAGCCCTGCGAGGACTTCGTCCTCGAACGCAGCCTCGCAGGCTCGACAGCCGCTACAAGAGTTGGCGCAAATAGACGCGTAGATACCGGTGGTGCTTACTTCAGATTGCCACTGAGGAACTGCTTCAGCCGTTCGCTCTTCGGATTACCCAGCACATCTTCAGGCGCGCCCTCTTCCTCTACCCGCCCCTGATGCAGGAACAGCACCTGATTCGACACTTTGCGGGCGAAGCTCATTTCGTGGGTCACCATGATCATGGTCCGACCTTCTTCGGCCAGGCCCTGGATTACCTTGAGCACTTCGCCCACCAGCTCCGGGTCCAACGCCGAGGTCGGTTCGTCGAACAGCATGACTTCCGGCTCCATCGCCAGTGCGCGGGCAATCGCCACCCGCTGCTGCTGGCCGCCCGACAGGAACGCCGGGTACTGCTCCGCCACGCGGGCCGGCAGGCCGACCTTGTCCAGGTAACGCCGGGCGCGATCTTCAGCGTCTTTCTTGCTGACGCCCAACACCCGGCGCGGGGCCATGGTGATGTTTTCCAGCACGGTCATGTGGCCCCACAGGTTGAAGTGCTGGAACACCATCGCCAGACGGGTGCGCAGTCGTTGCAGCTCGGCATCGTCGGCCACGTGCATGCCATGGTGGTCTTTGACCATGCGAATCTGCTTGCCGTCCAGGCTCATCGCGCCGTCGTTGGGCGTTTCGAGAAAGTTGATGCAGCGCAAAAAGGTGCTTTTGCCCGAGCCGCTGGCGCCGATCAGGCTGATCACGTCACCGGTTTTGGCTTTCAGGGAAACGCCCTTGAGCACTTCGTGGCTACCGTAGCTCTTGTGTAGTTCTTCAACAGTCAATTTGTACATGTGCGCAAGCATCCTCTAAGGGAAAATGGGTCGCCGCTGCGTAGACGTCGCAAGCGGCGACAAAGCCCGTGGCCTGATGAACGGCCGTACAGAGCGCTAAGTCCTAGTGAGCCGGGCCCAGAAAAGCCAGCCAGCGACGTTCGGCAATGCGGAACAGTCCGACCAGCGCAAAGGTCACCAACAGGTAGATCAGCGCGGTAATGCCGAACGACTGAAAGGTCAAAAAGGTCGCCGAGTTGGCGTCCCGTGCCACTTTCAAAATGTCCGGGACGGTGGCGGTGAAGGCCACGGTGGTCGAGTGCAGCATGAGGATCACTTCGTTGCTGTAGTACGGCAACGAGCGACGCAGGGCCGACGGCATGATCACGTAGGCATAGAGCTTCCAACCCGTCAGACCGTAGGCTTTGGCGGCTTCGACTTCACCGTGGTTCATGCTGCGAATCGCCCCGGCGAAAATCTCCGTGGTGTAGGCGCAGGTGTTCAGGGCAAAGGCTAAGATGGTGCAGTTCATCGCATCGCGAAAGAACGCATCGAGCAGCGGTTGCGCACGGACTGCAGCCAGGCTGTAGATCCCGGTGTAGCAAATCAGCAACTGGATATACAGCGGTGTGCCGCGAAACAGGTAGGTGTAGAACTGCACCGGCCAGCGCACGTAAAGCTTGTTGGAAACCCGGGCAATCGACAGTGGAACCGACACCAGGAACCCGATGAAGATCGAGGCGCTGAGCAGCCACAGGGTCATGGCCAGGCCAGTGATGTGGTAACCGTCGCTATAGAGAAAAGGCTTCCAGTAGTCCTGCAGTAATTCGATCATCGTACAGCCTCCCGGGAACCTGCCGCGTAATGCCGTTCGAGCCAGCGCAGGACATAGTTCGACGCGCTGGTGATCACCAGGTAGATCAGCGCCGCCAACACCAGAAAAAAGAACAGTTGATAGGAGCTTTTACCGGCGTCCTGAGCGGCCTTGACCAGGTCCGCCAGGCCGATGATCGACACCAGCGCGGTGGCCTTGAGGATCACCATCCAGTTATTGCCGATGCCCGGCAGGGCGAAGCGCATCATTTGCGGGAACACCACGAAGCGAAAGCGCTGGGCACGGCTCAAGCCGTAGGCCGTGGCGGCTTCCATCTGCCCGCGGGGCACAGCGAGGATCGCGCCGCGAAAGGTCTCGGTGAAATACGCGCCGTAGATGAACCCCAGGGTGATGATCCCGGCGGCGAACGGATTGATCTCGATATATTCCCAGCCCAGCACCTCGGTGAAACTGGTCAACCAGGTTTGCAGGCTGTAGAAAATCAGCAGCATCAGCACCAGGTCCGGTACCCCGCGAATCAGCGTGGTGTAGAGCTGGGCCGGAATCCGCAACAGTTTGACGCTGGACAGTTTGGCACTGGCGCCGATCAGGCCGAGCAGAACGCTCAACAGCAGCGACAGTATCGATAACTTGACGGTCATCCAGGAGCCTTCCAGCAACAGAGGGCCGAACCCCTTCAAGCTGAATCCGGAGAGCCCGAGTGTCTGCAAAAGTGCTTCGAACATAATTCAGGAACCTATCGCGATAAAAAAGCGCCCGTCCCGAGGACGGGCACCGGGGCCTTACTTGCCGCTGTAGAGACTCAGATCACCGAAGTGTTTCTTCTGGATCGAGTCGTAGGTGCCGTCATCGTGGATCGCCTTGATGCCTTTATCGAGAAGGGCCTTGAGCTCGGTGTTGCCTTTGGCGATACCCACCGCCGTTTTAGCGGGCAACAACTCGCTGTCGATCGGTTGGCTGACCTCGTAATCAGCCCCTTGCGGCGACTTCAAAAAGCTCAGCTTGGCTTGCAGCATGTCCTGGATCGTGGCGTCGAGGCGACCGGACATCAAGTCCGCGTAAACCTGGTCCTGGTTGGCGTAGGCCTTGGTTTCTACCCCGGCCTTGTCCAGTACGGCCTTGGCGTAGGCTTCCTGGATGGTGCCTTGCTCGTAGCCGACTTTTTTACCCTTGAGCGAGGCTACGTCAGAAACGCTGGAGCCTTTCTTGTAGACCAGAGCGGTCGGGCCGGAGAACAGCTCGCTGGAGAAGTCGATGACTTTCTCACGGGCCGGAGTCACGGTCATGGAAGAGATCACGCCGTCGAACTTGTTGGCTTTCAGGCCTGGAATCGTGCCGTCGAAATCGCTCTCGACCCATTTGCACTTGACCTTCAGCTCAGCGCAGATCGCGTTACCCAGATCGATGTCGAAACCCACCAGGCTGCCGTCAGCCGCTTTGGACTCGAACGGAGCGTAGGAAGGGTCAACCCCAAAACGCAGCTCTTTGTACTCTTTGGCCGTGGCTACGCCTGCGGCCATGCACAAGGTCAAAGCAGAAAGGGTCAGCAATGTTCTTTTCATTATTATCAATTCCTAAAACCACTACGGGCGCTTGTGGCGCATGGGTGCTGTTACTGGAATGCGGGTGACGCTGTGAACCTGAACCTCAAGTACGTGCTTTGAAGCCATCTTGTGCGTCAACACTTTTCGAGGACTCTTACGCACACACACTTACTTGTACATACAAGCATATGCAATCAACCAGCCAACTCGCTGAATGGCAACTGAAGAAAGCTTTTGAAGCAACAGGAAGGCGTCTGGAACGGGGCTTTTGGAATGATCAAAAAAATCTTGAGGGTGGCCGAGCCGCTTTCGTGGATGTTACCGGAGCCACGTTTTTGCGCCGTGTTGGTGCATCCGGTAACAATTTGAAAGGACACATTACGTGTGGAAATACCCCGTCGCGGGGCCAGCTCGCGGGTGAATGCACAGCTCGAAAAACAGCAGCGCACCCACATTTGCACAGAAGTTTTTCTTCTAAACAATGGCGCTTTGCCTCGGTTGAACTACCTTCAAGCAAAGAGCAAATCATAGGGTTTTGAGTTGTCCACGTTTTGTTCAGCGATCAGATAGCGAATTGGCAGAAGGAGATACCTCACTATGATCCTGGCTGGCGTTTTTCTGCTTTGTGGCCTGATTGCCAGTTGTTTTTTGGGGGAACCACGTCGGCTGACAGCACTGTTTATAGCCACTGTTGCTGTCGAGCCTGTGCATATCGCTCCGGTCGGTTGCCTGTGCGAACCAAACAAGGTTGGCAAAAAACCTCATGTGCCCCGAGACCAGGTATCTGGATCACTAACGACAGTTTTAGCGCAGGTCGCGCGCAGGTCAGTCAGACCCGCGTATTGCACCTGTTAGCGCGCAGCACCCAGCAATATTGCCAGGACCATTAATGGTTAGTGGTCTGGTGAAGTGGAGGGCCGGCCCGGGCGCCATGAAGCGATCCAGGGTAACCAGGTTAGCCCGCAGATGGCCTATTCAGCGAGGATGCACTTAATGAGCTATCGTACCGTGCCCGCTTTCAAACGAATTATCCATGGCCTGTTGTGGATGGGCCTTGGTGTGGATGCGGCTCAGGCCGCGGCGAACAATTGCTCGCAACTGGCCAGTCTGCCCGCCGTGTTCGAGGTCGGCCAAGGGCTTCAGGATGAGTTGCGTATGCCAGTCCCGATCAAGCAACTGGCAGTGGGCGACCCGAAGGTTGCCGACGTGCAAACCAGCAGCAGCAACTCCTTTATCCTCACGGGTGTAGCTCCCGGAGCCACCAGCCTGATGGTCTGGACCGCCTGCTCGCCCACACCGCGCCAAAGCATGGTGTTCGTCAAGGGCAAGGCCACCGCAGCGCTGACCAGCGTGTCGACGGTGCCTTCTGCAGACCCGCTGTTGCCGAGCCAGGTGCAGACCGATATTCGCTTCGTCGAAGTCAGTCGCACCAAACTGAAAGAGGCCAGCACGTCGATCTTCGGCAAGAGCGGCAATTTTCTGTTCGGCTCGCCAGGCTCTGTACCCGGGGTGACCGTAACCCCCGGCCACATTGGTAATCTGGCGCCAAACATCCCGCTCAATAACGACACGTTCAATATCGGCTTTGGCGGCGGCAATGTGCTGGGGATGATCAATGCGCTGGAAGGCAGTGGCTTTGCCTATACCCTGGCGCGGCCGAGCCTTGTAGCACTCAGCGGACAAAGTGCGAGCTTCCTGGCCGGTGGTGAAGTGCCGATTCCGGTGCCCAGTTCAGGCAGCGACAACATCTCCATCGAATACAAGGAGTTCGGTGTCCGCCTGACCCTGACCCCGACCATCATCGACAAGGGTCGCATTGCCCTGAAGGTAGCACCCGAGGTCAGCGAGCTGGACTTCACCAAGGCCATCCAGATCGCCGGCACCGTGGTCCCGGCATTTACCGTGCGCCGTACCGATACCAGCATTTCCCTGGCCGATGGCGAAAGCTTCGTCATCAGCGGCCTGATCAGTACCAGCAACAGCTCCCAGGTGAACAAGTTTCCGGGGTTGGGCGATATCCCGATTCTCGGCGCGTTCTTCCGCAATAACTCCATCAACCGTGAAGAACGCGAACTGTTGATGATCGTTACTCCGCACCTGGTTCAACCGTTGGCAGTCAACGCAAAACTGCCGTCATTGCCGGGTGAGCAACTGCGCAATTACGACCCGAACTTCTACCGCATGTACTTCCTCGACAACGGTGATTTCGACAGCCGCATGGGGCTCTCGCAATGAGCCTGGTTCAACGTGTTGTAACCAGAGGACACTCAATGAAAGCGCTCATGGCAATAGCGGCGACGGTGATGCTCGCAGGGTGTGCCACAAATGGCCTGTCTTCGCGACCCAGTAGTTGCTCGAGCCCAAGCTCCGATCAGCAGTTGTCGCTGAACCTGGCCGACGACATGACCAACGATAGCCGTTTGTATGCCAGCCTGGCGAATCTGGAAGGGCTGCCTGATGACCTGCCGCAGGTTCGCCTGCGCAAGGCTCGAGTACTGCGCCTGCTGGGCCGTAACGAGGCCGAACCGTTGTACAAGAGCCTGCTCGGCACGTGCCTGGCCGCTGAAGGCGAGCACGGTCTGGGCCAGTTGGCCGTGGCCAGAAATGATAATGCGGCCGCGGTCGATCACCTGGAACGTGCGATGAGGATGGCCCCCACCGACGACAAAATCCGTAATGACCTGGGGGTCGTCTACCTCAACCAGCGTCGGCCCAATGAGGCACGCTTTCAGTTTATGACCGCCATGGAACTCAAGCCGTCAGACTCGCTGGCGGCACTCAATTTGGTGACGCTGCTGATCTATCAGGACAACTGGAAGCAGGCTGCCGAACTCGCAAACCGCGCCAGCCTGAGCCCCAAGCAAGTCTCGGATGCTCAAGCTCGCGCGGAAAGACTCAAGGCCCCGGCCAAAAAAGTGGTGGCTACCGAGGGTAAAGGCATGACAGAGGTAGTCAATGCCTCAGCCAATGCGATCAAGTAGACAAGACGAGGAGTCGCAAATGAATACCAAGAGGCTGTTGATAGTGTGCATGGCTTGCCTGTCCACGACCGCCTGGGCTATTGAGCCTGGGCCCTCTTCGGTGCCGCAGCAAGGCACGGAACAATGGATGCAACTACAGATTCGCGGCGTAGTGGCGTCCCCTCGACTGCAGAGCGTTTCGGCCACCGAACGTGACCTTTCCATGCAACGCTGGTTGGATAGTTTCACCCACCCGATTCCTGAACATTTTGACCAGAAGGCAGCGGGTAGCATGAGCAACGGCGGCAAATGAGCCACGTCAGTGGGCGATCCTCTGGCGTAGACCAACGTTACCTGGCAAGAACGTCAGGGCCAGGAACGTGCGTGGTTAAACGAATAAAAGGATAAAAGTGGATCAGGCGCCGGGCCTGATCCACTTTATATTTGCTCCACCCTGTGCTCCGACAGGAGCCGCCATCCTGCTTGGCAGCCCCCCCCGCTTATCTCACCCAAATGTTTTGAGCACCCCGAGCAGAGCCGGCCCAATAGCGACCAGGAAGAAGCTCGGCCACAGACAGAAAATCAGTGGGAATATCAACTTGGTACCAATTTTCGCCCCCATCTCTTCGGCTGCCTGCGTACGCCGGTCGCGAAACTCATCGGCGTAGATGCGCAGGGTATCGGCCACACTGGTACCGAAGCGGATACTCTGCCCCAACAGGCTGACCAACCCTTGCACGTCTTCCAGCCCGGTGCGCACGGCCAGTTGCTTGAGCGCCTCGGTACTGGTGATGCCGGCACGGATTTGCGCATTGACCAGCGCCAGTTCCTCTGCCAGCTCGACCTGGCTGACCGACATCTCCTCTGCCACCCGTTCGATAGTCGTGGGCAAGGCCAGGCCCGACTCCACGCAGACCACCATCAGATCCAGGGCATCCGGAAACGCGACACGCAGCCGGGCCTGACGCAGCTGTTTGCGCTTGCCGATATACATCGCTGGCAACAGCCAACCGACAGCGGCTGCCATGAGCACCAGCAATAGGCCCAGGGTCAGAGAAACACGAGGAATCAGTGGCAACACCAGTAGCGAAATGCCGACCAATATCAGCGGTAACAACAAGCGCACTGCCCAGTACATCTGCACCGCCGAAGACGAGCGATACCCTGCGTGCATCAACATCAGCTGGGTTGCGGATGCCTGAGCGGTTTCGGAGGAGCCAAAACGCTGGCCGACGCGCTCCAGCAACAGTTGCAGATTACCCGGCGCGTCTGGCCCCCCTGCACTCCCGTAATGCCCCCGCTTGATCAGCGCAAGGCGACGTTGCATCGGGTCCTGAAGCCCCAACACCAGCAATACCACGGTGGCGACCGCGAGCACCGTACTCACCCCTATCGCACTGACGAACAACAGGCGCGCCAGCGCCTCATTACCCGTCACCCGACTCAACAACCCGAGCAAATAGTCCATGACCTGCACCTCCACGTGGCGAATACCGCTTAAACCTGAATCCGGATGATTTTGCGGATCCAGACAATCCCGACCAACATCGCGCAGAACGCCCCGATGATCAGCTTGTGACCGAGCGGATCATTGGTCAGCACAGACAGGTAGCTGGGGGTCGTGATCAGGATCACCGCCGCCAGCACGAAGGGAATTGACACCAGCACCCAGGCCGACATCCGCCCTTCGGCCGACAAAGTCTTGATCTTGCGCTGGAAGCGAAAGCGCCCCCTGATCAACCGACTCAAACGCTCCAGCACTTCGGTCAGATTACCGCCGGTCTCGCGATGGATGAGGATCGAGGTCACCAGCATCATCACCGTCATGCTCGGCATACGCTCCAGCAGGCCGAGCATGGCCCGACGTACATCATTGCCATAGTTGATATCGGCGAAGGTCAGACCGAACTCATGCGCCACCGGCCCTTTGTGCTCTTCGGCGACCAAACGCAGGGTTTCGTTGAATGGATGCCCGGCGCGCAACGCCCGGCACATGGCATCCAGCGCATCCGGCAAACCCTCCTCAAACTCGGCAAAGCGTTTGTTGCGGTCACGGAGGATTTTCAGCAGCGGCAGCCAAGCCACCGCAAAGGCCACCGCCAACGCCATCCACCAGAGTGACGAGAACAAGAAGACCAGGGCTCCTGCACCAACCCCCATGGCGATCCCGAGAAACAACACCCGATAAGCCCGATATTCATGCCCGGACTGCTCGATCAGTTGTGTCAGGCTTGCCATAAACGGCAGTTGCTCAAGCCAGGCCTCCAGTGGCGACAAGCGTGTCAGGTATTTCTGCCTCAATACCGTCTGCATGTTGGGTAGATTGTTGGCTTTCTCCAGCACATGCAGGCGGCCGCGAATGCGCTTGCGCATCTTGCCTGCCTCACCGAACACCGGTACCACCACCCCCTGGGACAGGAGGAAGACGGCGATAAACACCATGCCGAGAAAGATCAGAATGAACTCACCGGATATATGGTTCATGACTGCCGTGCCTCCATCCATTCAGGCCTGAACAGGGTCAGTGGCAATTCGATGCCGCGCTTGGCCAATACGTCGCGAAAGGACGGAATCATGCCGCTAGGCCGATAATCACCAAGCACTTCACCGTGTTCGCCAATGCCGCTGCGTGCAAACGAGAAAATCTCGGTCATGGTGATGATCTCGCCTTCCATGCCGTTGATCTCCTGCACGCTGACCAGGCGCCGCTTACCGTCTTCCTGACGTTCCAGCTGGATCACCACATCAATGGCCGAAGCGATTTGCTGACGCATGGCCTTGATCGGGAAAGTCGCACCGGTCATCGACACCATGTTCTCGATTCGCCCCAATGCATCGCGCGCGGTATTGGCGTGGATCGTGGTCAGCGAACCGTCGTGGCCGGTGTTCATCGCCGTTAGCATGTCCAGCGCTTCAGCGCCACGGACTTCGCCGATCACAATGCGGTCGGGGCGCATCCGCAAACTGTTGCGCACCAATTCGCGCTGGCTCACCTCGCCACGCCCCTCGATGTTCGATGGACGGGTTTCCAGGCGCACCACATGGGGCTGCTGCAGTTGCAGTTCGGCCGAGTCTTCGATGGTGACGATCCGCTCGTTTTGCGGAATGAAACTGGACAGCACATTGAGCATGGTGGTTTTGCCGCTGCCGGTACCGCCGGAGATCAGCACATTCAAGCGCCCGCGAACAATCGCCTTGAGCAGCAGAGCAATGGCCGGGGTCAAGGTACCCACCTGGATCAGGCTATCGGTATTGAGCAGGTCCACGGCAAAACGGCGGATCGACACGCTCGGTCCGTCAATGGCCAGCGGTGGAATAATCGCGTTGACCCGCGAACCGTCCTTGAGTCGGGCGTCCACCAACGGCGAGGACTCATCGATGCGCCGCCCCAGACTGGAAACGATGCGATCGATGATGTTCAGCAAATGCTGATCGTCGCGAAATCGCACATCGGTCCTTTGCAGCTTGCCGAAACGTTCGACATACACTGAGGCAAAGCCGTTGACCAGAATGTCCGACACGGTGTGATCCGCCAGTAACGGCTCCAGTGGGCCAAGGCCCAGCACCTCATCGGTGATCTGCTTGATGATCAACTGACGGCTGACCGAACTCACGGGGGCTGAATGCTCATCCAGCAAGCGCTGGCAAATCTCGCGAATCTGCCGCGTGGCCTCGGCCTGCTCAAGGGAATCGAGCAAGGACAGGTCCATGACCTTGAGCAACTGCTGGTAGATTTTTTCCCGCCACTCGGCCTCCACCGGGGTGACCTGGCTCCGGGTTTCGTAAATAACGTCTGGAACCGAATGTTCCCACGCCATCAATTCCTCGGCCGGGTCCAGCAGGTCGTCACCCGGCTGACCAGGCAACGATGCGGCGGGTTTACCGGACTGTTTGCGCAAGCGGTTACGAAAGTCGCTGATCATGGGTTATCCCCCGAAAAAACGGTTGAAGGCACGTTTGAACAAGCCTTTGTTCCCGGTCATCTGCTTACCGACCAACGCCTCGGACATCTGGCGTACGGCGACGCTGATCGGAGCCCGCGGTGCTTGCACCCCCAACGGCACACCAGAGTTCTGACTCTGGCTGACCAGGTTGAAGTCGTTGGGTAATTTCAACAGGTTCGCGCAGCGTAGCGCCTCGCCGATATCCTTGAGGCTGATGGCCGCCGCCTTGTCATAGCGGTTGACCACCACCTGCAATTGATCCCCGCGCACGCCCAGGTCTTCGCGAAGAATCCGCGTCAGGGAGCTGGCATCGCGTAGATGGCTGACGCTCTGCTGCACCACGACGTACACCCGATCCGCCTGCTCCAGCACGGAGCCTGTGAGGTGGTCGATTTGCCGTGGCAGGTCGACCACCACCCAGTCATAGCTGGCGCGGGCCAACTGCAACAGGGCATCGAGTTGCTCGGGCTGGGCATCCTGCGGCAGACACAACTCACCGGCCCGCCCACCCAGCACATGCAAGGTCGGGCTGAAGTGGCTGCAAAAACCGCGTAGCGCAACGCTGTCCATGTCTTCGACCTGCTGCAACACCTCCAGGTGGCTGTGCGACTGCGCCACATCGAGGTAATGCGTCACGCTGCCAAATTGCAGGTCCATGTCCAAAAGCAGGGTATTGCCGCCCTTGACGCTAAGCTGGTGAGCCAGGTTGCAGGCCAGCAAGGTACTGCCGGAGCCGCCCTTGGCGCCCATCACGGCAATCAGCTTCCCTTCTACCCCACTGTTGACCCGGACCTCTGTGACCAGACGACTCAAGGCTGAAACCAGTTCTGTCTCGGCTATCGGTTCCGGCAAGACATCACGGGCGCCGGCCTGCATCGCCAGGCGCATGGCGTCCTGCTCGTTCAACAGGCCACACACCAGCAGCGGCGGACGCTCATGGGCCGGATGCTGTAACAGTGCCGCCAGCTCCTCACGCCACAGATGGCTGACACGCACCAATAACAGATCGGGCATCCGCTCCAGACCATAAAGCGGGTCGACATGCCCATTACTCACCAGGCGCGTGCTCACTTCCAGGCTCGGCATCCGCTGGCAAACGCTTTGCAGATCACGCAGTGCCGTGGCATCACGGCTGCTGATCAGCAATCGCAGCCCGGGCTTGCCGGTCGTCGCGGTGCTTAACGATGTTTCCTTTATATTCAGCATGGGGTGACCTCCCCTGACTCGGAATGATGCCCAAGGCTTTCGCGTGGCAAGGTTGCCCTGATGGTGGGCAACGTAATGGGCACGCCAAACCCGGGGATAAACAGATTGAATACGTAGCTTTGCAGGCTCACCCGGACATAACGGATGGCACGGAATCCGGTGGCGCTAACGGTGTCGGTGGGGTTGGTCACCAGCGCACCGTTCGCGTCCAGGTAAGTCAGCGTCAGGTTGCCAGTGCCCAGATTGGTGATCAGCTGGCTGGTGCCGGTGTTGCCCGCGGGATTGAAGATCGCCCGCTGCAACACAGCCGGATCGCTGATGTTGCACACCGCCGCCAGGCGCGCACCGCGCCGCGCGGATTCATCGAGGGCATTGACCGTGAAGTACAGGCGGCCCATTTCCAGCACACCGAACAGCAGAACGAACACCAGCAAGCCGATGAAGGCGAACTCCACCACATAGACGCCGCGCATGTGTTTGCGATTCATCACAGAACCCTCATGACAGTTGTAGCGACCAGTGGAATGCTCAGTGCAATCGGATTGGCAAAGAGCCCGGTAATCGATCCGGTACAGGTACTCGCGCCAATCACCGGGCAGAAGGTATAGGTGATGGTGACCTGCACATGGTCGGTGCCCACGGCGGAGACCGCGACGTTGCCGGTCGTTAACCCCGACACCACAGGCGTTCCGGTGTTGGCCGGCACGCCATAGACCGCGACGTTTTTCGTCTGGGTCTGCAGCGTGCTGCTTAGCGCAACAGCGCCGAGCGTCGAGTTCCAGGCCTGGCTGGCGACGTAACGGCCGGCATCACGACTGGCCTGTAACAGGGTGTTGTACTGAAAGAGCATGCGACCAAACTCACCGAGGGCCAGCAACAGCAGCAGCATCAACGGCAGGACGAGGGTGAACTCCACCAATGCCATGCCTTGCTGGCCCTGCGTTTTTTTGAATGCGTGAAGTCTCATGACGCCTCCTACGAGTCAGTGCTCGGAGTGCCGCTGCCATTGATATAGGTTTTGTAGAGCTGAATGATCCGTGGGCCGGCATCACCTGAAGGATTAGGGCCGGGCACGTTGTCTCCTTCACACTCCTGGACGAACTGCCCGAAGATCTCCGAGGTAGTTCCACCATTGCTGACCGGCTGCACCACGAAATAGCAGCCAAAACCCAGGACTGGAATCGAAGTGGCACCATTATTTTTCCCGGAGCAGTCGCCAATCACGATTTTCAGCATCCGTCGCTCAAAAACCCCACCGCTCTGGCAGCCACTGCCCGAGCCGGCAACACACGCGGCGACACTTGCAACCCAGTCGTTGTAGTCCAAGAGTGCCGTACTGCCGGCGGAGAGATTGCCGTTGCTCGATGTCACGGGCTGGCCCTTGTACTCCGCCCGCGGCGGCGAGCTTGAGCTGTTCCAGGTGATCGCGGGTGTGCTGGAGCTAACGATCATATCTGGCGGATAATCCGAGGCTTTGAGCCCTCCACTGTATTGGCCGAAGCGGGTGTTCAAACCTTGGGACACCGGACCGACCTGGTTGCCCGGTTGGGTCGTGACATTTTGCCCGACGCTGCGGCACACCGAGCCGCCTCCGGCCATATCCTGCCTGACCGTACTCCCACCCGAACCAAAATCGAGCAACTGAAAGTTACCTGGGCCAATGGCGGACGTACTGCCAGCGCCCGACTTCAAATCCTGTAAATCGCCAAAGTGATAGCCCCAGAACACCCCGGCGCTCGGGTTGTATTGACTCGGGTTACCACACACCATCAGTGGCGCGAGATCGCAGGGGCTGGTGGGGCTGGGGCCGGCGGTAGCCATTGCCGCCACCGCCTTGTTGCCCAGACCGCCACCGCCCAATGCCTGGATGAAGCTCCAGAAAAAACCGGTCAGGCTATAGTTCGGTACCGTTACCCGAACGTAAGTGGCATTCGCCGGCCCTGGGTAGGAGAACGGTCCGTAAACGTTGTTGGCCAGTTCCACCACTGCGAAAGCGCCTGCGTTGCCACCGATGGCTGTCGCCAGTTCGGCGTTGCCCGTGGCATTGGCATTCAGTGTCAGCGTATTCAGTGCGGCAGTGCGCGTTGTGCTGGCAATGCTGGTACCGCCGGTGACCTGACTCAGGGTTTTGGCGCCGCTCAGGGCGGCGGCATCCACTGCATTTTGCAGGCGGGTCTTGTTTAGCAGCATGTGGCCGCCGTCCAGCGCCAATGCCGCCATCATGGTAATCGCCGCCAACGCGATCACCATCAGTACGGTCACCGATCCCCGCTGGCGCCTTGGCGTTACCGGAAACGGCCGTTGAATTCGAGAATTCATGATCAAGCCCTCATTTGCCGATACGGACCCGAATCGGCTCCGCCACTACCTGGGTACCCATTGCGCCTTGTCAGCGCACATTGACTACATGGGATTCAATGCCACGAATAACGGTGACAGCCCCGCCGTTACCGCCGCCACGGTGTACCACGCGTCTTGGCGCCGTTTCGGTGGCCATGGCAATGGTCTGCGTAACAGGCGCAGCAGGTGCTACCGGTGCGGGGGTCGGTTTTTTCGTGAGGTTCAGCGGGTTGCGCAGGGCCAGTTGCAACTTCCCTTCGGTCTGCGCGGTGACCAGGGCTTCCGCCTCGGTGGTGGTCATTTCCAGTGTCACGGCACGCACCACCACTGGCTGCGTCTTGTCGGTGCCTGCGGTCTGATCCACCGCCAACACGCGCAAGTTCTCGAGGATGGTCCGCGACACGGCGTTGTTGCTGCTGCCATCGGTGTGCTTGGTCGCCAGCACATCGACCCGGTTACCCGGCAACAGGAACCCGCCGACCCCGACCACATCGTCCACCCGTACCGAAATGGCGCGTTTGTCGGGAGCAATCAAAGAGGCCAGGGTGCTGCCACCCAAGTGTTCACTGAGGCGCGCCCCCCGCACGATGTCGCCGCGCAGGATGTCGAACGTGGCGATCTTGCCCACGGCCTTGTCGCTGGAATCGAAGGCATCGTCCGGGATCGTATCCATGGGCATGCGCACGGTCGTGACCTGCTGGGCCTCGACCATCTGCCCGAAAGGAATCTCGACCGTGGCGACTACCACGCTTCGAAGGTGATCATCCGGGCTGGCATTGAGCCGTGCGCTCAGCCAGGAATTGGCCATCCATGCGGCGCCGAGGCCCATGACCAACGAAATACCAATCAGCGTTGCAGTACGAGAGCTCATATCTGTATCTCCTACTCAAAGAAAGTCGAGCTGGACGAAGTAGTTGCTCCACGCCCATTCAAGCTCCTGCGGCGACAGTGGCCCGGAACCGCCCAGGTAACGCTGGCGATCGAGCGCCATGTTCAGGAGATCGCGGGGATGGCAAGGCACCAACGGCATGCCTTCGACGGCGTAAAGTTTCTGTAGTGCAAAGCGCACCAGCAGCGGGTCATGACGAATGCCCAAACGCTCGGACTCCTGCTGCCAGATCCGTTCGTACTCTTCGGGCTTCAGGTAGCCGAATTGCAGCTTGTAGCCGATCCGACGGAGGAAGGCCTCATCGGCCAACTCCAGGGGATTGAGGTTGGTGGAAAACACCAGAATCAGATCGAACGGCAGCTCGCAATGCCGCCCACCGCCCAGGTTGAGGAAATCGCGCTTCTCTTCCATCGGGACGATCCAGCGATTCAGCAGTTCGGCGGGCGGCATGCGCTGGCGCCCCATGTCGTCGATGATGAACAGGCCATTGCTGGCCTTGAGCTGCAAGGCGGCCTGGTACTGACGGGTGAAGGGGTCATAACGAATGTCCAGCTGTTCCATGCTCAATTCGCCGCCGGTGATGACGATCGGGCGTTTGCAGCACAGCAGCCGACGGTCGATCCCTTCGTTGAGCATCAAATTGTTCTGTGGACTGCCATCATCCAGCCGCTGGTGTACCTGCGGGTCATAGATCTCGATCACCGACTCGTTGATCACAATGGCATGGGGCACCCAGATGGCCTCGGCGAACAGGCGGATCAGCCGACTGCTGACATAGGTCTTGCCGGTCCCCGCAGGGCCATAAATCATGATCGCTCGCCCGGAGTTCAGCGCCACACCCAGTTGATCGAGCATCCCCTCAGTGAGCACTACGCCGTTGAGCGCCGTGCGCATATCATTCGCACTGATACGTCCGTGGTGAATGGTCTGTACCTTGAGCAGGGAGCGGTAGGCACTCACCGGGAACGGCGCCGCTCCGATATAGCCGCTACGCGACAGGGCATCGCGGGCAGCACTGCGACCGCGCTCGGTCAGGCCATAACGCAGCGGCTGCCCGCCCCCGACTTGCGCGCCCATCTGCCCAAGCACTTCGACACGACCATCCTTGCGCAGAAACGCCAGGACCTCTTCCATCACGGCGCCGGTCAGCGCCAGGCGCTCTACCAGCCGCGACATGTCCAGCACGCCGGCGTCATACAAATGCTTGCACACCAACTCGCCGAGAAAACTGTCCGTCAGCCCCGTCTCGCTGATAGTGCACGGTTGGGGAGCCAGGCGCTGCACCGCTTCTCGCTCATTGTGGCAGGCATCACTCTCGGCAATGACGTGCATGACTAACCTCCCAACCCACTGGCAAAGAGTTGCCAGTAAACGGCGTTTAAAGTGCCAAGCAAAATGGCAATCGAATAAGGGAAAGGCTTGCTGGCCACCTCGTCTGAAGTCGGCGCCAGATAAGACTGCGCCCTCAAAATCAGCCAATAGCGCCCCAGGGTCTGTAATAATTGACCGCGAACCAGCACTATCAGGAAACCGCACACGCCACCGGCGATCAGGCTGAATAAAGCAGCCCACAACGCGTAATGGAACGGTAGAAAACTGCCGACCATGGCCATCAACTTGACGTCACCGGCGGCCATGCCACCCGAGGCGTACATGGGCAGAAACAGTGCAAAACAGATCAGGATGCCCAACAGGCCGTCTCCCAATCCGCTGACTCCCCCTGAGTACGTCTGAGCGACCAATCCCAAGGCAAGTCCCAACAGAATCAGCAGGTTGGGAATACGGTGGCGAAGCAGATCGCTCACCACCGCCACGCCCAAAAGTCCTATCAGTAAAACAGTCGATACCATCAGTTCCGTGGACATGGCGTGCCTCCCGACCGGGAATTATTGTTATCAGCAAGCACCACCGTTGACCGCAGCGCACAGCGCCGTGATCTTGGTCGTCACTGCACCGCCCAACAGAGTGAAAATCGCGGCAACAGCCACCGTAATCAACCCACCCGCCACTGCGTATTCCACAATGGTCAGGCCATTTTCATCTTCAGCGAACTTGCGTATCGAAGTTCTGATTGTTTGCAGAGTCATTTTGTGCACCTCACTTCAACAGTCATACAGACTAGAACGTGCATTGGCAGGGACAGCGCGAAGTCCATTGAGTTATCCGGTAAACAGTAGCGACCGGCTGTTCCATGGACTCGCTGCGTCCCCCCCACCTTGAGTTGTCGTTACTAGCACGCCACGTTGCCGTTGACGGCCTTGCACAGCGCCGTGATCTTGGTATTCACTGCTCCGCCCAAAAGAGTGAATATTGCGGCGACAGCTACCGTAATCAGCCCACCGGCCACTGCGTATTCCACAATGGTCAGACCGTCTTCATCTTTGGCGAACTTCAGTACCGAAGCCTTGATAGTTTGCAGAGTCATTTTGCCCACCTCACTCGAATGTTGTTCTTCCGGGGAGCAGCACTTTTTGCACTGCTTGTAGCTACCTTAGTCAGGGCATCCCCAAGGGGGTTAGGAGGATTTTGCGCATCGCTAGGACTTTTTTGCGGGCACTACCAATCACTGGATAATTGGCGTCCGCAGAAGGAAAAGAAGGGAAAGGAAAGGCTCTAAACAAGGAACGGCGGGCAAAGGCCATTGCCTATGATTCACAAGCGACGAACGGTTGATCGCAAATCCGCCGCCAACGCGCCAATAAATAACCGCCCGACACTGACTGACAGGCAAACCATAGAGCGCATAGAACTAAATTCGGGTTTTCTTATCAGGATTTAGTCTGCAAAGCGATATCACATTGACAATACTACTCAGCGGATAGAGGCACGAAGAACCTCGGAAGCCAGAGCCAAACACATGACGTCAAACGTGATCAGGAAACCATCACTACTCTGGTTCGATCGGACCCACGATCGGTCCACCCCAGAACTCATGGCGCAGTTCGAGCACGCCTGCGACTGCAAACTGGCGAAAGGCTCCACATTTTCCAGCGGGATGCAGGCCGACATGATCTGCATCCATTTTGATCGCCCCGACACACCCGGCCTGAGGATGCTGCTGGAGATCAAACGCTCCGCCCCGACCATTCCGATCACCATGTTCACCGTGCAGCACTCCGAAGAGCTGGCCGTATGGGCGATGCGTTCCTGTGTCTGGGAATACATGGTGCTGCCCCTTTCAGCCGCCGAAAAGAATCGCTACCTGACGGCTGTCGTTCAGTTGCACGAGCTGCGCCGCAATGTTCGCGACCAACGCAAGACGTTGCAGATCGACCATTCCCCGACCCTTCCGGGCAGTATCCGGATGACGCCGGAACACCAAAAACACCAGGCGTTGAGCAATGTGCTGCTGTACATCGATCAGCACTTTCGGGACAACATCGATCAGAGGGATGTGGCCAAACGCTGCGGCATGACGACCTTTCGCTTCAGCCGCCTGTTCAAGGAAGCCTACGGCCTTGGCTTCATGGATTACATCTTGAACAAACGCATGAGTTTTGCGAAGGAATTGCTCGGCAACAGCCAGATGCCTATCACCAGCATCGGCTATGAAGCCGGTTTCAAGGACCCTTCCTACTTCGCTCGGGCCTTCAAGCATTTCGCCAACTGCACACCCAGCGAATACCGCTTGGCGCACCAGCAGCTTAGAGCGTCGGTAGTTGCAGAGCTGGATGAAACAACCGCTGAAGTGCTGGATAACCTGATCCATAGCCTGGGAGGCTGAGGGACTTTTATAACGCGCACACAAAAACGCCGCTCAGTGAGCGGCGTTTTCGTTAAATATGGAGCGGGAAACGAGACTCGAACTCGCGACCCCGACCTTGGCAAGGTCGTGCTCTACCAACTGAGCTATTCCCGCAATGGCGTCCCCTAGGGGACTCGAACCCCTGTTACCGCCGTGAAAGGGCGGTGTCCTAGGCCACTAGACGAAGGGGACACGCTACCCGGAACACATGGTGTGTGTTTCGGTGTCCAGACCCGCATCCGAAGACTTGGTTCTGGTTTCACTCAGCCCTGCCCGAAAGCAAAGCCGTTTAAAATTGGAGCGGGAAACGAGACTCGAACTCGCGACCCCGACCTTGGCAAGGTCGTGCTCTACCAACTGAGCTATTCCCGCATTGGCGTCCCCTAGGGGACTCGAACCCCTGTTACCGCCGTGAAAGGGCGGTGTCCTAGGCCACTAGACGAAGGGGACACACGTACAACATTCACTCCCTACCGCGTTTCGCTGTGTGCTTTCCGCTGTAAGTGGCGCGCATTCTATGGATGGATTGAGGGGTCGTCAACCCCCAACTATAAATTTATTTAAATCAATGACTTCGCCCCCCTTTAAGGGGCAATTCCGGGTTTTCGTCCGACCGGGGTTTGACGCCTATATTCTGTCACTCGCCAAGGCGCTATAGTCCCCTCCAGCAGATGATGGCAATGTGCACCCATCCACACATTACCTATATAGGCAGCGCAAAAGCTCGATCCAACTCGTCGCGCCACCCTATGCGCTCCCAGGCTTAGCCACTACACTCGCATRCAAACCCTATAAAGAGGTCTTCACGGTGACACCACTCATGATCACCCTGCTAGTAATAGTCGGGATCGCAATATTGATCGCCATTGGCTACATGAACCATGTGGTGGAAAACAATAAACTGGAAAAGGCCCGCACCAAGGTCGAACTCAATGATCGACTGCGCCGCTGTGGCGAAATCACCGAGACCTTCCCTGGCCAACTGATGACTCCGGCGCTCAAGCTGCTGCTGACGCGACTGGAGCTCAACGTGTGCCAACGCCTGCTTAATCTGGATAAAACCAATTCGGCGGCCAAGGCCCGCATCGAGGAACTGAGTGCACTGGTCGCACGAGGTGAATCGATTCCGGTCAACAACCCACCGGCACCGATCCAGACTGAAGCCAAGGCCAAGGACGTACGCTTTTTGCTTGAAGCCTTGCATGGCCAGATCACTCGCGCAGCACAGGACGGTTTCCTGCCAACCAACGAAGCCAAGCGCTGGATTCGTGAAGTTCGCCACATCCTGGTATTGCTGCACATCGAGTTCTTCAACAACCTCGGTCAACATGCACTGCAGCAGGAACAACCCGGGCAAGCCCGCCTGGCGTTCGAACGTGGCGTGCAGTACTTGCGTAAACAACAAGACCCGCAGGTTTACAGCGAGCAGTTGCAGTACCTGGAAAAACTGCTGGCGCGCGCCAACTCCATGGTGCTGACCAACATTGCACCGGTGGAAGGCGAAGTTAACGAGTTGACCGAAGGCCTCAAGGAAGTGGAAGCCGACGCAGACTGGAAGAAGAAAGCTATCTACGACTGATAGTGGTGATGTGCAAAGCCGCACAACACCCGTGGCGAGGGAGCTTGCTCCCGCTGGGTCGCGAAGCGACCCTCCCCCTTCGCTCAGTTCAGTCAGACCGCAAGTACCGCTGTACAACTGCTGCACCCGAGCGCGGACCGCGCTGACGGGAGCAAGCTCCCTCGCCACACACGCTTACAACCTGAAATGCCCCACCATCCCCTTCAGCTCAACCCCCAACTGTGCCAGCTCGATACTCGACGCGGCATTGCCTTGCATGGCGACTGAAGATTGATCGGCACTGGCACGGATGCTGGTCACGCTGCGATTGATCTCTTCGGCAACCGAACTCTGTTGTTCGGCCGCGGCAGCGATCTGCTGGTTCATCTGCTGAATCAGCGAGACCGCCGCAGCGATACTGCCCAGCGCACTCTCGGTCTGTAGCGCATCACTGACGGCAAGCTTGACCAACTCGCCGCTGCTCTGGATTTGCTGCACCGAAGCCTGCGCAGCTGAACGCAAGGCACTCACCAGACGCTCGATTTCCTCTGTGGATTGCTGGGTACGCTTGGCCAGGGCACGGACCTCATCGGCTACCACGGCAAAGCCCCTGCCCTGCTCACCCGCTCGCGCGGCCTCGATGGCCGCATTGAGTGCCAGCAGGTTGGTTTGCTCGGCGACGCTCTTGATCACGCTGAGGACAGTGCCAATGTTCTGGATTTCCGCACTGAGGCTTTCGATGCTGGAACTGGCCGACGTCGCCGAGTCAGCCAGTTGCTCGATGCGCTGCATGCTCTGACGCACGACCTGCTGACCGGTTTCGACCTTGCCGTCTGCGGTCTGCGCCGCCAATGCCGCTTCCTCGGCATTGCGCGCAACATCATGCACGGTCGCGGTCATCTGATTCATCGCGGTGGCGACTTGTTCGGTTTCTTCCTTCTGGCTACTGACTTCCAGGTTGGTCTGCTCGGTCACCGCCGAGAGCGATTGCGCGGAATTTGCGAGCTGCTCGATACCCGCCTGCAAGCCGCTGACAATACTGCTCAACCCTGCGCCCATTTGCTGCATGGCCTGCATCAACTGGCCGATTTCATCACGCCGCGTCACCTGCACGGTCGCGCTCAGATCGCCCGCCGCAATTTTCTGGGCAACCAGAATCACACTGCGCAGTGGCGCAACGATCAAGCGGGTAATCACCCACGCGGCAATCAGCCCGACCAGCAGCGCGAGCGCCGAGGACGCAATGATCAGCGCCGAATTCTTCTTCAGCTCTGCCTGCATCGACCGGTCCTCGGCCGTGTAAGCCTGATCGACCCGCTGCACCACTTCGGCGGCGCGCTCATGCAACTGCTGATAGACCTTTTTCTCCTGAGTCAGCAGCCCTGTGTACTCGGCAAGTTTTTCGCTGAAACTGGCAATATGCCCGGCCACTTCGTTGAGCACTGTCTGGTAGCCCGAGTCCTTGACCGCGCTCTTCAATGCCTCAACCTGGGTCAATGCCTGGTCGGCCTGTTCAATCTTGCCTTGCTCGGCACTTTCGTCACTGGCCTTGCGGCTTTGATCCAGGCGCACTCGCGCCTCATTCATGGCCTGCAACATCAGCCTCGACACCTGACTGACCTGGTTGGCTTGCTCGATAACCTCCGCGCCTTCCTTACCTTGCGTATCCTTGAGCGCATAAGCRCCATCGTCGGCAAGGCCGCCCTGCAGCACATCAAGGTTATTGGCCACGCTGGACACCGACCAACTGGCCATTTCCAGCGCCAGTTCCTTGGACTGGGTCAGCTCGACGAACTCATCGAAGGCTTTGCGGTACGCCCCCAGTGACTGCTCGACATCATTCATCATCGGGACGTTAGCCGCCGACTGTGCCTTGAGTTGCGTTGCGAGGGCGACCAACGCGTCAACACCCTTGTGCAAGGCATCGACGGTTTTCGGATCACTGTGCAAGGCGTATTCCTGCTCAAGCAAACGCACCTTGAGCAAACCACTGTTGAGCGACGACATCTGCTTGAGCCCGTCGAAGCGCTGGCTGATGGTTTGCAAGGACCAGACGCCGATAGCAGCCACCACGGCTGTCAACATCAGGACCAGAATAAAACCGACACCCAGTTTTTTTGCCATACCGAGGTTGGCAAAACGTCCTTGCACGGCCGAAATCATTGCTCGTAACCCCCTTCCCATACTCAATGGCAACACGACCATTTTCTGTTGTTGCAGATTCGCAATGGGGTGCCCCCAAGCACAAGCCTTTGGCGCCGCGATAATGGCAAAAAGCTACGCGCGAGTCGTTTTCAGAACGGTTGAAGTCGATCCGGTAATGCGCAGGCCTGAAAAAACGCCTGGGCCCGAGGATCGCTGGCATAGGCCACATTGATGCGCAGCCAGTCGCCGGTTTCACCACTGGGGCTGAAGGCCGTCCTCGAGGACAGCACGATACCGAATGAGTGAGCCAGCGTGCGCACCCGCGCCGGTTCGTGCTCTCGTGGCCTGGCCCAAATGTACAACCCGCCCGCAGGCTTGCCGAACACCTCCCAGTCCGCGTCCTCAAGCACCAGCAATGTCGCCGCCAAATCCCGCCTCAATCGCTGACGCTGGCGCTGTACCAGTTTGCGGTAGGCGCCATTGGCCAACAGATTGCTCACCACCGATTCGCAAAACCGCGAAGCCCCCAGGCTGGTAATCATCTTCATGTCTGCCAGGCGCGTAATGATTGCGGCACTGGCCACGACATAACCAACCCGCAGCGAACTGCTGAGGGTTTTCGAAAAGCTGCCGACATAGATCACGTTCTGACACGCGTCCATTGCCGCCAGACGGGTGCCGGCACTGCCCTGAAAGTCAGCGTAGACGTCATCCTCGACGATGATTAACTCATGACGCTTGGCCAATTGCAGAATCCGTTGTGCAACGGCGGGTGCCAGGCTACTGCCGGTCGGATTGTGGAACAGGCTATTGATGAACAACGCACGGGGATTGTTCGCGTTCAACAAGGATTCGAGTACTTCGATGTCGGGGCCGCGAGAGGTCCGCGGTACTTCCAGCAACCTGATGCCATGCAACCTGAGCAGCTGGAACAGATTCGAATACCCCGGACTTTCGACCACCACGCAATCACCCGGCTTGAGCAGCGCCCGTACGATCAGATCAAGCCCATGAGTGGCCCCCGTAGTGGTGAGAACCTGGTTCTCATCGACGGCAATACTCATCTGTTGCAGGCGCTTGAGGATCTGTTGGCGCAAGACCGGCAACCCGTATGAAGGGCTGTAATTGAACAGTCCGGCCATGTCGGTACGCGAAACCTGGCGAATGGCATAACTGAGATCGTCGCTCTCGCGCCAGCTTTCGGGCATACCACCTCGCCCCAGCGGCAACATGCCCAGCGGGTCGTCGACCACTCCGACACTGTTTGCGTCAGCCGCCGCGGGGCCCGATGGGTCAGCGCAACGATGTGTCGCGCCCAAAGGCCCGGCAACGAAAAACCCCGAGCCATGACGCGATGCCAGCACGCCTTGGGCGACCATGCGCTCATAGGCCTCGATGACACTGGACTGACTGAGCAGGTTTTCCCGGGCCAGCTGTCGAATGGACGGCAAACGCGTTCCTGGCTCGACGGCACTTTGGCGAATCCAGCCAGCAAGGGCATCAACAATTTGCTGCACGACAGGCACCAGCGCCTGTCGATCGATTCTCAATTCCATGAGAGACCCACTCCAACTGTTTTTCTGGACCCAGTTAAGCACAGGCGCTGTCATCACAATGTGCGACAACGCCGCTAAAACACCCTCCTCTAACCCTTTGAAACACAATGCCCGACGCTACGTCGCAGGCAACCCCTCAGAACGCCGTCACCCCGCCATCCACCGCCAGCGAGTGACCGGTGGTGAACGCCGCCCCATCGCTGCACAGATACAGCACCGCACTGGCAATTTCCTCGACCTTGCCGATACGTCCCACCGGGTGCATGGCGGCGGCGAAATCGGCTTTCTTCGGATCGGCTTCATAGGCACGGCGAAACATGTCCGTATCGATAACCGCCGGACAGACTGCATTCACGCGGATTTTCTTCTTCGCATATTCGATGGCTGCCGATTTGGTCAGGCCGATGACCGCATGCTTGGACGCCGCGTAGATGCTCATCTTCGGCGCCGCGCCAAGCCCGGCCACCGAAGCGGTATTGACGATCGCACCGCCACCTTGCGCCAGCATCAACGGCAGTTGGTACTTCATGCACAACCAGACGCCTTTGACGTTGACGCCCATGATCGCGTCGAACTCATCGAGTGTGCCTTCGGCGAGCTTGCCCTTTTCGATTTCGATCCCGGCATTGTTGAAGGCGTAGTCGACGCGGCCATAAGTGCTTACTGCTTTGGCCATCAGGTTTTGCACGTCGCTTTCCAGGGTCACGTTGCATTGCACGAAAACCGCTTCGCCACCGGCAGCCCGAATCAGCTCGACGGTACCTTCGCCGCCAGCCACATCAAGGTCCGCGACCACCACTTTCAAGCCTTCGGCGGCAAACGCCTGGGCGGTCGCGCGGCCAATACCGGCGGCAGCCCCTGTCACCAACGCAACCTGGCCGGAAAACGTCATGCTCATTGTTATGTCCTCGAACGATGTGGGGGGATCTCGTTCTCGCAGTCTAAGCACCCTGCCCTGTCACGCGGCAGCACTATCAGAGGGCCGGTTGATTGCTTATGAGTTGCAGTGATGGATCAGCCCACCCAACTATCACTCCATTGAATCGGGATGTATTCGCTGAGTCAGCAAACCTTGCGACAAGCGCCATGAGGGTCTATCAATCAGACTTCATTCAACTTTGAGTGCCCGCCATGACTGCCCAGATCAACCGCCAATTCCTGCTCGCCAAACGCCCGGTGGGAGCTGCGACCCGCGAGACCTTCACCTATCAGCAAGTCCCTGTCGGCGAGCCGGCGGCGGGCCAGATCCTGGTCAAGAACGAGTACCTGTCGCTGGACCCGGCCATGCGTGGCTGGATGAACGAAGGCAAGTCCTACATTCCGCCCGTGGGCATCGGCGAAGTCATGCGCGCCCTCGGCGTGGGCAAGGTGATTGCCTCGAACAACCCGGGCTTTGCCGTGGGCGACTACGTCAACGGTGCGCTGGGCGTGCAGGATTATTTCCTCGGTGAGCCACGAGGCTTCTACAAGGTCGACCCGAAACTGGCGCCATTGCCGCGTTATTTGTCAGCACTGGGCATGACCGGCATGACCGCTTACTTCGCGCTGCTCGATGTCGGTGCACCGAAGGCCGGGGAGACTGTGGTGCTGTCGGGTGCCGCCGGCGCGGTGGGCAGCATTGCCGGGCAGATTGCCAAGATCAAAGGCTGCCGCGTGGTGGGCATCGCCGGCGGCGCGGACAAGTGCAGGTTCCTGATTGACGAATTGGGCTTCGACGGCGCCATCGACTATAAGCACGAAGACGTGGTTGCCGGCCTCAAGCGCGAATGCCCGAAAGGCGTAGACGTGTATTTCGATAACGTCGGCGGGGATATTCTCGACGCCGTGCTCAGCCGCCTGAACATGAAGGCCCGCGTGGTGATCTGCGGCGCCATCAGCCAGTACAACAACAAGGAAGCGGTCAAAGGCCCGGCCAACTATCTATCGCTGTTGGTCAACCGTGCACGGATGGAAGGCTTTGTGGTGATGGATTACGCCGCGCAGTTCGCCGCCGCCGGGCAGGAAATGGCCGGATGGATGGCCAAGGGGCAGCTCAAGAGCAAGGAAGACATCGTCGAAGGACTGGAGACATTCCCGGAAGCGCTGATGAAGCTGTTCAGCGGTGAGAACTTTGGCAAGCTGGTTCTGAAGGTTTAACGCAAACCAATGTGGGAGCGAGCCTGCTCGCGATGCCGGGCTGACATTCAACATCAATGCTGACTGTTATGGCCCCATCGCGAGCAGGCTCGCTCCCACATTTGGATCTTCAGTGTTTGATCAGGCCAGTTCGGCCACGACGTCGGCCAGGGCCTTGGCCGGATCGGCTGCCTGGCTGATCGGACGACCAATCACCAGATAGTCGGAACCGGCATCCAGTGCCTGGCGCGGTGTCAGGATGCGACGCTGATCGTCCTGGGCACTGCCCGCCGGGCGGATCCCCGGCGTCACCAGTTGCAGCGACGGATGCGCCGCCTTCAACGCCGAGGCTTCCAGCGCCGAGCACACCAGGCCATCCATCCCGGCTTTTTCTGCCAGTGCCGCCAGACGCAACACCTGCTCCTGTGGCTCGATGTCCAGGCCAATCCCGGCCAGATCTTCACGCTCCATGCTGGTCAGCACGGTCACGCCGATCAACAGCGGTTTTGGACCGCTGCGCTGGTCGAGCACCTCGCGACAGGCTGCCATCATGCGCAGGCCGCCGGAGCAATGCACGTTGACCATCCACACGCCCATTTCCGCAGCTGCCTTGACGGCCATCGCGGTGGTGTTCGGAATGTCATGGAATTTAAGGTCGAGAAACACCTCGAAACCCTTGTCGCGCAAGGTCCCGACGATTTCCGAAGCGCAACTGGTGAACAGTTCCTTACCGACTTTGACCCGGCACAGCTTCGGGTCCAACTGGTCGGCCAGCTTCAGTGCGGCGTCACGGGTAGGGAAATCCAGGGCGACGATGATAGGAGTCTGGCAGGCGGACATGAGTGGGCTCTCAGGCAAGTCGAAATCGGCGCGCATTGTAGCGGAACGCGAGCCCGTCCGGGACCCGATGATCGGTAAATCATCGTCAACAGTGCCGGTTGCCGGATGATAAACCCCGCGCGCCCGGCAATTGTGTCGAAACGGATACACTCACGACACGCCCTCAACACCGCCCAAGGCTACCCTCGGCAACCGCAAGACTTCCTACAGCACTTCCCGCCTCACGGCCGGACGTCTTATGCTGAAGCCACAACCTCGCAGCCCATCTTTTGTGGTTGGCAGCCTCTCTGGCAGATGAACGTACGCATGCAAAATAGCCCTGCTCCTCTGAACGATGATCAAAAAGCCCCCGCAGCCGGCGAAGACAAACGCTGGAACACCCGCGCGCTGATCGTTGACGACGACGTTCCAATCCGCGAACTGCTGATCGACTACCTGGCCCGTTTCAACATCCTCGCCAGCGGCGTTACCGACGGCGCCGCCATGCGTCTGGCGCTGCAAGCGGAGCATTACGACGTGGTCGTGCTGGACCTGATGCTGCCCGGCGAAGACGGTCTGTCGCTGTGCCGCTGGTTGCGCGCCGAATCGGACATCCCGATCCTGATGCTCACCGCCCGCTGCGAACCCACCGACCGCATCATCGGCCTGGAACTGGGGGCCGACGATTACATGGCCAAGCCGTTCGAGCCACGAGAGCTGGTCGCACGGATTCAAACCATCCTGCGCCGCGTACGCGATGACCGTACCGAACAACGCGCCAACATTCGCTTCGACAACTGGCGCCTCAACAGCGTGCTCCGCCAGTTGATCTCCGTCGATGGTCTGGTAGTGCCGCTGTCGAACGCCGAATTCCGTTTGCTCTGGGTATTCATCGAACGCCCGCGACGAGTGCTCAGCCGCGAGCAATTACTGGACGCCGCCCGTGGACGCTCGATCGAAGCGTTCGATCGCAGTATCGATCTACTGGTCTCGCGCCTGCGGCAAAAGCTCGGTGACGATCCAAAATCACCTCAGTTGATCAAAACCGTTCGCGGCGAAGGCTACCTGTTCGACGCCCGAGACATCGGCTGATGCGTGCGCGCTTCGATACGCTGTTCGGCCGCCTGTTTGGCGTGCTGTTGCTGGCAATTATCCTGGCGCACCTTCTGGCGTTCTTCTGGTTCCACCATTACGGCCATCCCCCGCCCCCTCCACCGCCGGAGTTTTCCGCCGGGTTCAACGGGCAACCGCCGCAGCCCTTCAAACACAGGCCACCGCGTCCCTGGTTTGGCGGCCCGGTCGTACCGCTGACCTTTCAGCTTATCTCGCTGGTGATTGCCGCCTGGTACGGCGCAAAGCTGCTCTCACGACCAATTCAACGCTTGAGCGCGGCCGCCGAGAGCCTCAGCGAAAACCTCGACAGCCCACCGCTTGATGAGTCCGGTCCACGAGAATCGCGGCAGGCGGCGCACACCTTCAACCTGATGCAGAAGCGTATCCGTGAGCAGGTGCAGCAGCGTTCGCGAATGCTCGGCGCCGTTTCCCATGACCTGCGTACGCCACTGTCGCGGCTAAAGTTGCGCCTGGAGCAGATCGACGACATCAAGCTGCAAGGGCAGATGCGGCAAGACCTCGACGACATGATTCGCATGCTCGATGCGACCCTCAGCTACCTGCACGAACAACGTACCAGCGAAGCCCTGCAGTGGATGGACGTGCAGGCGCTGATCGAATCGCTCAGCGAAAACGCCCAGGACCAGGGCGCTGACGTGCAGGCCAGCGGGCACTGTGCACCGTTGCAGGTTCAACCGATGGCCCTGCGGTCGTGCATCAATAACTTGCTGGACAATGCCTTGCGGTACGCCGGCCAGGCACTGATCACCCTTGAAGACAGCCGTGAACAGTTGATCATTCGAGTGATCGATCATGGCCCGGGGATCAACGCCGACAAACGCGAAGCCGTGTTCGAGCCGTTCTTTCGCCTGGAAGGTTCACGCAACCGCAACTCTGGCGGCATTGGACTGGGCATGACCATCGCCCGCGAAGCCGCTCAACGGCTGGGCGGAGCATTAAGCCTGGAAGAAACCCCGGGCGGCGGCCTGACGGCCGTGGTCTGCCTGCCACGGGTCTGACAGACTCTGTGTGCTGATTCGTACAAATTCCACATACCCACGACAACTGCTCCCCCGAGGCTGCATGGGCCGGTGCCTTCACCGGTTTTATCCATCCAGGGAGTGAGCCCATGATCGGCAGCGTCAGCAGTAACTCCAGCTATACCAGCGCCACCAGTGCGGCGTACACCGCGCGACTTCAGCAGCGTCAGAAAGAGTTGTTCGCCAAGCTCGACACCGATGGCGACGGAACCGTTTCCAAGGATGAGCTGAACAGCGCCCTGGCGAAGAAAAGCGACAGCCGCGTACTGAACAGCCTGAGCCAGCAATTCAGCAGCCTGGACTCCGATAACAGTGGTGGTCTGAGCAGCCAGGAAATGGCTGCCATGACGCCATCGTCCTGCCAAGCCCATAATGATCAGCCGCCCAGCACCGAACTGGCCGACAGCATGCTCAGTCTTCTGGACAGCAACAGTAATGGCAGCATCAGCAGCGATGAGCTGAGCAATGGCCTGACGAAAGCCGGCAGCACCGCCGACAACAAGAGCCTGTTTGCGGCGCTGGATACGAACAACGACGGGAGCGTGAGCAAGGACGAACTGGTTGCCGCCCTCACCCCACCTCAGCCGCCGCAGCAACTGTCCAGCCAGTCCCTGTTTGGCCAGCTCGACACGAATGGTGATGGCAGCATCAGCACCAGCGAACTGAGTAGCGCCCTGGCCGCAACCTCGTCCACCAGCAGCACCGACAATGGTGCGGCCCTGCTCACGGCTCTACAGACGGGCAGCAGCCAGAACAGCGGGACCATCGATCAAGGCGCAGTCGCCGAGGCCTTGAGCAAGTTGATCGTCAGCATGAATCAGCAGTACTCGCAGGCCAATACCCTGAACTCAAGCAAAAACCTGAGCGCCGCGGCCTGAGGCTGATCAGCGCATAACCTATGGCGAGAGGGTGCCACTAAGTCAAGCCGCTACGCGATCCGTAGCAGCTGGCGCAGCCTGCGTTCGGCTGCAAAGCAGTCGTAAAATCAGACACCACGTTTTTTCAGGTTAACAGTGGAGGCAGGATTTACTGATTCACGACTGCTTCGCAGCCGAACGCAGCCTCGCAGGCTCGGCAGCTGCTACGGGAGCAATCCTGCGCCGTATTTCAACGCCTTTCTTCAACCCGCGCCTGACTGTTGCTCCAGTCGGTCAACAGGCTGTACGCCACGGCCAACAAGGTCGGACCGATGAACAAGCCGATAAAGCCAAAGGCGATCAACCCGCCAAACACCCCAAGCAGCACGATTACCAACGGCAAGTTGCCGCCACGGCTGATCAGGTAGGGCTTGAGTACGTTGTCGACGCCGCTGATGATGAACGTGCCCCAAATGCCGAGGAACACCGCCATGCCGTACTCGCCCTTCCAGGCCAGCCAGGCCGTCGCCGGAATCCACACCAGCGGCGGGCCCATGGGAATCAGGCTGAGCAGGAACGTGACGATACTCAGCACCAGTGCGCCCGGAATACCGGCAATCAGGAAGCCGATCAGCGCCAGGACCGCCTGGGCGGCGGCGGTGCCGATGACCCCGTTGACCACCCGCTGCACCGTTCCGGCGACCAGCTCGATGTAATAACCGGCACGCTCGCCGATCAGCCGCTCCAGCAAACGGTGAGCAAACATCGCCAAGCGCGGGCCGTCCCGATAGAAAAAGAACACGAAAACGATGCTCAAGGTCAGCTCGAGGATCCCTCCGCCGATCTGTGCACTGCGCGCCAGCAACCAGTTGCCGACCTGCCCCAGATAGGGTTTGACCGCCAACAACAGCGCCGCGCCTTGCTGATCAAGGCTGTTCCAGAGCCCAGCCAGCCGCTCGCCAACCAAGGGTATCCCGGCCAGCCACACCGGTGCCGCCGGCAAGCCGTCAACTTGTACATCCTTGAGAAACACCGTGGCATCACGCACATGATCGGCCAGGTTAAAACCGAGCCACACCAACGGCACCGCCACCAGCACCATCCAGCCCAGCGTCAGCAACGCCGCCGCAAGGGATTCGCGCCCCTTGAGCCAGCGGGTCAACAAACGCATCAGCGGCCAACTGGCGAACGCCAGCACCGCGCCCCAGAACAGCGCCGACCAAAAGGGCGCCATCACCCAGAAACTGGCACCGAACAACACCAGGAGCAGGATCTGCACCAACAGGCGATCGTTATTGATCATGAAAAATCTCGAGCCAGGTCAATCAACAAAGAGTAGGCGAACGGCCAATGACACGTTCGCCGAGGAAAAAACTATCGCAGGAATTCGATGTGCAGGCCGGTTGCCGGTACGTTGCCGAGTTCCATCCGCGCCGCACGTACGCCCTGCCCGACCAGCGCCTGACGCCAGGCTTCAGCGTTGGCTCCGGAAACACTGACGCGCAAAGTCGTATCGAGGTTCAAGCCGCGCGACAGCAATGTCAGCCACACCGGTTGCGGATCGCCCGTCAGCCGCGGCAGGTCCAGCACGCCGGTGTCCTTGAGCTGACGCAACAGGGTCGCCGAGGTCGGCAACAACTCGCCCAATGGCGTGCTGGCGTCGAATTGTTCGACGTGCAGATAGGCTTTTCGATTGCCCCGAGTGATGCTGTAAAGCGCCAACAACGAGTTGTCCTGCGGTGCCGCGAGTCGCAGCAGCAGGTAAGCCTGTTGATCGTCGGCACCGTAGAGCTTGGCGTTGCCGAACACTTGATTGGCCCACAGGCTGCTTTCGCCGCAATCACGGGCCTGGCACCAGAACAGCAGTTCGGCCCCCTGTTTCTGCAAGGCTTCGCGAGCGGCGGTGAAGGCCTCGGTGGACGAATGCTCGGGCGGCAACTCGTAGGTCACCGAGGTCACTTTTCCACGGGCACTGACCTGGCCATCGAAACGCAATTGGCCGCTGATTTTGCGGATCGAGCCCATGGGATAGATCCGTTCAAGCTCCGCAAGCGGGCGATAGTCGACGATCTGCGCATCGGCCAGACGCGGCACCAGCGGCAAATCGTGACTTCCCGGTACATCGGCGGCAAACACCAGCGAACTGAAACACCCCATCCCCAACCAACAGATCAAGCGCATGCTGTTCAACCTTGAAGGTACTCTCATCGGATCAGCATGGCCTGAGCGCCTTTGACGACATTGGCGTCGTCGTTACGCGGCGGAATCTGCAAGCCACGCTGCACCGCCGGGCGAGCTTCCATCACCGCCATCCAGCGTTGCAAGGCGGGTAAACCGTCTACCGAAACGCCAGACCACTCATGGCCACGGACCCACGGGTAAGTGGCGATGTCAGCAATGCTGTAGTCATCGGCCAGGTACTCGACAGTTTCCAGACGCGTGTTCAGCACTTCATACAAACGCCGGGTTTCATGCTGATAGCGGTCGATGGCGCCCTGAAGCTTCTCCGGGAAATAACGGAAAAACACGTTGGCCTGCCCCTGCATCGGGCCAATACCGCCCATCTGGAACATCAGCCACTGGATCACCACCGAACGCCCTTTCGGATCCTTGGGCAGCAGTTTTCCGCTCAGCTCAGCCAGGTAGATGAGAATCGCGCCAGACTCGAACACGGCGAAATCACCGTTGTCCCGATCGACAATCGCCGGAATCCGGCCATTGGGATTGATCTTGAGAAACGCTGGAGCCTTTTGTTCCTTTTTGTCGAAACTCAGGACATGCACCGTGTAGGGCAAGCCGAGTTCCTCGAGCACGATAGAGACCTTGTGGCCATTCGGAGTCGCAGCGGTGTAGAGATCTATCATGGTTGTCTCCCCTTTCAACCCGCCCAGCCTCGACAGTTGCCCGCTGCAAGTCAAGGAACGGCGAAGAACCGATTGAAACAGTCTGCAACAAGGGCGGCGCCGGGCTCGTCATTCAGGTGCAAATGATGGCCGCCGGGCAGCTGTTCACGGCTAAAGGGTAGACGCTCCAGCAATTCCGGGTGTTTGGCGAGCATGCCGTCAGCGGCAACCACCAATTGCGCAGGACAACTGATTCGCTGAACGAAGGACATCGCCTGTTCATCGGTCAGACGCAGTGGCGACGCCAGCGTCAGGCGACTGTCGGTGCGCCAGGTGTAGCCGCCCGGCACCGGCATCAAACCCCGCTGAGCGAGTAACTCGGCGGCTTCACGACTGACCGCGACCAGGCCTTTCATACGGGCTTCGATGGCGCGATCCAGGGTGTTGTAGACCGGTTTGCGTTTTTCTTGCAGATCCAGCTGCGCTTGCAGGGCCATGCCCATGCGTTCGGCGGCGTTGTCGTGAGCGGCGGTGGGCGGAATCACCCCGTCGATCAGCGCCAGATGCGTCACGCGCTCGGGCAAGGCACCGGCGAGTACCACCGAAACGATTGCGCCCAAGGAATGGCCCAGCAGCGCAAACCGCTTCCAGCCCATCTGCTGCGCAACTTGCAGCACATCGTGAGCGTAATCCCACAGCGCATAACCGGCGCCCAATGGCCGATGCCCGGAATGCCCGTGGCCGGCCATGTCCAGCGCGACAATGCGCAGGCCTTCAAGCTTCGGCACCAGGCGCGCAAAGCTGTTGGCATTGTCAAGCCAGCCGTGCAAGGCAATCACCGGCAGACCGTCTTCAGGACCGAACAGGTGCGCGGCCAACTCGATGTGCGGCAGGCTCAGGCGGACTTCTTCGACGCTGTTCATGCGCAACTCCGCTCGCTGTGCCCATCCCAACGGCTGAACAGTTTTTTTAGTAACGTCGCGGTGTCTTGCGGGCGTTCAAGGGGAAACATGTGGCCGCCGGGCATTGTCAGCGACTCGCCTTGTGGCATGCGGCCGACGAAGCTGGCGTGATGGCGCATGACCACCCGGCTCTGCCGGCCACGAACCACCGCCAGCGGTACTTTCAACTGGCGAGGACGGCCTGGACTGGTGTGCGGAACACCACGGTAGATGCTGATCTCGGTAGCCGGATCAAAGCGCAGGCGCAGGCGATCACCAACCTTGTGCAAGCCGTGTTGCAGGTACGCATCGAGGCAGTCCGGATCAAAACCGCGAAACAGGGTTTTACCGGCGAAATAGCTGCGCGCCGACTCCAGGTCGGCGAACTCCTCGCGACGCCCCAACGTGCGGCCGGCCGGGGTCAAGCGGTCGATAAAGCCAAAACGCTTGGCGGCGCGGATAACCCATTGATCGGGGCGGGTCAGCACCGGTGAATCCAGCATCACCACGCCACGATACAGCTCCGGGCAACGCAGGGCCGCGTGCAGGTGCAAGACGCCACCAAAGGAATGGCCAACGCCCCACACCGGCTCGGGTTGCTGTTTCAGGTGATGGATCAGCTCGTCGACCAGGTTGTGCCAGTTATCGTCGGCCGGGAACCGCGGGTCATGGGCGTGCTGCTGCAGATGCGCGACCTGGTACTCCGGCGCCAGCGCGGCAAACAACTTGCCGTAGGTGCCTGAAGGAAAGCCATTGGCATGGGCGAAAAAGATCTGCTGCGGCATAACGGCGCGTCCATAAACGAAATCAGGTGTTGATTGTCCGTAAGACACAAGCCCACAGCAATGACCGTAACTGCCAGGAATGATGACAGTCAGGCCAAGGCTATGGGCCTACCTGTTAATTCTGACAGTTGACAATGGCTCCGTTTAGATCGAAAAGAACCTGCCGCCATAGTCGTTGATACGGATCGTCCATGACACACGCCAACACACCGACGATCGCTGTGATCGACCCTTGTGCAAAGGCTGTGCGGGCAGTGGCCTATCACCGGCGCAAGGCGGGCGACACGACAGAGTCACACATTACTCAGCAGGTCTACGATACAGCTGGGCGCGCCGTCCACAGCCGTGACCCACGTCTGTTCCAGTTGCTCGAAGGCGGCTCCGGCGAGGCCGTCAATCAGTCCACGGTGTTCAGCCTCTCAGGCACGGCGCTGCTGTCCGAAAACGGCGACGCCGGATGGCGCCTGGGATTGTTCGGTGCAGCCGGGCAACGGTTGCAGGGCTGGGACCAAAAACGTAATCAAAGCCGCGCGATCCATGACGATCTGCTGCGACCGAGCGCCATTTTCGAGCAGGCTCAAGGTCAAACAGAGCACTGTACCGAACGCTTTTCATACGCCGACGCCACAGCAGAAACCGCCGCCCACAACCGCTGCGGTCGGTTGATTCGCATTGACGACACGGCCGGCACACAACACTTCACTGAATTCAGCCTTGCGGGTGCCCCTCTTGAGCAGTCCCGACAATTCATTGCTGACCCGCAGTCGCCAGTGAATTGGCCCGAAGTCGAAACTGAACGCGACGCCTTGCTGGAGCTCGAACCTGCTATCACCCGCGTACGCTACAACGCCGTTGGCGAACCGTGCGAACAGACCGACGCCGGGGGTAACCGGCAAATCTTCAGTCAGACCCGCGCCGGTGAACTGCGAGAAGTACGCCTGAAACTGGACAGTGCTGCCGAAGAGAAGACGCTGGTCAGCGCCATCCGCTACAACGCCTTCGGCCAGATTGAACAGCAACTTGCCGGCAATGGCGTAAAGTCTTGCGCGACCTATGCAGTCGAGGACGGCAAACTCTTGCAACTCAAGGCCCGGGCCCTGGGAAAAGCACCACGGCAAGACCTGACTTATGACTACGATCCCGTGGGCAATATTCGCAGCATCAGCGATGCTGCCCAGGCTATTCGCTACTTCCGCAATGAGCGGGTGGCCGCGATCAATACCTACGAGTACGACAGCCTCCATCGATTGATCTTTGCCAGCGGCCGACAAACCCGTAATGCTCCGAGCGGCCCGCACTTACCGGTCTTTCAGTCACCCGCCGATCCCGGCCAACTGGAAAACTACCAGCAAACCTTTCACTACGACCCCGCAAACAATCTGGAACGGCTGCAACACACGGCCGACAGCAACAGTCGCACCGAACACACCGCTGTCGCTTCACTCAACAACCGTAGCCTGCCGTACAGCGCTGATGGTAAACGCCCCGACGAAGACGAGATTCGCGCCGGCTACGACGACAATGGCAACCTGAACACGTTGCAACCCGGCCAACCCTTGCTATGGGACCTGCGCAACCAGTTGCGCCAGGTCGATCAGGTGGAGCGTGAAGAAGAGCCCAACGACGCCGAGCTCTACCTTTACGACAGCAACGGCCAACGCCAGTGGAAAATCCGCACGGCTTACACCGGCACGCTGACCCATACCCATGAAACCCGCTACCTGCCAGGCCTGGAGATTCGCACAGGCCCCAAGGAAACCCTGCACGTGATCACCGTGCAGGCCGGACGCTGTACCGTGCAGGTGCTGCACTGGAAAAAAGGCCAACGAGTGGACATTCCCGAAAACCAGCACCGTTACACCTTCACCGACCACCTGGGCTCCAGCACGATGGAGCTCGATGACCACGCCGAACTCATCAGCCAGGAATGTTATTACCCCTATGGCGGAACGTGCTGGTGGGCCGGGCGGGACAAGGTGGAGGCGAGCTACAAGACCTTTCGCTACTCAGGCAAGGAGCGCGATGCAACAGGACTGTGTTACTACGGCCACCGGTACTACCTACCTTGGCGACAGCGTTGGTTGAGCGCTGATCCGGCGGGCGCTACGGATGGGTTGAATCTGTATGCCATGGTGCACGGCAACCCGATCAGGCTCGTCGATACTCAGGGGCTTTTCGGGGTGGACACGCTATATGCGGCAGGAGCGACACTGGTTCGTGAAGGCGGTAGTGCTCTCGTTTCTGCGACACTGCAATATGGCGCGACTATGGCAATCGGCGCGATGAGTCCAGTCGGCAGCCTGTTGACTGCGATGGGAGCCCTTTCCGGCTGGATATCGGGGGGCGTCACCGGGTATGCCGAAGCCAATCGAGCCCTGTCCACCTCTTCGACGAACAGCAGGGCAAGAATACTTACGACAAAGGTCAGCGGCATTCTTGTTGGTGCCAGTATCGGGGCTGCGCCTTCATTGATCGGCCATTTCACATCCCCGGGGGTCAATACCGCTGCTGTTTCACAAATCGCCAGTGGCTTTGGGTCAGCGGTTCGCGAAGGGACGTCGCAATACGTGTCCCATGTTGGTCCCAGCAACCCTTCGACTCCTTATCCCAGCGTAAAGACCGCAGGAACGAGTATCGTTGCTGCGGCGAGCGTTGGTGGAGCCTTCGGCTATGCCGGTGGACAATTGATGTCTGCTGTATTGGGTGAGGCAGGCAAAGGTTTAGAAGCGATTCTCGTCGGCTCCGCAGCGACCGCGACGAGCGCTGCCGCTGCATCACTTGTACGCGGAATCTACAACACCCCCACCAAACCGGCTAAAGGAGGAGAACCTACCTTTGACATTCCTAAAGCCATAACCGGCATCACCACTCGCCACGCTTTCGCATCGCTAGGTCTATTGGCCGACCAAGCTGTAGTGAATCTGGTTCCCGGATATATGGACTTGGATCCTGTAACAAAAAACATGATCAAAAGAGCGCTCGGCACCGCCATCGGTGACCAACGCGCCATCATTACCACCTCCGTGACCGAAGGCCTCGCCGTACATAAGCCCACTACCGAGAACATAGAAATGAGCACGATAAGACCTAACGACTCCATCGTGAATATTTCCGCGACTCCACGAGGGTCGGTCGTCTTGCCCGGCGCCGGCTCGTACGAGCTGAGGCAGCGTTCTCGATCTTCGACGCCGTACTCCAGCCGACCTCCGTCGCCTCATTGAGACGCCCCTTTTTGGCGCAGACCAAATCGGCCTCAACGCCCCGGCGGCGTTTCACCCAGCGGCACCACCGCCATGGTCAACCGCGACACACAGCTGGCCTTGCCTTCATCACTGCTCAAGCGAATATCCCAGACGTGCGTGGTGCGGCCGATGTGGATCGGCTTGGCCACCGCCGTTACCCGGCCGCTGCGCAAGCCGCGCAAGTGGTTGGCGTTGATTTCCAGGCCCACGCAATAGAATTTGCTGGCGTCGATGCACAGGAAGCTGGCCATGGAACCAACGGTTTCGGCCAGTACCACCGAGGCGCCGCCATGCAGCAAACCGTAGGGCTGGTGGGTGCGATGGTCGATGACCATGCTGGCGGTCAGCGACTCGTCATCAAACGCCTCGAAGCGTATATCCAGCACTTCGCCGATGGTGTTTTTCTGAATCGCGTTCAACTGTTCAATGTTGGGAACGGTACGCCACAGACTCATCGCTACATCCTCTTCTGGTTTTATTTCGGGTCAATCCTGCCACAGCACCGCTTCGCTGCGTGCACTCCATTCTTCAAACCGTGCGCCATACACGGCCTCGATCACGTTGCGCTTGATCTTCAGTGTCGGCGTGAGAAAGCCGTTTTCCACCGCCCAACTGTCCCTGACCACCACCAGTTGGCGCAGGCGTTCGTGTTTATCAAGGGCGCCGTTAACCTCGTCGAGCAAGCTTTCCAGGCTCGACTGCAAGGCATTGCGCGCCACACTGGCGGCATCTTGCAGGCCGACTGCCGAGAGTACGCACAGACCAAGTGGCGCACTCAGGCCGTCACCGACCACGCACACCTGCTCGATGCGCGAATGTACCGCCAGACGGTTTTCAATCGGCGCCGGTGCGACGTACTTGCCCTTGCTGGTCTTGAAGATTTCCTTGAGCCGCCCGGTCAGGCGCAAGTTGCCTTCGGCGTCTTGCTCGCCCTTGTCACCGGTGCGCAGAAAGCCGTCCTCGGTGATCGTCTCGGCGGTTTTCTGCGGCTCCTTGAAATAGCCGAGCATGGTCGCACCACTGTGCACCAGCACCTCGCCCGAGTCCTCGATCCGCACCTCCACCCCCGGACACGGCTTGCCGATCCAGCCAGGTTTATTCTGGCCCGACAGGCAAATATGCGAATAACCGCAGTTTTCGGTCATGCCGTAGACCTCAAGCACCTCCAGCCCAAGGCGCTGGTACCAGTGCAGCAAGGCTTGCGGCACTGGCGCGGCGCCCGACAAGGCAATGCGCAAGGCATCCAGCCCCAGACCCGCGAGCACCTTGTGCCCGACCCGCTTGCCGATGATCGGTAAGCCAAGGAGGAAATCCAGGCGTTTTGCCGGAATTTTGCTGTACACGCCCATCTGGAATTTGTTCCAGATGCGCGGCACGCCGAACAGCGCCGTGGGTCGTGCACGCTGCAAATCGCTGAGAAACGTGTCGAGGCTTTCGGCAAAAAATACCGTTTGCCCGGTATAGATTGACGCCAGCTCGACAAACATCCGCTCGGCGACGTGGCACAGCGGCAGGTACGACAGCAACCGGTCCGACTCATTGAGACCAAACAACTGCGTACCGTGAGTGGTGGCGAAACCCAGGTTACCGAAACTGTGCATCACCCCTTTGGGCAAGCCGGTGGTGCCGGAGGTGTAGATGATGGTCGCCAACTGGTTGGCGTCGGGCGTTGGGTCGTCCTGAATCGGTGAGCTGTGTTGCAGATCGGCCCAACTGAAATCGAAGTCACCCGCGGGACACAACGGCAGGCTGATGGTCGGCAGATCGGTGCTGACGCCCCTGGACATGCCTGGCCAATCATCCAGCTTGCCGATGAACACCAGCGCAGCCTCCGAGTGTTCGAGCACCTGGGCCACCGAATCGGCGGTGAGGTTGGGGTACAACGGAACGCAGAGATGCCCGGCCATCCAGATCGCCAGGTCGGCAATGATCCAGTGCGCGCAGTTTTTCGAGATCAGTGCAATGTGGCTGCCTTGAGGCAGCTCCCGGGCGCGTAGCCAGTGAGCGGCGCACCGCGCCTGATGGCCGACGTCGGCCCAGGTCAGCGTCTCGACCTGACCACCGCCAATCGGCTGGACCAGAAAACGCTGGCGGGGATGGCGAGCTTCACGCTCGTAGAACACTTGCAGCGGCAAACGAAAAGCGGCGGACATGCGATGCGCTCCTTTTTGTTCGGTATGGCGGCAAGCGTAGCCAACCAAGCAGTTGCTTGGTTGGCTATTTCAAAACAAAATCCAGCCAGGAGCACGCATTCCCGTAGCAGCTGGCGCAGCCTGCGTTCGGCAGCTGCTACAGATTATCCATGCCCTCCGCAGATTACGGATTTTTGACGCTATTGAGCGTCATGCCCCCAGCCAACGGCAAATCAGCTTCAAGCTCAGCCAGGCTGGCCGTGCTCATCGGCTGCGGTGCACGCAAATGGCCGTGCTGCAAGTAGCCGATCAAGCTCCCCACCAGCGGGTTATGGCTGACCAGCAGGACGTTATCCTCCGTGTCGAGCCGATCGACGACGGTCAACGGATTGCTTTCTGGCGCCAGCCAGGTCTCGGTGCGGATCTCCGGCTCAAAACCCAGCACCTCACGCACCAGTTGCGCAGTCTGCTGCGCCCGCATGTACGGGCTGGCAATAATCGCCTGAATCGGCTGGCCGATCAGTTGCGCGGCACTTCGCAGCACTTCTTCACGACCATGTGCAGTCAACTCCCGCTCAGCATCGCTACGGGCGTGAGACTCGGCTTCACCGTGACGCAACACCCAGAGTTTCATAGCTTTGGCTCCTCATCACGGGCCGGATGTGGCGCGGGTGGTACAGCGTGCGGGGCTTCGCCTTCCGGTGCACGCGGAGTCGGCCAATCGGCGAATGGCCACGGTTTCTGGTCGCTGTGGAAACTGCCGAAGCGGCCGATCTGCGCCAGGAACTGGCTGAGGCTGTCACCGAAATTCATCAGGCCGGCGTTTGGTGCCCCATAGATCAACCGATAGATGAGCTGCACCAGCACCACGGCGCCGAGGATCAATTGCGCGACTTGCCAGACCAGCACATACACCAGCATCCACAGCACGCGCAGCAGGATGGATTCGTACTTGGCTGCTACTTTTGGATCGTTCATGTCTCGCTCCCTGCCCCTGTAAATGGGGGACTCAGTTGAAACCGCTGGTGGAGATAAAATCGACATCGGTTTTCGGCTCGCCGCGCATCAACAGCTCAATAACCTGATTGAGCGTGCGTCCTTCAAACAGGATCGCATGCAAACCGGCGACCAACGGCATGTAAACCCCGACTTCCTGGGCCTTGGCCTTGAGCACCTTCAGCGTGTTGACGCCCTCGGCGACTTCACCAAGGCTCGTCACCGCCTCTTCCAGGCTCATGCCCTGGCCAAGGGCAAAACCGACCTGATAGTTGCGGCTTTTCGGTGACGAACAGGTGACGATCAAATCGCCCACCCCGGCCAGCCCCAGGAACGTCATCGGGTTGGCCCCCTGATTCACCGCAAAGCGGGTCATTTCCGCCAATGCCCGGGTGATCAACATGCTCTTGGTGTTTTCGCCCATGCCCAACGCCACCGCCATGCCGGCGATGATCGCGTAGACGTTTTTCAGTGCCCCGCCCAGTTCCACACCATAACGGTCGGCACTGGCGTACACGCGAAAGGTCCGACCGTGCAATGCCGCCTGGACCCGCTGACAGAGCTCTTCGTCTTCACTGGCGACCACTGTGGCCGTCAGCGCGTGCTCGGCCACTTCACGGGCCAGGTTCGGCCCGGACAGCACGCCGATGCGCGCTTGTGGGGCGATTTCCTGAAGGATTTCGCTCATCAGCTTGAAGGTGTGGGCCTCGATGCCTTTGGTCAGGCTTACCAGCAACTTGCCGCTCAGGCGCTCGGCATAGGGTGCGAGCACCGAACGCAGGGCGTTGGAAGGCAGTGCGACGAAACACAGGTCGCACTCATTGAGGGTGGCAAGCAAGTCGGTGACCGGCTCCACCCCAGGGTGAACCTTGATGCCCTTGAGGTAGCGTGGATTCTCGCGGTTGACCCGAATGGCCTCGGCCTGTTCAGGATCGCGCATCCACTGCCGGACCTGATGACCGTTCTCGGCCAACAAATTAGCCACGGCGGTACCAAAACTTCCGCCTCCCAGGACCGCAATCGGGCGCTGTTCAGTCATATGCAATCCGTTAATCCATACCAGTGGCGATAGCCGCATTATACGGGGCGGTCTGGCGTCGGCCAGCCCCTCCATCAATTAGCAGCACTTGTAGGAAGCAGACCTGCAAAACCTGAGAAAATGCCGGCATCGTGACTGGAAAACTCAAACAGCTCGGTTAACATGCGCGGCAATTAACTGCGATCAAGGCTGTACCGTGTCTGTTGGCCCTCCTCACCTTCGCTCCTCGCTGGTTCTGGCGCTGATGCTCTCTGACCCGCTGTTGGCCGATGATCTGTTTCTCGACAACGCCGCGCTGCCCCAGGTACTGACCGCCACCCGACTGAAACAGTCGCCGGCCGCCGTGCCCGGGAGCATGACGGTGATCGACAGCGAACTGATCAAGGCCAGCGGTGCCCGCGACATCAGCGAATTGCTGCGGCTGGTGCCGGGGATGATGGTCGGTAACGTCAGCGGCAACCAGGCCGCGGTGAACTATCACGGCACCAACGCCAGCGAAGCGCGACGCATGCAAGTGTTGATCGACGGCCGTTCGGTGTACCGCGCAGGTCTGGCGACGGTGGACTGGAGCGACATTCCGGTGGCCATGGAAGACATCGAGCGCATCGAGGTATTCCGTGGCCCGAACACCGTCAGCTATGGCGCCAACGCGCTGATGGCAGTGGTCAACATCATCACCCGCGCACCGGTCAACAGCCATGGCACGCGGCTGAAAGTCACTCGCGGTGAGYGCGGCATCAACGACTGGTACGCCAGCCAGGGTACCGGCTGGGAAACCGGCGACCTGCGCTTGTCGCTGTCCGGCCAGGAAGACGACGGTTTCGACTCGAACCGCCTGGGAGCGGACTACCGCGACAGTCGCCGCTTGAACCGCGTCAACCTGGCCGTCAGCCAGACGCTCAACGAGCAGCAAAGCATCGATTGGCAACTGAATGCCAAAGACGGCACCAACCAGCGGCCTTATACCTACCGTCCGGTGTTTTCCGGGATTACTTCGGCTGGTGACAACTCTGACGTGATCGCCAAGGATTACGCCGGTTCGTTGCGCTGGAACCTGGAGCTCAACCCGGATCACAGCCTTTACGTCCAGGGGTCGGCGCAGCAGTGGGATCGGCAGCAAGTCTGGCGCGCGTGCGACGCCGAAGTGTCGTTCAGCCCGCAGCTCACCCAACTCTGGCAGCTCAACCCCAACTATGCCGAGCGCCTGGCGCGGCACATGGATAGCTATACCGGCACCGGTGCACCGCACGGCACGCCGGTCGAGCAGGCACTGGCCAACCAGGTGCTCGATCAATGGAAAGGTGGCGCCAACCGCACCGTCTGCGGTGATATCGACCAGAGCGCCCGCGAGTCGCGCTACGACCTTGAACTGCAGGACACCCTGAGCCTCTCCGACAGTCTGCGTCTGGTCAGCGGCATGAACTATCGATACGACCGGGCCGACTCCGAAACGTACTTCAATGGCACCCTCGACGACTCAATCTGGCGGTTGTTCGGCCAACTGGAGTGGCGTGCCAGCGAGCACTGGCTGCTGCAAGGCGGTGCGATGTACGAAAAAACCGAATTGGTCGGTGACTCGCTCACCCCGCGCGTCGCAATCAACTACCTGATCAACCCGCGCCACGGTCTGCGCGCGGTGTATTCGGAGGCCATCCGCTCACCCGACATGTTCGAGAACAACGTCAACTGGAGCTATCAGGTGACCAACCTCAGCCCCGGTGCCTACGGTCAGTCCAGTGCCCGTTACTTCGTCAAGACCCGTGGCCCCGGCAACCTCGCTCAAGAACACATGCGTTCGCGCGAACTGGGGTATAACGGCTTCTTCGCTGACCTTGGGCTGAACGTCGACGTGAAACTGTTCTACGACGAAATCACCGACATGATCAGCGAGCCGCTGCGCAACAACCAGTACATTGCCAGCAACAGCAATGCCTCGCGTTTCAGCGGCACTGAAACCCAGTTTGACTGGCGTGTCAGCGATGCCGATCGGCTGCGCCTGACCTACGCCTATGTCGATGCCAGGGCCAGTAATCCTCTGGACGAACAATTCAGCGCACGCAACAGCGGCTCCGCCGGTTGGCTGCGCGATTGGGGCAATGGCTGGAACAGTGCACTGTTCTACTATGGTGACGACGCACTGAATGGCTACCGCTTCGAGCGTGTCGATACGCGCATCGCCAAACGCATTGCGCTGGGCAAGGCCAATCTCGAACTGGCCGGTATCCTGCAACAACGCCTCGACAACCAGCCGACCACCTTCATCGACAACAACTATGACTCGCGCCATGTGCTCTACTTCAGCGCCGAGTTAGAGTTCTGACATGGGCCTCAGCCAGACACGCCCCCACTCCCCCCGAAGCCGCCGGCCTTGGGTTTGGGGACTGTTGCTTGTCTGCCTGGGCAGTTTGCCCGTGCGTGCTGCCGACGTGTTGCTGACCGGCGCCGAGGACAGTCCCGGCGTGCAGGCCTTTACCCGCGCCCTGGCCGAGCAGCGACCGGAAGACACGGTGCGCTTCGCACGCCTTGCCGACCTCCCCGCGCCGTCCCGGCTACCCGATGCGACACGGCTGATCTTGCTTGATCTGCCGAGCCTCGACTGGCGCCTGCAAGACAGCGAGGGACCGGCGACGCTGGTGCTGCGCATCAGCCGCCTGCAAGCCAGTCAGCGCCTGGGTAATGCCCTGCCCCTGCACCTTAGCCTGCTGTGGAGTGATCCACCGCTGAGCCGCCAACTTCGCCTGATTCAGGCCCTGTTGCCGCAAGTGCGACGGGTCGGCGTGCTGTACGGGACGAACAGCGAATTTCTGCTCAAGGAGCTGCACCATGCCGCGCACCGGCTGGGGCTGGAGATCGTCGCCGAACGTTGGGACAACACCAATGACAGCCGGCCATTGCAGGCGCTGCTGAAAAATAGCGACGTGCTGTTGGGACTTGACGATCCTGACGTGTACAACCCCAAAACCGCCAAGAATCTGCTGCTCAGCAGCTATGGCCGACAACTTGCATTGATCGGCCCCAACGCGGGGTTCGTCAAGGCCGGCAGCCTGGCCAGCACCTACAGCGATCAGGGCGATTGGCTGGCCATTCTTGACAGCTTGCTTGATCGTCCGCCGGCCAGTTGGCCGCGCACCCTCTACCCGCAGCGCTTCAAGGTATTAAGTAACCCGCAAGTCGCTCGTTCCTTAGGCATCGAACAGATTGACCCCACGGCTGTTGCAACACAGTTGGCCGAAGGAGAAAACCGCCCATGAACCTGCGCCGCCATTGGGGCATCAATACCCGCACCCAGATCATCAGCCTAGGCCCGGCGCTGCTGCTGACGTTGCTGCTGATCAGTTTCTTTACCGTCGTGCGAATCCAGGATTTACGCCAGGAGCTCAACCACACCGGCCAACTGATCGCCAATCAACTGGCCCCGGCCACCGAATACGGGGTGATCTCCGGCAACAATGAGGTGCTCGAAAGCCTGATGAAAGCCTCGCTGACAACGCCGCACGTGCGTTTTCTCGAGGTTCAGGACAACGCCAACAAGGTGTTGGTGCACGTCGAGCAGCCTTCGGAAAGCAGCCAACGCTCACAACAGATCGAAGTGTTTCAAGCACCGGTGCGCTTGCAACGGATCAGGCTCAGCGATGATTTCCTGCAGGGGCCGCCACCCGCCATCGGCCCTTCCGAAGACTATCTGGGACGCGTCGTCGTCGGCATGTCCAACGATGCCTTCAGTCAGCGGCAACAGGAGATCCTGCTCAAGGCCGCGATCCTCGCACTGTTCGCCCTGCTCTTTACCTTTCTGCTGGCGCGGCGCCTGGCCGCCAGCCTGTCGGAGCCCATCAGCGCCATGGGCAATGCGGTGAAGGCGATACAGCAAGGCAACTACAAAACACCGCTGCCGATCGTCGACGATGCCGAACTGGGCGACCTGTCGCGCCACATCAACAATCTTGCCGATGGCCTTGAGCTCGCCAGCCGCGAGCAGCATCAGGCCATGGCGCAACTGATCCAGACCCGCGAAGAAGCGGAAAAGGCCAACAGCGCCAAGTCCGACTTCCTGGCGATGATGAGCCATGAATTGCGCACCCCGATGAATGGCGTGCTGGGCATGCTGCAATTGCTCGAAACCACCGACATGACCGAGGAACAGATCGAGTACGCCGCGCTGGCCTCGGAGTCCACCGAGCACTTGCTCAAGGTCATCAACGACATTCTCGACTTCTCGCGCATCGAACGCTCGGCCCTGGAGCTGGAGCACATCCCGTTCAACCTCGCCGAGCTGATCAACAGCTGCGCCCAGGCTTTCCAGCACAGCGCGATGCAACGCGGCCTGAGTCTTGAGCTACAGATCCCGGACGACATGCAAGCCTTGCAGGTACAAGGCGACCCGACGCGGATCCGGCAGATCCTGGTCAACCTGATCGGCAATGCCTTGAAGTTCACCGAGAAAGGCCGGGTAACGATCGAGCCGCAGTGGCAATCGCTGGACCACGAATTGCTGTGGTTCACCTGCACCGTGCGCGACAGCGGGATTGGTATTTCGGCGCAAAGCCTGGAGCTGATGTTCAACGCCTTCCAGCAAGCCGACAGCTCGATCTCCCGGCGCTACGGCGGCACCGGCCTGGGTCTGCCGATTGCGCGCACGCTGGCCGAGCGGATGGGCGGCACACTGCGCGCCCAGAGCGAGGAAGGCCGAGGCTCGGTATTCACCCTGGAAATTCCCCTGGCGTTGTCCAGGCAGACGCTACCGGCCCTGGCACCGCGCACGCCTGCCGGCAACGACCACGGCGAGGGGCGCAATGTGCTGCTGGTGGAAGACAATCCGGTGAATCAGACCGTCATCGAAGCAATGCTGCGCAGTCTGGGCTTTACTGTCAGCGTCGCCACCGACGGTGCGCAGGCGGTACGCAGTGCCGAGAGCCTGATTTTCGAGGCGATTCTGATGGATTGCCGGCTGCCGGTCATCGATGGTTACGAAGCCACCCGGCAGATCCGTCAACTGCCCGGCTGCACCGACCTGCCTATCATCGCCCTGACCGCCAACGCATTGCAGGGTGACCGCGAGGCCTGCCTGTCGGCGGGGATGAACGATTATCTGGCCAAACCTTTCAAACGCACTGATCTGCAGCAAATTCTGCAACGTTGGGTACGGTAGTGGGGAGTGATCCTCCATCTGCGACTGGCGTGAAAGGCGAAAGTGCGGCAGTCTTAGGCACCTTGACAGCTCGGAATCGGGCTTGAAAAATAATTTCAGTGCACAAGTGTACATTCATGTCCCTTGTGCTGTGACTTTCACCACAACGCAATAGTCTATGAGTAGGCTGCCGGTTCGAAGCATGAACGCTTCGATCGGCCGGGAAGATTCGCCCCACCTGCCGCATGGGACTATTGAGGAGCTCGCATGACCAAACAAAACGCCTTTACCCGGGAAGACCTGCTGCGCTGCAGTCGCGGTGAGCTGTTCGGCCCTGGTAACGCGCAACTGCCCGCCCCGAACATGCTGATGGTGGATCGCATCACTCATATCAGCGAAGAGGGTGGCAAGTACGGCAAAGGTGAATTGGTCGCCGAGCTGGATATCACTCCGGACCTGTGGTTCTTCGCCTGCCACTTCGAAGGTGACCCGGTGATGCCGGGCTGCCTGGGCCTCGACGCCATGTGGCAGCTGGTCGGTTTCTTCCTCGGCTGGCAAGGCCTGCCGGGCCGCGGCCGCGCCCTGGGTTCGGGCGAAGTGAAATTCTTTGGCCAGGTTCTGCCGACCGCCAAAAAAGTTACCTATAACATCCAGATCAAACGCGTCCTGAAGGGCAAGCTGAACCTGGCCATCGCCGATGGTTCGGTCACCGTCGACGGCCGCGAGATCTACACCGCCGAAGGCCTTCGGGTCGGCGTATTCACATCCACTGACAACTTCTAAGGGTTATCCGCATGCGCCGCGTCGTTATCACTGGTCTGGGCATCGTTTCGTGCCTGGGCAATGACAAAGAGACCGTCTCCGCTAACCTGCGTGCAAGCCGCCCTGGCATCCGGTTCAACCCGGAATATGCCGAAATGGGTCTGCGTAGCCAGGTTTCCGGCTCCATCGACCTGCCACTCGAAGAGTTGATCGATCGCAAGATCTATCGCTTCGTCGGCCACGCGGCGGCTTACGCCTACCTGGCCATGAAAGACGCCATTGCTGACTCCGGCCTGACCGAAGAGCAGGTTTCCAACCCACGCACCGGCCTGATCGCCGGTTCCGGTGGCGCATCGACCCTGAACCAGATGGAAGCGCTGGACATCCTGCGCGAAAAAGGCGTCAAGCGCGTCGGCCCATACCGCGTAACGCGGACCATGAGCAGCACGGTTTCCGCTTGCCTGGCCACTCCATTCAAGATCAAGGGCCTGAACTACTCCATCGCTTCTGCCTGCGCCACCAGTGCTCACTGCATCGGTAACGCCATGGAACAGATCCAGATGGGCAAGCAGGACGTCGTGTTCGCCGGTGGCGGTGAAGAAGAGCATTGGAGCCAATCGTTCCTGTTCGACGCCATGGGCGCACTGTCCAGCCAGTACAACGAGACACCGGAAAAAGCCTCCCGTGCCTACGACGCCAAGCGTGACGGTTTTGTCATCGCCGGCGGTGGCGGCATGGTCGTGGTCGAAGAGCTGGAACACGCTCTGGCCCGTGGCGCGAAGATCTACGCGGAAATCGTTGGCTACGGCGCGACTTCCGACGGCTACGACATGGTCGCGCCAAGCGGCGAAGGCGCCATCCGCTGCATGCAGATGGCCATGTCCACCGTCGACACGCCAATCGACTACCTGAACACCCACGGCACTTCGACTCCGGTCGGCGACGTGATGGAAATGAAAGGCGTGCGTGAAGTCTTCGGCGACAAGGCTCCGGCCATCAGCTCCACCAAGAGCCTGTCGGGTCACTCCCTGGGCGCTGCCGGCGTTCACGAAGCGATCTACTGCATGCTGATGATGGAAGGCAACTTCATGGCAGGTTCTGCCAACATCGAAGAACTGGACCCGGAAGTGGCTGACATGCCAATCCTGACCAAGACTCGCGAAGACGCCACCATCAACACCGTGATGAGCAACAGCTTCGGCTTCGGCGGCACCAACGCCACCCTGGTCCTGAAGCGCTGGCAGGGCAAGTAAGCCCCGCTGCTTCGCTGCACATGAAAACGCCCCGACTGGTTCGGGGCGTTTTTTTTGGCTGATCGATAAACCAGTGGAACGCCTGAATCGCCAGATGCTCTATAACTGCAAGGTCTATTTCTGACGCACACCCTTTATTACTGCCCATGAGGTTTGTCATGACCATTACCGTCAATACCGAATCCAGCGAAGGTTTTCGTCACAGCATCCAGATCGACGACCATCAACTCTTCGCCGATGTGCCCAAAACCTCCGGCGGCGAAGGTTCCGCACCTGAGCCCCATGATTACTTCGACGCAGCGCTGGGCGCCTGCAAGGCACTGACCCTCAAGCTCTATGCACAGAAGAAGGAAATCCCGCTGACCGGCGTCACGGTCGAGGTCAAACGCGACAACAGCCAGGAGCAGAAAGGCAAATACGCCCTGCATGTCAAACTGACCCTCAAAGGCGTACTCACCAACGCCCAGCGTGAAGAGCTGCATCGCGTGGCCGATCGCTGCCCGGTGCACAAGCTGATGACCACCAGCGAAGTAACCATCGAGACTCACCTGTCTGAAGGCGCCTTCAGCCAATAGCGGCAAACACGGGCTGTGCGGGTTATGCTCGACGGCATCACTCGTACAGCCTGGAATGCACCATGATCAGTCCGCTCGTGATTCGCCCACGCACCGAAGATGTCGAAGGCCAACCGATCCTGCGCCCGCTGCCGTCGGCCCAATGCCGCAGCGTCGGGCCTTTCGTGTTTTTCGATCACATGCTTGAAACCCGCTATCCGGCAGGCCAGGGCATGAACATCCGCCAGCATCCGCACATCGGCCTGTCCACCCTCACCTACCTGTTCAAAGGCGAACTCCAGCACAAGGACAGTCTGGGCTCCGACCAGATCGTGAAACCGGGTGACGTCAGCTGGATGACCGCAGGCAGTGCGATTGCACACGTCGAGCGCACACCGAAAGCGCTGTGGGATACCGATTTCAAGATGCACGGCCTGCAAATCTGGCTGGCCTCCCCCAAAGAGTACGAACAAGGTCCCGGCCATTACAGCCATCACCCGGCCGCCAGCCTGCCGGTCAGCGATAACCTCGGGGTGAAGATCAGGATGATTGCCGGCAAAGGCTTTTGCCTGGAGTCACCGGTACCGGTGCTTTCCCCTACGTTGTACGCAGAGCTTGAGCTGAAAACGGCGACGACCTTGCTGATCCCCACCGAGCATGAAGAACGCGCGCTGTACGTGCTGGACGGTGAGGCCCAGCTCAATGGCGAGCCGATTGAACCGCACTCGCTGGTGGTGCTGCCTGCCGGGGAAGAAATGGACCTGTTCGCCGAAAGCGACTGCCACGCCATGCTGTTTGGCGGCGCGCCCATGGACGGGCCGCGGCGGATCAACTGGAACTTCGTCGCCAGCGATCCCGCGGTGATCGATGAAGCCCGCCGACGCTGGGCGGCCGGTGATTGGCCAACCGTGCCAGGCGAGAGCGAGCGGATCGAACTCCCTTAAGATCTTCGGTGTTAGTCACACCGCCATCGCGAGCAGGCTCGCTCCCACACTGGAATGGTGTCGACCGTTAATCTTGTGTACGTCTCGGTCAAATGTGGGAGCAGCCGGGCGGCGTTCCGTCTGCTCGCGATGAGGCCAGCCCTGACACCGACAGTGCCAGGGCTAGAAACAGCACTCAGCCGTTGAACACTTCATCCAGCAAATTATGCATCGACACAAAGGCCCGCTTGGCGGTCTTGGCGTCGTACATCATCATGCCCGGCACATTGGCGTGCGGGTCGGTGAAGGAATGCACCGCGCCGCCGTAGCTGAGCAACTGCCAATCCACGCTCGCAGCGTTCATTTCAGCTTCGAAGGCCGGCAACTGCTCTTTCGCAACCAATGGATCGGATGCACCGTGCAGCACCAGCACCGAGCCTTTGATATTTTTCGCATCAGCAGGGTTCGGTGTGTCCAGCGTACCGTGGAACGACACGGCAGCCTTGAGCGGCGCGCCGCTTCGGGCCAGTTCCAGAGCACAGCAACCGCCGAAGCAGAAACCGAACGCTGCCAGTTTCGAAGTATCGACCGCTGCTTCACCCTGGCTCTGCAAGGCAGCGAATGCGGCCTGCATGCGCTTGCGCAACAACGCACGATCATTCTTCAGCGGCATCATCGCCGCGCCCGCCTCGTCGCCATTCTGCGGACGAATCGCCTGCCCATACAGGTCGGCAATCAACACCACATACCCCTTGGCGGCAACCTCCTGGGCAATCTTCTCGGCCCCGGCGCTGACCCCCATCCAGTTCGGCGCCATCAACAAGCCCGGACGCGGGCCTGTGTGGCCAGCATCGAACGCCAGACGACCTTCGTAAGACTGACCCTCAACCTGATAGACAACGGAACGCACACTAACTTGGCTCATGACTCACTCCCGTAAAGAAACGCCAGAATGAAAAAACCCGCCGAAGCGGGTTTTTCTACAACTCGGTTAAACCGACAGCTCAACCAGCAGCTTGTTCAGACGGCGCACATAGGCGGCCGGGTCTTTCAAGCTATCGCCGGCAGCCAGGGCTGCCTGATCGAAGAGGATGTGCGACAGGTCGCCAAAACGCTCTTCGCTCTGCTCACCGTCGAGTTTTTCGATCAGCGGGTGAGCCGGGTTGAATTCGAAGATCGGCTTGGAATCCGGAACCTTCTGACCGCTGGCTTCAAGGATCTGACGCATTTGCAGGCCCAGGTCCTGCTCACCGATCGCCAGAATCGCCGGAGAATCGGTCAGACGGTGGGAAACCCGCACTTCGCTGACGGTTTCACCCAGCGCAGTCTTGATCCGCTCAACCAGGCCTTCTTTGCTCTTGGCGACTTCTTCGGCGGCCTTCTTGTCCTCTTCCGAGTCCAGGTTGCCCAGGTCCAGGTCACCGCGTGCCACATCGACAAAGCTCTTGCCGTCGAATTCGTTGAGGTAGCTCATCAGCCACTCGTCGATACGGTCGGTCAGCAGCAGCACTTCGATGCCTTTCTTGCGGAAGACTTCCAGGTGCGGGCTGTTCTTGACCTGTGCATAAGTTTCACCGGTCAGGTAGTAGATCTTGTCCTGACCTTCCTTGGCGCGAGCCAGGTATTCGGCCAGCGAGACCACTTGCTCGCCCTCTTCACCCTGGGTGGAGGCGAAACGCAGCAAGCCAGCGATTTTCTCTTTGTTGGCGAAATCTTCAGCCGGGCCTTCCTTCATGACCTGGCCGAAGTTTTTCCAGAAGCCCTTGTATTGCTCAGGCTCGTTCTTCGCCAGTTTTTCCAGCATGTCCAGAACGCGCTTGGTCAGCGCCGACTTCATCGAGTCGATGATCGGGTCTTTCTGCAGGATTTCCCGCGAGACGTTCAGCGACAGGTCGTTGGAGTCGACCACACCTTTGATGAAACGCAGGTACAGCGGCAGGAACGACTCAGCCTGGTCCATGACGAACACGCGCTGCACGTACAGCTTCAGGCCACGTGGCGCTTCACGCTGATACAGGTCGAACGGAGCACGGGCCGGTACGTAAAGCAGCGAGTTGTACTCCAGCTTGCCTTCGACCTTGTTGTGGCTCCAGCTCAGCGGGTTCTCGAAATCGTGAGCGATGTGCTTGTAGAACTCCTGGTATTCCTCGTCTTTGACTTCAGTACGCGGACGGGTCCACAGAGCGCTGGCGCGGTTGACGGTTTCCCATTCAACGGCTGGTTTCTCTTCGCCTTCGGCGGCTGCCACTTCTTTCGGCAGTTCGATCGGCAACGCGATGTGATCGGAGTACTTCTTGATGATGTTGCGCAGACGCCAGCCATCGGCGAACTCGTCTTCAGCGGGCTTCAGGTGCAGGACGATGCGCGTACCGCGGTCTTCCTTGTCGATGGTGGCGACGTCAAATTCGCCTTCGCCCTTGGACGACCAGTGCACGCCTTCGCTGGCAGCGAGGCCGGCACGGCGGCTGAACACGTCGACTTTATCGGCAACGATGAACGCGGAGTAGAAACCTACGCCGAACTGACCGATGAGGTGCGAGTCTTTCTTCTGATCGCCAGACAGGTGCTTCATGAAATCGGCAGTGCCGGATTTGGCGATGGTGCCCAGGTGGGTCACGACATCGTCACGGCTCATGCCGATACCGTTGTCTTCGAGGGTGACGGTTTTCGCGTCCTTGTCGAAGCTCACACGGATTTTCAGTTCAGCGCCACCTTCCAGCCACTCAGGCTTGGACAGGGCTTCGAAACGTAATTTGTCGACAGCGTCGGAGGCGTTGGAGATCAGTTCGCGAAGGAAAATTTCCTTGTTGGAATACAGCGAATGGATCATCAGGTGCAGCAGTTGCTTCACCTCGGTCTGGAAGCCCAGGGTTTCCTTTTGAGTTTCCACGCTCATGGTCATCAAACTCCGATTGGATGGCAGTGGCCGCACCCTGAAGGGGTGACGGCGGGATGTCATCAGAGTTGGGGGCATAGCCCAGAATTTCAAGGGCTTGGCGTTTCTTCAATTTTGAAATGGGCACGCGCCGTGGCAATCGGCTCGGTTTGAGTGCTCTGCCATGCAGTTATCGCGACGTTGGCGACCCGCCGTCCCTGACGGCACACCTGGCATTTGGCGTAGGTGTCGCGAAACTGCCCGGCACGCAGATAATCGAGGGAGAAGTCGATGATCTTCGGCACACCGGGGGAACCGGTAAAGATCAGCAAATGCAGGGCCGCCGCCAGTTCCATGAACCCGGCTATCACCCCGCCATGAATCGCAGGCAGCAAAGGGTTGCCAATATTGTCCTTGTTCGCCGGCAAACGAAAAATCAGCTCATCGCCCAGCCGCGAGCACTCGACGCCAATCAGCTTGGCATAGGGGATCAGTTGCAGCAGCGTGGCGTAGTCCCCACGCTCGTGAGCCTGCTGCAATTGCTCTTTGAAATTATCCGTCATTTCGTCCCCCCACTGATGACACCACCAAAACCCTTGGTGCCTTTGACGCCTTTGCCCATGCGCATGAAGGTCCCGACTACATGGGCGATCGGCTTTTGCGGATCATCCTGGTAAGCAAACCCGCGCGTGAAAATCACATCAGTCGTCACCCGGTAGCACTGGGCAAAACCATGCACCTCTTTATGCGGCTCGGCCGGGTGCATGTAGTCGATACGCAGATCCAGGGTCGGGCAAACCTCGAACTCCGGCAAAACGCAGAGCGTTGCCATGCCGCACGCGGTGTCCATCAACGAGGTGATGGCGCCGCCATGAATCACACCGGTTTGCGGATTACCGACGATCTGCGGGCTATACGGCAACGTGATTGTCAGCCCGTCATTACTTGCGCTGTGCACCCGTAACCCGAGCACCTGGCAATGCCTCAGCGCCGTTAAAAACCGTGTCGCACGCTCGAAAACGGGGTTGTCGATCATTCGATAAAGGCTCTTTTTAGTGGTGTTGCATAGCAGTTGAGGGACTAAGAAAAAGTTCCAACCAAGATAAATCTTATATATCTGTAGGAAACATGGAACTTAATCCATGGTGCTGCGTTCGAAAGGGCAAGTAGATATTTTCCACCAGGAGAAACACCCCATGCGTAAGACTTTAGCTATTGCCTTGATGTTGACCGCTTCCCTCGGCATCGCTGCCTGCGGTAAAAAACCCGAGGACAAAGCTCAAGAAACCACCCAAAAAATTGAACAAGTCCAGCAGAAAATTGGCGAAGCTCAGGATAAAGTGAACGACGCAGCGAAAGAAGCCGCCGATGCTGCCAAAGCTCAGGTAGATTCGAGCAAAGCAGCTGCTGAAGAAGCCGCACCTAAAACCAACTAATCGGTTTTAGTGCAGCAAAAATAAAGCCCGCCAAGTGCGGGCTTTATTGTGTTCGCCGCTAAAGTGTTAGAGCAACACCGTGCGCAGGGTCGGACTAAGCATCAGCAAAAACGAACAGACCAGGCCGACAAACCACACCAGACTTCGTTGCCAGGCCAAGTCTGCCCAGTAGCACAACAAGTAGATCACCCGGGCAATCACGAAGATGACTGCCAGAACGTCAACCAGCCACCCCGCCGTTTGCGTGGTGTGCGCCATCAACACCCCGACCGCAAACAGCATGAAGGCCTCGAAACTGTTCTGATGCGCGGCCAGTGCGCGAGCGCCGAAGCCTGTGAGCTGTACTTGTTGCGCGCGCGGCAGGTGATTGTTGTAACCACCCTGCTCTTTCATGGCCTTGGCCACCGGTATGCGGGCGATAAAAATCAGCAAGGCACTGATAAACACGCACCAGAACGGGATACTCATCAGGCTACCTCTTTGATCGCCTCAGGCAATGGCGCCTCTGTAGGGGTATAGACCATTACGTCGAGCACGTCGGAATGAAACTCCCGGCGATACAACACCAGCACCACGCCCGCGCTCATCAACATGAACAGCCACGGACTGACGAACCAGGCGAGCATGGTCATGCCGAAGTAATAAGAACGCAGGCCAAAGTTGAACTGGTTGGCCGCCATCGAGATCACCCGCGCGGCACGCGAAGCGAAGGCCTTGCGCTCCTGCTCGGACACGTGGCGCTCACCGATCATCGGCGCCGAGCCGATCAGGATCGCCGCGAAGTTGTATTGGCGCATGCACCAACTGAAGGTGAAGAAGGCGTAGACGAACACCAGCGCCAGGCACAGCAGCTTGATTTCCGACATGCCTTGGGAAGCCTGTTGAACCATCGGAATGTCGGCCAGCAACGACAGCGCCCGCTCGGAGGAGCCCAGCACCGTGAGAATACCCGCGAGGATGATCAAAGTGCTCGAGGCAAAGAACGAGGCGTTACGCTCCAGGTTGCCCACCACACTGGCGTCAGCGATGCGGTTGTCACGCAGCAGCATGCGGCGCATCCAGTCTTCGCGGTAAAGGTGCAGCACACTGGCCAGGCACGCGGTATCGCGGCCCTTCCAGATAGCGTAACGGGTGTAACCGCCCCAGCAGATGACAAACCAGAGCGCGGCAATAATGTGGATCAGATTGGTGTGGATGAACGACATGCGTATCCCTGTGGTGTGTGAGCGGTATACCAAAAACCTGTGGGAGCGAGCCTGCTCGCGATAGCGGACTTTCAGTCAGCACGCCTATTGAATGTTATGCCCTCTTCGCGAGCAAGCTCGCTCCCACATTAGATTTTCACTCGCCCATAAAAATGCCCCGTATCGATTGATACGGGGCATTTCTGTTGTTGCTCAACGCCCGCTTGTGGCGGGCCTTGAAGCGTCAGGCCAGGGCTTCGCTGCGCTTGCCCAGCAAACGGTCGCACGCAAATGCAACCACCAGGGTAAAGAAGCAAGGCACCAGCCATGCCAGACCTTGCTCGGCCAGCGGCAAGTGTGCCAGTTGAGTTGGCATCCAGTCCGCCAGACCCGCGCCCTTGAGCGCGTCAATCATGCCGAACAGGAACGACACCAGCATTACCGGGCCAACGATGCGCCCCTGCTCCAGCCAGAAATCCTTGCAGAAGCTCAGCGCCACCAGAACGATGCAAGGTGGATAAATTGCAGTCAGTACCGGGATCGAGAACGCGATCAGCTTGGTCAGGCCCAGGTTGGACACCAGCAGCGAGAACGCCGCCAGGATGATCACCAGTGTCTTGTAGGACAGTGGCAGCACGCGACTGAAGTATTCGGCGCAAGCACAGGTCAGGCCGACTGCCGTCACCAGGCAGGCCAGGGAAATCAGCACCGCCAGGAAGCCGCTGCCCAGGGAACCGAAAGTGTGTTGCACATACGCGTGCAATACCGCTGCGCCGTTGGTAGCGCCGACGGCCACTTCATGGCTGCCCGAACCCAGGCGGAACAGACTCACGTACACCAGCGCCAGACCGACACCGGCAATCAGCCCGGCGATGATCGCGTAACGCGTGATCAGGGCTGGCGACTCGACGCCGCGAGAACGAATGGCGTTGACGATCACGATGCCGAACACCAAAGCACCAAGGGTATCCATGGTCAGGTAACCATTGATGAACCCCTGGGAGAACGGTGCCGCAACGTACTCAGGTGTGGCGGTGCCGATGTCACCCGCCGGCAAGGCGAACGCGGCGATGCCGAGCACGGCCAGGGCGATGATCTTCAGTGGCGCGAGGAAACGGCCCACGGTGTCCAGCAGACGGCCCGGGTACAGCGAGATGAAAAATACCAACAGGAAGTAAACCGAGCTGTAGAGCAGCAGCGCCAGCGGGCTTTCGCCGGTCAGCGGCGCCAGGCCCACTTCGAAGGACACGGTCGCGGTCCGCGGGGTGGCGAACAGCGGGCCCACAGCGAGGTAGCACGCGGCCGCCAGCACGCCACCGGCGATTTTGCCGATCGGACTGCTCAAGGTGTCCATGGCGCCACCGACCTTGGCCAGTGCGACGACGGTGATCACCGGCAAACCGACGGCGGTGATCAGAAAGCCCAGCGCCGCCATCCAGACATTAGGCCCGGACTGCAAACCGACGATAGGCGGGAAGATGATGTTGCCCGCCCCGACGAACAGGGCAAACGTCATAAAGCCGAGTGCCAGGATGTCCTGGCCTTTCAACACTTTCATTAAGGAAATACCACACTACTGAATCGGAATTTAGAGAGGGATTTCCCTTATGGGTGAGGGAAATGCTGTCGGTCCGTATAGGACTGACCCGTTTAGCGCGCAGCGTCCTTGTGGGCAGCAAACGCAAAATGGCGGCTAGCGTAACGAATTTGTCTGACAAACGCACTATTACAGGGCGAACTATCCGATGCGCGACATATCCATGTCGTGTTTTTGCATCTAAATGGTTGTCGACAGTAAGTAAGCCATCGCGAGCAGGCTCGCTCCCACATTGAATCTCAGTGCTCATAAAACCTGTGGGAGTGAGCCTGCTCGCGATGAGGCCCTCACCGCTCCCCCACATAAACGTCAGAAACGACAAAGGCCACCCGAAGGTGGCCTTTGTCTGGTGGAGCGTCAGCTAAGCGCGAGGCTTACTTGACTGCCCAGCCAGTCAGCTCGGCCAGGGCCTTGCCGATGTCTGCCAGCGAACGCACGGTTTTAACGCCTGCGTCTTGCAGAGCAGCGAATTTCTCGTCTGCAGTGCCTTTGCCGCCAGAGATGATTGCGCCAGCATGGCCCATGCGCTTGCCCGGAGGAGCAGTCACACCAGCGATGTAGGAAACAACCGGCTTGGTCACGTGTGCCTTGATGTAGGCAGCCGCTTCTTCTTCAGCCGAACCGCCGATCTCACCGATCATGACGATCGCTTCGGTCTTCGGGTCTTCCTGGAACAGCTTCAGGATGTCGATGAAGTTCGAACCCGGGATCGGGTCACCACCGATGCCGACGCAAGTCGACTGACCGAAACCGGCGTCAGTAGTCTGCTTGACAGCTTCGTAGGTCAGGGTGCCGGAACGCGAAACGATACCGACCTTGCCTGGCAAGTGAATGTGACCTGGCATGATGCCGATCTTGCATTCGCCTGGAGTGATCACGCCTGGGCAGTTAGGGCCGATCAGGATCACGCCCAGTTCGTCGCACTTGACCTTGGCATCCAGCATGTCCAGGGTAGGAATGCCTTCAGTGATGCAAACGATCAGCTTGATGCCGCCGAATGCTGCTTCCAGGATCGAGTCCTTGCAGAAAGGAGCTGGAACGTAGATCACGCTGGCGGTGGCGCCAGTGGCAGCTACAGCATCTTTCACGGTGTTGAACACTGGCAGGCCCAGGTGTTCGGTGCCGCCTTTGCCTGGAGTTACGCCGCCAACCATCTTGGTGCCGTATTCGATGGCTTGCTGGGTGTGGAAACTACCTTGCGAACCGGTAATACCCTGGCAGATAACTTTGGTGTCTTTATTGATCAGGACGCTCATTATTTGCCCTCCGCAGCTTTAACGACTTGTTGAGCAGCGTCGGTCAGGCTGGTAGCAGCGATGATGTTCAAACCGCTTTCTGCCAGTACTTTAGCGCCCAGCTCAGCGTTGTTGCCTTCAAGGCGAACAACAACCGGGATTTTCACGCCGACTTCTTTCACAGCGCCGATGATGCCTTCGGCAATCATGTCGCAGCGAACGATGCCGCCGAAGATGTTGACCAATACTGCAGCGACGTTAGTGTCGGACAGGATGATCTTGAACGCTTCGGTAACGCGTTCTTTGGTAGCACCACCGCCCACGTCGAGGAAGTTGGCTGGTTTGCCGCCATGCAGGTTGACGATGTCCATGGTACCCATGGCCAGGCCAGCACCGTTGACCATGCAACCGATGTTGCCTTCCAGGGCTACGTAGTTCAGTTCGAACTTGGCAGCGTGCGCTTCGCGCGGATCGTCTTGCGACGGATCGTGGAAAGTCTTCAGCTTAGGCTGACGGTACATGGCGTTGGCGTCGATGTTGATCTTCGCGTCCAGGCAGTGCAGATCGCCGTCAGCCTTGATCACCAGCGGGTTCACTTCCAGCAGAGCCAGGTCGTGATCCTTGAACAGCTTGGCCAGACCTACGAAGATCTTGGCGAACTGAGCAACTTGCTTGCCTTCCAGACCCAGCTGGAATGCCAGCTCGCGACCCTGGAATGGCTGAGCGCCAACCAGTGGATCGATAGTGGCCTTGAGGATTTTCTCAGGGGTGTCGTGAGCGATTTTCTCGATGTCCACGCCACCTTCGGTGGAAGCCATGAACACGATGCGACGGCTCGAACGGTCAACGACAGCGCCCAGGTACAGCTCTTTAGCGATATCAGTGCACGATTCAACCAGGATCTTGGTGACTGGCTGACCATTGGCATCAGTCTGGTAAGTCACCAGACGCTTGCCCAACCACTGTTGAGCGAATGCTTTAGCGTCTTCTTTGCTGCGAACCAGCTTGACGCCGCCCGCTTTACCGCGACCACCTGCGTGAACCTGGGCTTTGACAACCCACTCGCTGCCGCCGATTTTGTCGCAAGCTTCTGCTGCTGCTTCCGGGGTGTCTACCGCGTAACCGGTCGATACTGGCAGGCCGTACTCAGCGAACAGCTGCTTACCCTGATACTCGTGAAGATTCATGCTTATTACCGTCTTCGTTAGGTACTGCGCATTCGGTGCTGCACTCATTCAAGTGCCGCACCACCTGTGACTGCTGCTTGCGTAGCCTTTCCGGATACCCGGTACAGCTACGCAAGACTGCGTCCAGCGGATTTTCCGCGGTGAGTCTTGCAGGCAAGGCTCACGACGGGCCATTCCGCCGTGGTTTCTTATTGTCTTAACGCTTCTTGCGGTTGGCGATGTGAATGGCGCCGCCATTCACTGCCAGAGCTGCTTCGTGCAAGGCTTCGGACAGGGTCGGATGGGAGAAAACCATCATGCCCAGGTCTTCGGCGCTAGTGCCGAATTCCATGCCGATTGCGCCCTGCTGTACCAGTTCTGCTGCGCTCGGGCCAATCACGTGGACGCCCAATACGCGGTCAGTCTTGGCATCGGCGATCACTTTGACGAAACCGCCGGTATCGTTGGCTGCCATGGCACGGCCAGAGGCTGCGAACGGGAAAGTGCCGACGTTAACTTCAACGCCTTCAGCTTTCAAGGCCTGCTCGGTTTTACCCACCCATGCAATTTCCGGGTGAGTATAAATAACCGAAGGGATCAGGTCATAGTTCATCTGGGCTTTATGGCCCTTGATGCGCTCGACAACCATGATGCCCTCTTCCGAGGCCTTGTGCGCCAGCATCATGCCGCGAACCACGTCACCGATCGCATAAACGCCCGGAACGCTGGTCGCGCACTGGTCGTCAACGAAGATGAAGCCACGCTCGTCGATGGTCACGCCGCTATCGGCAGCCAGCAGATCGGTGGTCACTGGACGGCGACCAACGGCTACGATCAGCTTGTCGAAGGTGATGGTCTGTTCGCCGTTGGCGTCGGTGTAGGTCACCACGACTTCTTCGCCGTTGACTTTGGAACCGGTAACGCGCGCGCCCAGCTTGATGTCCAGACCTTGTTTGGTCAGGGTTTTCAGCGCTTCTTTGGAAACGGCGGTGTCAGCAGCCATCAGGAACGTGTCCAGGGCTTCCAGGACAGTCACTTGAGCGCCCAGACGGGACCATACCGAACCCAGTTCCAGGCCGATCACGCCAGCGCCGATCACGCCCAGACGTTTTGGAACCGATTGGAATTCCAGTGCGCCCGTCGAATCGACGATGACTTTCTGGTCAACCGGAGCCGGTGGAATGTCGATCGGACGCGAGCCCGAAGCGAGAATCACGTTCTCGGCTTCGATGATTTCGACGCTGCCGTCAGGCTTGGTCAGTTCGACTTTCTTGCCGGCCAGCAGTTTGCCGTGGCCTTGCAGGGAGGTCACGCCGTTGGCTTTGAACAGGGTGGCAACGCCAGAGGTCAGGCCTTTGACGATGTTAGCCTTGCGGCCGACCATTGCTGGCACGTCCATGGTCACGCCAGCGTGGTTGATGCCGTGGATCGCGAAGCCGTCTTGAGCTTCGTGAAACTTCCAGGAGCTGTCCAGCAGCGCCTTGGACGGAATGCAGCCGACGTTCAGGCAAGTACCGCCGAGGGCCAGCTTGCCCTCTTTATCGGTGTATTTCTCGATGCAGGCAGTCGAAAGGCCAAGTTGCGCCGCTTTAATGGCAGCTACGTAGCCGCCAGGGCCCGCACCAATCACTACCACGTCGAATTTCTGAGTCATGTGTCATTCCTTCTCGAATCAAACCGGACGATCCCGTTCAGGGGACCGTCGTGGGACGAAGCTGGTCATTACAGATGGGCCGTTCATCGCTGAGCGGCCCGTGCAACGAAATCAGATATCCAGCAGCAGACGAGCCGGGTCTTCCAGCAGGTTCTTGATGGTAACCAGGAAGGTCACAGCTTCTTTGCCGTCGATCAAGCGGTGATCGTAGGACAGAGCCAGGTACATCATCGGACGGATAACAACCTGACCGTTGATCGCCATTGGACGCTGCAGAATGTTGTGCATGCCCAGGATAGCCGCTTGCGGCGGGTTGACGATCGGGGTCGACATCATCGAGCCGAATGTACCACCGTTGGTGATGGTGAACGTGCCACCAGTCATTTCGTCGATGGTCAGCTTGCCGTCGCGAGCCTTCTTGCCGAAGTTGGCAATGCCGCCTTCGATTTCAGCCAGGCTCATCAGTTCGGCGTTACGCAGAACCGGCACCACCAGGCCACGGTCGCTGGACACAGCAACGCCGACGTCAGCGTAGCCGTGGTAGACGATGTCGCCGCCGTCGATGGAAGCGTTGACAGCCGGGAAGCGTTTCAGCGCTTCGGTGGCCGCTTTCACGAAGAACGACATGAAGCCCAGGCGCACGCCGTTGTGGGACTTCTCGAACAGGTCCTTGTACTTCGAACGCAGGGCCATGACTTCAGTCATGTCGACTTCGTTGAAGGTCGTCAGCATCGCCATGTTCGACTGTGCTTCAACCAGGCGCTTGGCCACGGTTGCACGCACGCGGGTCATCGGCACGCGCTTCTCGGTGCGGTCGCCAGCAGCGAACACAGGAGCAGCGGCAGCCGGGGCAGCGGCCTTGGCAGGCGCGGCAGCCGGAGCGGCTTTCTTGGCAGCAACGGCTGCAACCACGTCTTCCTTGGTCACACGACCGCCTTTGCCAGTACCGGCAACGGAAGCGATGTTGATGCCGCTTTCTTCAGCCAGCTTGCGAGCAGCTGGTGCAGCAACAGGATCATCTTCGCCAACAACGGACAAAGCAGCAGCCTGTGCAGGCGCAGCAGCAGCAGCGGCTGGAGCGGCGGCAACAGCACTGCCCTCTCCGATGGAGCCCAGGACTTCGTCGGACAGAACGGTGTCGCCTTCGTTCTTGACGATAGCGCCCAGAACGCCATCAGCGGTAGCCAACACTTCCAGTACGACTTTATCGGTTTCGATGTCGACGATCAGTTCGTCGCGCTTGACCGCGTCGCCCGGTTTTTTGTGCCAGGTGGCAACGGTGCCATCGGCAACCGATTCCGGGAAAGTGGGGGCTTTGATCTCGATAGCCATTGTCTGTGGTTCCTTAAATTCGGTTTCAGGTGCGCGAAGGCGTTAAACAGTAAAGGCGTCTTGCAGCAGTTTTTCCTGCTGTTCGGCGTGCATCGATGCATAACCACATGCAGGTGCAGCAGAAGCGTCACGGCCCGCGTACTCGAGTACGAGAGACTTGTTGTGACCGCCAACGATGCGACGCATGTGATGCTGACTGCAGTACCAGGCACCCTGGTTCATCGGCTCTTCCTGGCACCAAACGATGTGTTTGAGGTTGGAATAAGGAGCCAGGACTTCAATCAAGTCGTCCTCAGGGAATGGGTACAACTGCTCAAGACGCACGATGGCGATGTCATCACGACCTTCGGCACGGCGTTTTTCCAGCAGGTCGTAGTAGACCTTGCCGCTACACAGCACGAGACGAGTGACCTTTTTCGGATCATGCGCATCGATTTCCGGGATAACGGTCTGGAACGAACCTTCGGCCAGATCTTCCAGGGTCGAGATGGCCAGCTTGTGACGCAGCAGCGACTTCGGAGTCAGCACTACCAGTGGTTTGCGCAGGGGACGAATCACCTGGCGACGCAGCAAGTGGTAGATCTGGGCCGGCGTAGTCGGCATGCACACCTGAATGTTGTGCTCGGCGCACAGCTGCAGGTAACGCTCCAGACGAGCCGAAGAGTGCTCCGGACCCTGACCTTCATAACCGTGTGGCAGCAACATGGTCAGACCGCACAGACGGCCCCACTTGTGCTCACCGCTAGTGATGAACTGGTCGATAACCACCTGGGCACCGTTGGCAAAGTCGCCGAACTGGGCTTCCCAGATCACCAGCGCGTCAGGCGTGGTGGTGGAGTAGCCGTATTCGAACGCCAGTACGGCTTCTTCGGACAGGAACGAATCGTACAGGTCGAAACGTGGCTGGCCTTCGTACAGGTGTTGCAACGGGATGTAGGTGCCCGCGTCTTTCTGGTTGTGCAATACCGCATGGCGGTGCGAGAACGTACCGCGGCCGATGTCCTGGCCGGTCATGCGAATCGGGTGACCTTCGAACGCCAGGGTCGCGTACGCCATGGTTTCGGCGTAACCCCAGTTGATCGGCAGGCCGCCGGCTTGCATTTTCTGACGGTCTTCGTAGATCTTCGCAACCTGGCGCTGAACCACGAAACCTTCCGGGATTTCCAGCAGCTTGGCAGACAGCTCTTGCAGGGTCTTCAGATCGAACGTGGTGTCGTGACGCGCAGTCCAGGCGTGGCCCAGGTACGGACGCCAGTCGACGAACAGCTCTTTGTTCGGTTCCTTGACCAGGCTTTTCACTACGTGCAGGCCGTTGTCCAGCGCGTTGCGGTATTCGTCGACTTTCGCCTGAACACGTGCAACGTCAAGCACACCGCTCTGGGTCAGACGATCGGCATACAGCTCACGCGTGGTGCGCTGCTTGGTGATCTGCTGATACATCAGAGGCTGGGTGCCGCTTGGCTCGTCCGCTTCGTTGTGGCCGCGACGACGGTAGCAGACCAGGTCGATCACCACGTCACGCTTGAACTGCATGCGGTAGTCGATAGCCAGCTGGGTCACGAACAATACGGCTTCCGGATCATCACCATTCACATGGAGGATCGGCGCCTGGATCATTTTCGCAACGTCGGTGGCGTACTCGGTGGAACGCGAGTCTTCCGGGTTGCTGATGGTGAAGCCAACCTGGTTGTTGATCACGATGTGAACAGTACCGCCCGTCCGGAAGCCGCGAGTCTGCGACATCTGGAAGGTTTCCATGACCACGCCCTGACCGGCGAATGCCGCGTCACCGTGGATGGAAATCGGCAGGACTTTCTCACCGGTCGGATCGTTACGACGATCCTGACGGGCACGGACCGAACCCTCGACCACTGGCGAAACGATTTCCAGGTGGGACGGGTTGAACGCCATGGCCAGGTGGACTTCGCCGCCTGTGGTCATTACGTTGGAGGAGAAGCCCTGGTGATATTTAACGTCACCGGAACCCAGCTCGACCTTCTTCTTGCCTTCGAACTCGTCGAACAGCTCTCGCGGGTTCTTGCCGAAGGTGTTGACCAGCACGTTCAGACGGCCACGGTGGGCCATGCCGATAACGATTTCCTTGGTGCCGTAGGAACCGGAGCGCTGGATCAGCTCGTCAAGCATCGGAATCAGGCTTTCGCCGCCTTCCAGGCCGAAACGCTTGGTGCCCGGGTATTTGGTACCCAGGTATTTTTCCAGACCTTCGCCTGCGGTGACGCGCTCGAGCAGGTGGCTCTTGATGTCGGCCGAATACACCGGACGACCGCGCACACCTTCCAGACGCTGCTGGAACCACTGGCGCTGCTCGGAATCGACGATGTGGGTAAATTCAGCGCCGATGGTGCGGCAATATGTCTGCTGCAACGCTTCGTGAATTTCGCGTAGGCTCGCTTCCTCTTTGCCGATGAACAGGTCGCCGGCACGGAAGGTCGTATCAAGATCGGCATTGGTCAAGCCGTAATGATTGATCGACAGGTCTGCAGGTGCAGGACGCTGCCACAGCCCCAGCGGGTCAAGCTGGGCTGCCTGGTGGCCACGCATCCGGTAGGCCTGGATCAGTCGCAGTACTTCAACTTGCTTCTTCTCGTGCTCACTGCTCACGCTGCCGGCGGAAACCGGTTGGGCGCGGCGCTGGTTCTTTGCCAGCAGCACGAAATGATCGCGAATCGTCGAGTGCGATACATCGGTGGCAGCGTTGCCGTCAGCGGGCAACGTCTGAAATTTGGTGCGCCACTCTTCTGGCACAGCGTTAGGGTCGTGCAGGTAGAGCTCATAAAGCTCTTCCACATAGGCAGCGTTACCACCTGAAAGATAGCCGCTGTTCCACATGCGCTGCATCACGCTTTCTTGCATGCTTGGTCACCCTCGGTTAGGGGAACACCATCGGCGAAGACACCGAGCAAGCTTGCAGAAGTCCGAATGCAGCGACCAAAACAAGCCACTTAGGATCACGCTGATAGTCCGGGTACCAGCCCGGATGCCCCTGCTTGTCTCATTTCTTCAAAATAAGAGCCGCAGCCTTGTGGGCTGCCACTCTGGTTATAGCCAAGACGCGGGTTGAAGCCCGCGCCTTAGCCTCTACGGGTACAGCAGTTCTACGGGTACAACAGCTGAATCACACGCCGCTTTGCAGCAGCATGTTACGTATGTGACCGATGGCCTTAGTCGGGTTCAGGCCTTTCGGACATACGTTGACGCAGTTCATGATCCCGCGGCAGCGGAATACGCTGAACGGGTCATCCAGCGAAGCCAGACGCTCGGAAGTCTTGGTATCACGGCTGTCTGCCAGGAAGCGATAAGCTTGCAGCAGAGCAGCTGGACCCAGGAACTTGTCCGGGTTCCACCAGAAGGACGGGCAAGAGGTCGAGCAGCAAGCGCACAGGATGCACTCGTACAGACCGTCGAGCTTTTCACGCTCTTCAGGAGTCTGCAGACGCTCGATGGCCGGAGCCGGCGTGTCGTTCTGCAGGAAAGGCTTAACCTTTTCGTATTGCTTGTAGAAGATGCTCATATCGACGACCAGGTCACGGATAACCGGCAAACCTGGCAGAGGACGAACGATCAACTTGTTACCTTTGACGACGGCAGACAGCGGCGTGACGCAGGCCAGACCGTTTTTGCCGTTGATGTTCATGCCGTCGGAACCGCAAACACCTTCACGGCAAGAGCGACGATAGGAGAAACCTTCGTCCTGCTCTTTGATCAGGGCCAGCACGTCCAGCACCATCAGGTCTTTACCACCGGTGTCGACCTGGAATTCCTGCATGAACGGCGCGGCGTCCTGATCAGGGTTGTAGCGATAAACACTGACTTGCAACATGGCGGCCACCCTTAATAAGTCCGAATCTTAGGTTCAAAAGTCGGAACAGTCTTCGGCGAGAAGTTCACGGCACGCTTGGTAACGCGCTTTTCACCCGGGAAGTACAGGGTGTGGCACAGCCAGTTTTCGTCGTCGCGATCTTCGTAGTCTTCACGGGCGTGAGCGCCGCGGGACTCTTTGCGGATTTCTGCTGCGATGGCAGTAGCTTCGGCCACTTCCAGCAGGTTTTGCAGTTCCAGCGCTTCGATACGAGCAGTGTTGAACGCCTGGCTCTTATCGTTGATCTTGACGTTGGCGATACGGCCACGCAGATCAGCCAGCTGAGCAATACCCTTCTGCATGTATTCGCCGGTACGGAATACACCGAAGTAGTTCTGCATGCAGCTTTGCAGCTCTTTACGCAGGGTAGCGACGTCTTCGCCTTCGGTACGCGAGTTCAGGCCATCGAGACGCGCCAGGGCTGCGTCGATGTCGGACTGGCGAGGGCGAGCGTAGTCGACGCCTTCTTTCAGGGTCTGCTCCAGGAACAGGCCGGCGGCACGGCCGAATACCACCAGGTCGAGCAGCGAGTTGCCGCCCAGACGGTTGGCACCGTGAACCGATACGCACGCCACTTCGCCTACCGCGAACAGGCCAGGAATGATCTGGTCCTTGCCGTCGGCGTCCTGAGTGATTGCCTGGCCATGAATGTTGGTGGCAACGCCGCCCATCATATAGTGGCAGGTTGGAACAACCGGGATCGGCGCTACGGCTGGATCGACGTGAGCGAAGGTCTTGGACAGTTCCATGATGCCTGGCAGACGGCTGTGCAGAACTTCTTCACCGAGGTGATCGAGTTTCAGCATCACGTGGTCGCCATCCGGACCGCAACCGTTGCCGGCGATGATTTCTTTAACCATCGAGCGAGCAACCACGTCACGACCAGCAAGGTCTTTGGCGTTCGGAGCATAACGCTCCATGAAACGCTCGCCGTGCTTGTTGATCAGGTAACCGCCTTCACCGCGGCAACCTTCGGTAACCAGTACACCGGCGCCGGCGATGCCGGTCGGGTGGAACTGCCACATTTCGATGTCTTGTACCGGCACGCCAGCACGCAGAGCCATGCCGACGCCGTCACCGGTGTTGATCAGGGCGTTGGTGGTGGACGAGTAGATACGACCTGCACCGCCAGTCGCCAGAACGGTGGCATTAGCGCGGACGTAGGAGGTTTCGCCGGTCTCGATGCAGATGACGATCATGCCGACAAAGGCACCGTCTTCGTTCTTCACCAGGTCGACGCCGTAGTATTCGTTGAGGAATACAGTGCCGGCCTTCAGGTTGGCCTGGTACAGGGTGTGCAGCAGAGCGTGACCGGTACGGTCGGCAGCGGCGCACGTACGGGCAGCCTGGCCACCTTTACCGAAGTCTTTCGACTGACCGCCGAACGGACGCTGATAGATGCGACCCTGTTCGGTACGGGAGAACGGCAAGCCCATGTGCTCGAGCTCGAAGACCGCTTCCGGGCCTACGGAACACATGTATTCGATAGCGTCCTGGTCACCGATGTAGTCGGAACCCTTGACGGTATCGTACATGTGCCAGCGCCAGTCATCGTTCGGATCCGCGGACGCGATGGCGCAGGTGATGCCACCCTGCGCGGATACGGTGTGCGAACGAGTCGGGAAAACCTTGGTAACTACGGCAGTCTTGTGACCACCTTGTGCCAGCTGCAGCGCAGCGCGCATGCCGGCACCGCCGCCGCCAATGATGATGGCGTCGAACGAAAGCGTATTTACTGAGTTAGACATGAATCAGATACCCCAGAGAATCTGCACACCCCAGACGAAGTAAGCGAACATCGCAACGCCGCATACTGCCTGGAAAAGGAAACGTACTGCAGTCGCGGACTTGCCCAGCGCCATTGGCGTCAGATAGTCGGTCGCGATGGTCCACATGCCGACCCAGGCGTGAGCGCCAAGGGCAACCAGGGCCAGTAGACTGAAGATGCGCATCCAGTTGTTTGCGAACAGCAAGTGCCATTGGGCGTAGCCAAGGCCAGGGTGCGCAACAAGGTATCCGATCAGGAAAATGAAATAAGCCGCGAGAACGACCGCAGACACACGCTGCGCCATCCAGTCATAGAGGCCCGAACGCGATAGGTTCGTAACGCTGGTTACCATATCCAAACTCCCGCCAGAACGATCAACACCACGGAAACGGCGATGATAATTTTCGAGCCCAGCTTGCCGCCTTCCAGCGTCTCACCGATGCCCATGTCCATGATCAGATGGCGTACACCGGCCACCATGTGATACAGCAAGGCGGACAGAAGACCCCATGCTACGAACTTGGCCAGCGGACTGGTCAAGCATGCCTTCACCTCGGCAAAACCTTCCTCGGAACCCAGGGATTTGCTCAATGCATACAGCATGATGCCAAGGCCCAGGAAGAGGATGATGCCGGAAACACGGTGAAGAAACGACGTAACGCCGGTGATGGGGAGTTTGATGGTCCTTAGGTCTAGGTTTACAGGTCGTTGGCTTTTCACGGCTTTTTTTTCACACTGAAGAGCCCCTAACAATCAGGGCAAAGTTGTTGGGGAGTGCACTGGTCAGGTAACCACCACCCAGGGATGCGACCCCCAATAAAGCAGGCCCAAAAGCCCCTGGCGGTCGGTGGCCGAGTATAGACAGTTAGGCTACTAATGACAACGCGTTCACCTTCCCCTAATAGCTCATTGCGCAAGCGGGATAAAAGGCGTAAACGGCAGGTATTTTCGAGGAAAAAGTCCGGTTAAAGCCTTCTGGAGCAAGACTTTAGGCAAATTGACATTCGAATTTATCTCACTATAGTGGTGCGGGCCCTGCGTGGGGGGTCTGTCTGATGATTTCAAGCATAAATAGGAGGCCACATGGCTGACAAAAAAGCGCAGTTGATCATCGAGGGCGCAGCCCCCGTCGAGCTGCCCATTTTAACCGGCACCGTTGGTCCCGATGTAATCGACGTTCGGGGCCTGACGGCCACGGGCCGTTTCACTTTTGACCCAGGTTTCATGTCGACCGCCTCTTGCGAGTCGAAAATTACCTATATCGACGGCGACAACGGCATTTTGTTGCACCGCGGCTACCCGATCGAGCAACTCGCCGAGAAGTCGGACTATCTGGAAACCTGCTACCTGCTGCTCAACGGCGAATTGCCGACCGCAGAACAGAAGGCCCAGTTCGTCAGCACCGTCAAGAACCACACCATGGTTCATGAGCAACTGAAGACCTTCTTCAACGGCTTCCGCCGCGACGCCCACCCAATGGCCGTCATGTGCGGTGTAGTCGGCGCCCTTTCGGCGTTCTACCACGACTCCCTGGACATCAATAACCCGCAGCATCGCGAAATCTCCGCGATCCGCCTGGTTGCCAAGATGCCAACCCTGGCAGCGATGGTTTACAAGTACTCCATGGGTCAACCCATGATGTACCCGCGCAACGACCTGTCGTACGCGGAAAACTTCCTGCACATGATGTTCAACACCCCGTGCGAGATCAAACCGATCAGCCCGGTACTCGCCAAGGCCATGGACCGGATCTTCATCCTCCACGCCGACCACGAGCAGAACGCATCGACCTCCACCGTACGCCTGGCAGGCTCGTCGGGTGCCAACCCGTTCGCCTGTATCGCTGCCGGTATCGCTGCACTCTGGGGCCCGGCTCACGGCGGCGCCAACGAAGCAGTGCTGACCATGCTCGACGAAATTGGCGATGTCTCGAACATCGACAAGTTCATCGCCAAGGCCAAGGACAAGAACGATCCGTTCAAACTGATGGGCTTCGGTCACCGGGTTTACAAAAACCGCGACCCACGCGCCACCGTCATGAAAAAGACCTGCGACGAAGTGCTCAAGGAATTGGGTATCCAGAACGATCCGCAACTCGAACTGGCCATGCGCCTGGAAGAGATCGCCCTGACCGACCCGTACTTCATCGAACGCTCGCTATACCCGAACGTCGACTTCTACTCGGGGATCATCCTCAAGGCGATCGGCATTCCAACCAGCATGTTCACCGTGATCTTCGCCCTGGCGCGGACCGTCGGCTGGATCTCCCACTGGAAAGAAATGCTCTCCAGCCCGTACAAGATTGGCCGCCCGCGCCAGCTGTACACCGGCTACGAGTCGCGTGACATCCCCCGGCTTGAAGACCGCAAGTAAGACCTGTCTTGCGATAACGTCTTAGCTGCACCGGAAACGGCCTCTGCCTCTGATACAAGAGCAGAGGCCGTTTTTGTTTACCCCGCCGCCCCCCCCCCCCCTGTAGCAGCTGCCGAGCCCGCGAGGCTGCGTTCGACTGCGTAGCAGTCGCAAATCAGGCGCATCGTTTCTTCAGGGGCATCGTGCATGTAGGGATTACGGCCGCTACGCAGCCGAACGCAGCCTCGCGGGCTCGGCAGCTGCTACGGAGAGCGTACTCCTCATAAAAAATGCCCCGATCTCTCGACCGGGGCATTTCTGTTTAACGCTGCTTATATATAGACGCTTATACAGCCCTATACGTTAGTGCGACACCGCCCCACTCGCCCCCAACCCGGTCTGCGAACGGACGAATTGCGGGAAGAACAGCGCCCGCTCATTGTCAGCCGCCGCAGACTTGTCAGTGATGGAGAAGAACCAGATACCGACAAAGGCAATGGCCATCGAGAACAGCGCCGGGTACTCATACGGGAAGATCGCCTTCTCGTGCCCCATGATCTGCACCCAAATGGTTGGACCCAGCACCATCAGGCCCACCGCACTGACCAGCCCCAGCCAGCCGCCGACCATTGCACCGCGCGTGGTCAGCTTCTTCCAGTACATGGAAAGCAGAAGCACCGGGAAGTTGCAACTGGCAGCGATCGAGAACGCCAGGCCCACCATGAACGCGATGTTCTGGCTTTCGAACAGGATGCCCAGAACAATCGCCAACACGCCCAAGGCGATGGTGGTGATTTTCGAAACCCGGATCTCATCCTTCTCGTTGGCCTTGCCCTTCTTGATCACACTGGCGTACAGGTCGTGCGACACCGCCGTGGCTCCAGCCAGGGTCAGACCGGCAACCACCGCCAGAATGGTGGCGAAGGCTACTGCCGAGATGAAGCCGAGGAAGATACTGCCGCCCACCGCATTGGCCAGGTGCACCGCCGCCATGTTGTTGCCACCCACCAGCGCGCCCGTAGCGTCCTTGAAGGCTGGGTTGGTGCTGACCAGCAGGATTGCACCGAAGCCGATAATGAACGTCAGGATGTAGAAGTAACCAATGAAGCCGGTGGCATACAGCACGCTTTTGCGCGCTTCTTTAGCGTCACTCACGGTGAAGAAACGCATCAGGATATGCGGCAGGCCAGCGGTACCGAACATCAACGCCAGGCCAAGGGAGAATGCCGAGATCGGGTCTTTCACCAGACCGCCCGGGCTCATGATCGCTTCACCTTTAGGGTGAACCTTGACCGCCTCGGAGAACAGCGTATTGAAGTCGAAGTGGACGTACTTCATCACCATCAGCGCCATGAACGAGGCGCCGGACAACAACAGCACGGCCTTGATGATCTGCACCCAGGTGGTCGCCAGCATGCCGCCGAACAACACATAAAGGCACATCAGGATCCCCACCAGAATCACCGCGACATAGTAGTCGAGCCCGAACAGCAACTGGATCAACTTGCCGGCACCGACCATTTGCGCGATCAGGTAGAACGCCACCACCACCAGCGAACCACAGGCTGACAAGGTGCGAATCTGGGTTTGCCCCAGGCGGTAGGACGCCACATCGGCAAACGTGTACTTACCCAGGTTACGCAAGCGCTCGGCGATCAGGAACAGAATGATCGGCCAGCCCACCAGGAAGCCGATCGAGTAGATCAGGCCATCGTAGCCAGACGCGAATACCAGCGCGGAAATCCCCAGGAAGGACGCCGCCGACATGTAGTCACCGGCAATCGCCAGGCCGTTCTGCAAACCGGTGATCCGGCCGCCCGCCGCGTAGTAGTCGGCTGCCGACTTGGTGCGCCGGGAAGCCCAGTAGGTGATGCACAGCGTTGCGCCGACGAACACCACGAACATCAGGATCGCCGACACGTTGAGCGGTTGTTTGTGCACTTCGCCGGTAAGCGCCTCGGCCGCCCAAACGGCCGGTGCGAAGGCGGTAATGCCTAAAGCTGCCAATAGACGCCGGATCATTGCTGAGCCTCCTTGAGAATCGCATTGTTCAGGTCGTCGAATTCGCCATTGGCGCGTCGTACGTAGATGGCCGTCAGGACGAAGGCCGAAACAATCAGCCCTACACCAATCGGTATGCCCCAGGTAATCGATGACTCAGGGCTGATTTTCGCCCCCAGTACATGCGGCCCATAAGCAATCAATAAGATGAAGCCCGAGTAAAGCCCAAGCATGATCGCCGAGAGAATCCAGGCGAACCGCTCTCGTTTACGAACCAGCTCCTTGAAGCGCGGGCTGTTTTGAATCGAGAGGTAAATGCTGTCGTTCATTGTTTTTATCCTCGCAGCACAGATTTTAGTTGGAACGTATCCACTCTATGCGGCTGCGGAACTGGTTCCAGACGACCTTAGTATTAGAACGACATGACCATTTCGCCAATTTTCAGCATATAAATAAATGTGGGAGCGAGCCTGCTCGCGATGGCGCCGTATCAGTCAACCTATCTGTCAACTGTTACACCGCCATCGCGAGCAAGCTCGCTCCCACAGGGATGAAGCGTTATCCGGGTTTATTTAGTCCATTCGGCGACGCGCGCAGGGTGTTTGGCTACCCAGTCCTTCGCTGCCACTTCAGGTTTGGCACCATCCTGGATAGCCAGCATGACTTCGCCGATTTCGTCTTTCGACGCCCACTGGAAGTTCTTCAGGAACTTCGCAACTTCCGGCGCTTTGGTTGCCAGTTCCTTGCTACCGATGCTGTTTACGGTTTCAGCTGCGCCATAAACGCCTTTTGGGTCTTCCAGGAAGCGCAGTTTCCACTTGGCGAACATCCAGTGCGGTACCCAACCGGTGACTGCGATGGATTCGTTTTTCTTCTCGGCACGGGTCAGCTCGGCAATCATGCCGGCACCGGAACTGGCCTTGAGGGTGTAGTTGCTCAGGCCGTAATCCTTGATCGCCTGATCAGTCTTGAGCATCACGCCTGAACCGGCGTCAATGCCGACGATACGACCTTTGAAGCTATCGTCGGTTTTAAGATCCTCGATGGTCTTGGCCTTGACGTACTCCGGCACGATCAGACCGATTTTCGCATCCTTGAAGTTCGGGCCGTAATMGACGACCTGATCCTTGTTCTTCGCCCAGTATTCGCCATGGGTCACTGGCAGCCAGGCTGACAGCATTGCATCGAGTTTGCCGGTGGCCACACCCTGCCACATGATCCCGGTGGCCACGGCTTGCAGTTTCACGTCATAGCCGAGCTTTTGCTTGATCACTTCCGCAGCCACGTTGGTTGTGGCGACGCTGTCCGACCAGCCATCGACATAACCGATCGTCACTGCCTTGCCTTCGGCGCTGGCCACAGTAGAACTGATCGCCAGCACCAAAGCCGCACCTGCGCCCAAGAGTCGTCGCATCTTCATCGTTACTTCCCCGAAAGTGCTGCGCCCGACGGATGCCGAGCAGCGTCAATGTATTGTTATGGTGCCCAGCGCCCCCATCACGCCTCACCGCAAACCCGTTCGAACATCAGCGGAGTACTGACGAGTCGATAATCAACCTCGCGCCTGCGGCGACCTGCTCTGCCTGCGACCTCAAGGCATCGAGAAACGACATCAGAACGCCAGTAATCGCACCCTGCAAAAATGCCCCTGCGAATCCCGCCTGAACTTTGCATGTCAAAACCATGCAGGTCACCAAGCACGGGACAAATGCAGGTAAGATGCGCGGCTTTGTTCCCAGACGGCCTGACCATGCCCGCCACCTCGCGCTTCCCCTTCTTCGCTTATCTATTCGCCTGCCTGCTTGGCCTGTTTGCCCTCGGTGGTTACTGGTACGGGCTCGGTCAACCGGTGGTGCTGCCGGACGTGGCCAGCGCCACGCACAAATTGCAGTGCGCCTCGTACACACCGTTCGACAAGGACCAATCGCCATTCGATCAGCCGTTCAAACTGCGCCCTGAACGCATGGACGCCGACCTCGCGCTGCTGGCAACCCGCTTCGAGTGCATTCGCACCTATTCGATGACCGGTCTCGAAGCGCTGCCGGACCTGGCGCGCAAACATGGCCTGAAACTGATGATCGGCGCCTGGGTCAACAGCAACCCGGTGGACACTGCCAAGGAAATCGAACTGCTGATCGCCGAGGCCAACGCCAACCCGGACGTGGTCAGTTCAGTGATCGTAGGCAACGAAACCCTGCTGCGCAAGGAAGTCACCGGCGCGCAATTGGCCAAGCTGATCAACCACGTCAAGAGCCACGTCAAACAGCCGGTGACCTACGCCGACGTCTGGGAGTTCTGGCTCAAGCATCCTGAAGTCGCCCCGGCGGTGGACTTCCTGACCATCCACTTGCTGCCGTACTGGGAAGATGAGCCGTCCAACATCGACGCAGCCCTCCAGCACGTCGCCGAGGTTCGGCAGATCTTCGGCAGTCGCTTCGCGCCCAAGGACGTGCTGATCGGCGAAACCGGCTGGCCGAGTGAAGGCCGTCAACGGGAAACCGCTGTACCGAGCCGAGTCAATGAAGCCAAGTTCATTCGTGGTTTTGTGGCGATGGCCGAGCAACAAGGCTGGCACTACAACCTGATCGAAGCCTTTGACCAACCGTGGAAACGCGCCAGCGAAGGTGCGGTCGGTGGTTATTGGGGGCTGTTCGATGCAAACCGCCAGGACAAGGGCGTGCTGGCAGGCCCCGTCACCAACCTGCCGTTCTGGTCGCAATGGCTGGCAGTCGGCAGCCTGATCTTCCTCGGTACGCTGATGCTGGGCGGCCGTGTACGCAGCACTCGCGCAGCGTTGATGCTGCCACTGCTCGGTGCAGTCGCTGCGTGCTCCATTGGCACCTGGGGTGAACTGGCGCGCGTCACCAGCCGCTTTGCCGATGAGTGGATCTGGGCTGCGTTGCTGACCGGCCTGAACTTCCTGGTGCTGGCCCATGCGGCGTTGTTCCTCAGCGCCAGAACCGGTTGGCGTGAACGCGCTTTCAATGCACTGGAACGTCGCGCTGGCTGGCTGCTCGCTGCCGCCGGATTCGCATGTGCTGTGATGATGCTGGGGCTGGTGTTCGAACCGCGCTATCGCAGCTTCCCAAGCGCCGCCCTGCTGCTGCCAGCGCTGGTCTATCTGATTCGTCCGGTCAATGCACCACGCCGGGAAATCGCGCTGCTGACCTTCATCATCGGCGCCAGCATTGCCCCGCAGCTGTACCGTGAAGGCCTGTTCAACCAGCAAGCCTGGGGCTGGGCGCTGGTTTGTCTGCTGATGGTTGCCGCGCTGTGGCGCAGCTTGCGGGTTCGCAACATTTAATTTGTATAGAGCACCTATCGGTGCTATCGCGAGCAGGCTCGCTCCCACAGGTTTTGTGCAATCCATGTGGGAGCGAGCCTGCTCGCGATGACGGTCTATCAGGCTGCGCGTGGCGCCCGAACCAACCGCAGCCCCGCGATCACTACGGCAAATACCGCAATGCTGGTGTTGTACAGCGCCAATGCCGGAAACCCGAACACCAGCGCCAGTACCGCCAGCCACCAGCCGGCCCGTCCCGGCACCACAAAGCCCAACACTGCTGCCACCAATGCAGCCCCGCCCATCACCTTGAAGTGAATCATCAGGCCAAGGGTGGAGCGCGCCTGGCATTCCCAACGGCTTGCCTCATCAACACAGAGACCAACCCACTGGGCGTCCTCCATCAGGACATAACGCAATCCATAACTGGCGGCCAGCCACAGCGGCAAGGCGATAAGCAAAATAATGACGGGCAGACGGCGGGACATGAAGCACTCCGATAAACGAAAACGGCGCCCAGCTTAATCGCCCGCCAGCCGTAAGCAAGCGAGACCATGAGAAATCTGTTCAGACAATCGCTGCAGAGTGTATCGTTCAGCCGCTATTGATCCGAATTCAGCCTCTTTGGTGCCGCCGCATGGCACTTTGGCGCAACACCGGTGGTCATAGCCTGCGAACCTCATTAGGCTCTGTACGGAAACTGTCTGCGCGTCGACCAGGCTGCGTTAAAAACAGGCTCGGAATGCTCATTTAGGGGCCTAAACTCCGCTTCCTCGCCTGTTTTTGCCTTGCCTGATCGCCGCTCGACGAGTTTTCGTACAGACCCTAGGCACCTTCCTCTAAGGGATTTAGTCATGCTCCGTTCCTTGCGCTTTGCTGCCTTGATAGGCGGCGTTATTTTGAGTGCGTCCGCACTGGCGGCAGACATCGACGCCGTCAGTTATGGCTACCCCTTGACCAACCCGTTCGAGGCGACCATCGCCACGACCCCGCCGGAGTTGCGTCCCGAGTTGCCGTCCGATGACGCGATCCATCAATCCGATCACACCCTGAAGCTGCGCCCGGAACGCGAATTCGACCTGCCAGACAATTTCTGGCCAGTGAAAAAGCTCACCTATCGCATGGCCACACAGGATCACGCCGCACCGTTGATTTTCCTGATTGCCGGCACTGGTGCACGCTTCGACAGCAGCATTAACGAATACCTGAAAAAGCTCTATTACAAAGCCGGTTATCACGTCGTACAGCTGTCCTCACCGACCAGTTTCGACTTCATGAGCGCCGCTTCCCGCTTCGCCACCCCGGGCGTGTCCAAGGAAGACGCCGAGGACATGTACCGCGTGATGCAAGCGGTTCGTGCGCAAAACCCGAAGCTGCCGATCACCGACTACTACCTCACCGGCTACAGCCTGGGTGGACTGGATGCGGCGTTTGTCAGCAAGCTGGATGAAACCCGACGCAGCTTCAACTTCAAGAAAGTCTTGCTGCTCAATCCTCCGGTCAACCTCTACACCTCTGTCACCAACCTCGACAAACTGGTACAAACCGAGGTCAAGGGCATCAACAACAGCACCACGTTCTATGAACTGATGCTCAACAAGCTGACGCGCTACTTCCAGCAAAAAGGCTACATCGACCTCAACGACGCGCTGGTCTATGACTTCCAGCAATCGAAACAGCACTTGAGCAACGAACAGATGGCCATGCTGATCGGCACCTCGTTCCGCTTTTCGGCCGCCGACATCACCTTCACCTCGGACCTGATCAACCGACGCGGCCTGATCACCCCGCCCAAGTTTCCGATCACCGAAGGCACCAGCCTCGAGCCATTCCTCAAGCGTGCACTGCAATGTGATTTCGACTGCTATCTCACCGAGCAGGTGATCCCGATGTGGCGTGCCCGTACCGATGGCGGCAGCATCTTGCAGTTGATTGACCAGGTCAGCCTCTACGCGCTCAAGGACTACCTGCACGACAGCCCGAAAATTGCCGTGATGCACAATGCTGACGATGTGATCCTCGGCCCGGGCGACCTCGGTTTCTTGCGTAAAACCTTCGGCAATCGCCTGACGGTTTATCCTCACGGCGGCCATTGCGGCAACCTCAACTACCGCGTCAATGCCGACGCCATGCTGGAGTTCTTCCGTGGCTAAACACCTCCTTCTGCTCGCTGCACTGCTTAGCGCAGTCGGCTATGCCCATGCCGACAACAGCAAGGCCAACTCCACGACGGTGGTTGATCAGGACGGCTTCACCGAGCCGATGACCAAACTAAAGTTCAACCCGGGGCTGGACCAGCGTGAGTTCGAACGCTCGACCCTGAATGCGCTGAGTGTCTATGACCCGCTGGAGTCGTGGAACCGTCGGGTCTACCACTTCAACTACCGGTTCGACCAATGGGTGTTCCTGCCGGTGGTCGACGGTTATCGCTACATCACCCCAAGCTTCCTGCGCACGGGCGTCAGCAACTTCTTCAACAACCTGGGTGACGTACCCAATCTGGTGAACAGCCTGCTGCAGTTCAAGGGCCAGCGTTCGCTGGACATCACCGGGCGACTGCTGCTCAACACGACCCTCGGCATCGGCGGCCTGTGGGACCCGGCCACCGCCATGGGCCTGCCGCGCCAGGTCGAAGACTTCGGCCAGACGCTGGGCTTCTACGGGGTTCCGGGCGGCGCTTACTTCGTACTGCCAATCCTCGGCCCCTCGAACCTGCGTGATACCGCAGGCCTCGCGGTCGACTATACGGCGGAGTCGGCGATCAACTACCTGAACGTGTCGAAAGTCAGCGAAAACCATCCGGAAATCTGGGTTCTGCGCAGCATCGACAAGCGCTATCAGACCAACTTCCGCTATGGCCAGCTGAACTCGCCGTTCGAGTACGAGAAGGTGCGTTACGTGTACACCGAAGCGCGCAAGTTGCAGATCGCCGAGTAAGGCATTCAGCGGGTAACAAAAAAGGCCATTCGAGCGGATCGAATGGCCTTTTTCATAGGTATCTCAAACACCACAAATCCACTGTGGGAGCGAGCCTGCTCGCGATGAGGCCAGTACGCTCAACATTGATGTTGACGGTTAGATCGCTATCGCGAGCAGGCTCGCTCCCACATTTGATATTTGTTGCCTTTGGAATGTGTCCTGGCTTCAGCCTTTCACCGTTTTCCAGGTTTTGCTCACTGCCATCACACCCGCCAACACCACCGCCCCCGCAATAATCCCTGCTGCCGCGTTGAGCAAACTCGGGACAATCCATGAGAAACCGCCGACACTCTGACTGACGCCTTCAATCGCGTGATGCACCACCGGTACACCATGGGTCAGGATCCCGCCGCCGACCAGGAACATCGCCGCCGTACCGATCACCGAGAGGCTTTTCATCATGTACGGCGCGGCGCGCAGGATCGCGCCGCCGATGCTTTTGGCCATTTGCCCGGGCTTGCGGGTCAGCCACAGGCCAAGGTCATCGAGTTTGACGATACCCGCCACCAGGCCATAAACGCCGGCGGTCATGACGATCGCAATGCCTGACACCACGATCACTTGCTGCATCAGCGTTGCACCGGCCACGGTGCCGAGGGTGATGGCGATGATTTCAGCCGAAAGGATAAAGTCGGTGCGCACCGCACCTTTGATCTTGTCCTGTTCGTACGCCACCAGATCTGTCGCCGGATCAGCGACAGCTTCGACCAACTGCGCGTGTTCCGCCTGATCTTCAGCCTTGCTGTGCAAAAACGAGTGGGCAAGCTTTTCAAAGCCCTCGAAACACAAGTAGGCCCCACCGACCATCAACAACGGCGTGACCAGCCACGGAGTGAATGCACTGATCGCCAGCGCCGATGGCACCAGGATCAGTTTGTTGCGAAACGAGCCCTTGGCCACGGCCCAGACCACCGGAATTTCCCGCTCGGCGCGGACACCGGATACCTGCTGGGCGTTGAGCGCCAAGTCGTCGCCGAGCACGCCGGCGGTTTTCTTCGCGGCCATCTTGGTCATCAGCGCGACGTCGTCGAGTACGGCGGCGATATCGTCGATCAACACCAGCAAACTGCTTCCAGCCATGGGTCAGGCTTCCCTACACAAAAAAAGTGCGCGGAGCATAACGCGCTCGGTGCGTGAGAAGCGAGACGCCTCAAGTTACCGCATGCGCAGCACCGCCCCCATCACCAAAGCACATTTGTCTCGCCTGCCCCTTCCCACAACCTCCCACTCAAACGAGCTAAACACCAAACGCAACGATGCGAAGTGAATGCCGGGCCGTTTACACAAGAAATGGCCAAAAGGCCTGATCGCTCCTTTGAACTCTAGCGGGGTGCGCCTGCCATTCACTCGCCCATCCAGCCGTTTGTTCAGCCCTGAGACAGGCGCAAACGATGAGGCGCAGCAGGCGGCATTCTTGAGCGCTGCGCGAGGCCGGTGCTACCATGCGCAACCGCCAGTATCGGCAAGGAATCACCTGGTTTATGAGCACTATCCGCGAGCGCAACAAAGAACTGATCCTGCGTGCCGCCAGTGAAGAGTTTGCCGACAAAGGCTTCGCTGCGACCAAAACCAGTGACATCGCGGCCAAGGCGGGGTTGCCCAAGCCCAACGTCTATTACTACTTCAAATCCAAGGAAAACCTCTACCGTGAGGTCCTGGAAAGCATCATCGAGCCGATTCTCCAGGCCTCGACGCCGTTCAACGCCGACGGCGTGCCGAGCGAAGTACTCAGCGGCTACATTCGTTCGAAGATTCGCATCTCCCGCGACCTGCCGTTCGCGTCCAAGGTGTTTGCCAGCGAGATCATGCACGGTGCGCCGCACCTGAGCGCCGACCTGGTCGAACAGCTCAACGCCCAAGCCAAGCACAACATCGACTGCATCCAGACCTGGATCGATCGCGGCCAGATCGCCCCGATCGAGCCCAACCACCTGATGTTCAGCATCTGGGCCGCGACCCAGACCTACGCCGACTTCGACTGGCAGATCTCCGCCGTCACCGGCAAGGCCAAGCTGGATGAAAGCGACTACGAAGCCGCGGCGCAGACCATTATTCGGTTGGTGCTCAAGGGCTGCGAGCCGGACAGGTAGACCGCAGCGCGCCCATCGCGAGCAGGCTCGCTCCCACATTGGATCTGTAGTGTTCACAAGCCCCCTGTGGGAGCGAGCCTGCTCGCGATGGGGGCAACTCGATATTCGGTCAACCCCAGATAGCATCCCACAGCGGATAATCGCCCAGTCGCTCGACCAACCCTGCCCGCAGTGGGTTTGCCACAATGTACCGAGCCAGCTTTACGAGATCGTCCTCGCGGCGCAGCGCACGATCATGAAAGCCTTTCTGCCAAAGGCTGACCTTACGACCGGTGGACAGGTTCACCGCTTTAGTACTCAATGATTTGGTCCTTTGCATCAGTCCACTCAGCGACCCCTGCTGCAACTCGATCAACCAATGAAAGTGATCCGGCATGACAACCCAGGCCAATGAGTTAGCACAGCTTTGGTCTTGCGCGGCGCGAAACTGTGCGACAACTAATCTACCCAAGACAAAGTCGTTGAAAACAGGCTCTCTACCAAGCGTGTTGGCAGTCAGAAGGTAAATTCGGTTGGGCTCGGCATACCGGCCAATGCGCAAGCGATGTGAAGCGGGTAAATCAGGCATTTCCTTGCCCCTTTCATGATCAAGTCATGAAGAAGGCTAGACCTGTGAATGCCGGATGGTAGGGTAGACCTTTAGCTGGATGTGTCTGGTAGATAGTCATCGCGAGCAGGCTCGCTCCCACAGGGGATTTGTCAACACAGGAGATCCAATGTGAGAGCGGGCTTGCTCGCGAAGGCGATGGTTCAGGCGCTGAAGATCAAGCCGTCACCCCCGCATCCGCCCGCAACCCCTGGTCTTCGATGGCGCTGATCGCACATTGCTCGTCGATGTCCGAGGTGTCGCCACTGATGCCGATGGCCCCCAGCACAGCCCCGTCCTGATCACGAATCAGCACCCCACCCGGTGCGGGTACCACGCTGCCCTGCCCCAGGCTGTTCAATGCCGCGATAAACGCCGGGCGCTGTTGCGCGTCCAGTGCCAATAGCCGCGAGCCCTTGCCCAGCGCGATCGCGCCCCAGGCTTTACCGATAGCGATTTGCGGACGAAGCAGGCTGGCGCCGTCTTCGCGTTGCAAGCTCAACAAATGCCCACCCGCATCGAGTACTGCAATGGTCAGCGGTGCCGCGGCGATCTTGCGCCCCGCAACGATGGCCCGATTGGTCAGGCTGACTGCGACTTTCAAGGTTAAAGCGCTCATGGTGCCGTCCTTATCTTGTTATGGGAAAGCCTTTGGGGTTCTGTTTGTTGAGAAGCCCGATGCAACAAATAGAACACAATGAATTATTTTTTTGTATACAATAATTCTCATAATTCGGCTCATGCGACGAAACGCCACAGTGTTTATGGCCCTCCGACGAATGAAACAGCCGCTTGAGAAAATGGATTGACCTGCGCCGTCCGCCGTGAATACACTCTGCGCAAAGCCACTTGTATACAATTACAAAACGTAAAGAGGCACAAAACCATGAGCAAAATGAGAGCAATCGAAGCCGCCGTTCTGGTGATGCGCCGTGAAGGGGTTGATACCGCTTTTGGCATTCCGGGCGCTGCAATCAACCCGCTGTACTCCGCTCTGCAAAAGGTCGGCGGCATTGATCACGTCCTCGCTCGCCACGTTGAAGGCGCCTCGCACATGGCTGAGGGTTACACCCGCACCAAGGCCGGCAACATCGGCGTGTGCATCGGCACCTCCGGCCCGGCCGGTACCGACATGGTCACAGGGCTCTACAGCGCCTCGGCCGACTCGATCCCGATTCTTTGCATCACCGGCCAGGCACCCCGCGCCCGTATGCACAAGGAAGACTTCCAGGCCGTCGACATCACCAGCATCGTCAAGCCGGTGACCAAGTGGGCGACCACGGTTCTGGAGCCGGGCCAGGTGCCTTACGCGTTCCAGAAAGCCTTCTATGAAATGCGCTCCGGCCGTCCAGGCCCGGTACTGATCGACCTGCCGTTCGACGTGCAGATGGCCGARATCGAATTCGACATCGACGCCTACGAACCACTGCCACTGGCCAAGCCAGCGGCAACCCGCAGGCAAGTCGAGAAAGCCCTGGCCATGCTCGATCAGGCTGAACGTCCATTGCTGGTAGCCGGCGGCGGCATCATCAACGCCGATGCCAGCGACCTGCTGGTGGAATTCGCCGAGCTGACCGGTATTCCGGTTATCCCGACCCTGATGGGCTGGGGCACGATCCCGGACGATCACCCGCTGATGGTCGGTATGGTTGGCCTGCAGACTTCGCACCGTTACGGCAACGCGACGATGCTCAAGTCCGACGTGGTGCTGGGTGTGGGTAACCGTTGGGCCAACCGTCACACCGGTTCGGTCGACGTCTACACCGAAGGCCGCAAATTCATCCACGTCGACATCGAGCCGACCCAGATCGGCCGCGTGTTCACCCCGGACCAGGGCATCGTTTCCGACGCCGGCCTGGCACTGAAAATGTTCATCGAAGTGGCCCGCGAGTGGAAAGCCGCCGGCAAACTGAAGGACCGCAGCGCCTGGCTGCAAGACTGCCAGCAGCGCAAGGCCAGCCTGCACCGCAAGACTCACTTCGACAACGTGCCGGTCAAACCGCAGCGCGTGTACGAAGAGATGAACCAGGTGTTCGGCAAAGACACCTGCTACGTCAGCACCATCGGTCTGTCGCAGATTGCCGGCGCGCAGTTCCTGCACGTCTACAAACCGCGTCACTGGATCAACTGCGGTCAGGCCGGCCCTCTGGGCTGGACCATTCCGGCAGCGCTGGGCGTGGTCAAGGCCGATCCGAGCCGCAAGGTCGTGGCACTCTCGGGCGACTATGACTTCCAGTTCATGATCGAAGAACTGGCGGTGGGCGCGCAGTTCAAACTGCCGTACATCCACGTTGTGGTGAACAACTCGTACCTGGGTCTGATCCGTCAGGCGCAGCGCGGTTTCGACATGGACTACTGTGTGCAATTGTCCTTCGACAATCTCAACGCACCGGAGCTCAATGGTTACGGGGTGGACCACGTAGCCGTTGCCGAAGGCCTGGGTTGCAAGGCGTTGCGAGTGTTCGAACCGGCGGGCATCGCCCCTGCCCTGCGCAAGGCCGAGGAGCTGATCGAGGAGTTCAAGGTTCCGGTGATCGTCGAGATTATCCTGGAGCGCGTGACCAACATTTCCATGGGCACCGAGATCAACGCCGTCAACGAATTCGAAGACCTGGCGCTGGTCGGCAGCGACGCACCGACGGCGATTTCGTTGCTGGATTAAGAATGACTTGTCACCTGTAGCAGCTGCCGAGGCACGAGGCTGCGTTGCGTGTCCGCAGGACCGCCGTCGGGGGCCGCTTCGCAGCCCAACGCAGCCTCGTGCCTCGGCAGCTGCTACAGGCACATATTTTTTACAGGAGACCACCATGCCGCGTTTCGCAGCCAACCTGTCCATGCTGTTTACCGAGCAGGATTTTCTTGCCCGCTTCGAAGCGGCCGCCAAAGCCGGCTTCAGCGGTGTCGAATACCTGTTCCCTTACGATTTCAGCTCCGCCGATATCAAGGCTCAACTGGATGCCAACGGTCTGACCCAAGTGCTGTTCAACCTGCCGGCCGGTGACTGGGCCAAAGGTGAACGCGGGATCGCCTGCCATCCGGATCGCGTGGAAGAGTTCCGTGCCGGTGTCGATCTGGCGATCGCTTATGCACAGGTCCTGGGTAACACCCAAGTCAACTGCCTGGCCGGTATCCGCCCACAAGGCGTCGACGACGCCACCGTGGAAAAGACCTTTGTCGCCAACCTCAAATATGCCGCCGACAAGCTGCAAGCGGTGGGCATCAAACTGGTGATGGAAGCCATCAATACCCGCGACATCCCGGGCTTCTACCTGAACAACACCGCCCAGGCACTGTCGATTCGCGAACAAGTGGGCAGTGCCAACCTGTTCCTGCAGTACGACATCTACCACATGCAAATCATGGAGGGTGACCTGGCCCGCACCATGGCCACGCACCTGGAAGAGATCAACCACATTCAACTGGCCGACAATCCGGGCCGCAACGAGCCGGGTACCGGTGAAATCAACTACCGCTTCCTGTTCGAACACCTGGACCGCATCGGTTACCAGGGCTGGATCGGTTGTGAATACAAGCCGCTGACCACCACGGAAGCGGGCCTTGGCTGGTTGAAAACCCACAACGCAATCTAAAGCGAAACCTGTGGGAGCGAGCCTGCTCGCAGTAGCGGCGTAACAGGCTACAGAGATGTCGAATGTTATGGCCACATCGCGAGCAGGCTCGCTCCCACATAAAGCAGCGCTCCCCAATTTGCTTGAAGCAGCAATAAAAACAAGAGGATTTTCTCATGGCTAAAATCGGATTTATCGGCACCGGCATCATGGGCCACCCAATGGCGTTGAACCTGCAGAAAGCCGGTCACAGCCTGTTCCTGTCGGCGCACCACGACCCTGCTCCGGCTGACCTGGTCGCCGCTGGGGCGGTCGCCCTGGCGAGCCCGAAAGAAGTCGCTCAGGAAGCCGAATTCATCATCATCATGGTGCCGGATACCCCGCAGGTCGATGACGTGCTGTTCCGTGCCGACGGCGTCGCCGCCGGTGTTGGCAAAGGTAAAGTGGTCATCGACATGAGTTCGATCTCGCCGACCGCGACCAAAGCCTTCGCGGCGAAGATCAACGACAAAGGCGCGCAATACCTCGACGCTCCGGTGTCCGGTGGTGAAGTCGGCGCCAAGGCCGCGACCCTGAGCATCATGGTCGGTGGCGACAGCGATGCGTTCGAACGTGCGCTGCCACTGTTCCAGAGCATGGGCAAGAACATCACCCTGGTCGGCGGCAATGGCGACGGTCAAACCGCCAAAGTGGCGAACCAGATCATCGTGGCGCTGAACATCCAGGCCGTGGCCGAAGCGCTGCTGTTCGCCTCGAAGAACGGTGCCGATCCCGCCAAGGTCCGTGAAGCGTTGATGGGCGGTTTCGCCTCCTCGAAGATCCTTGAAGTACACGGCGAGCGCATGATCAAAGGCACCTTCGATCCAGGCTTCCGCATCAGCCTGCATCAGAAGGACCTCAACCTGGCACTGGCCGGTGCGCGCGAGCTGGGCATCAACCTGCCCAATACCGCAGGCACCCAGCAAGTGTTCAGCACCTGCGCGGCCCTCGGCGGCAGCAACTGGGACCACTCGGCGCTGATCAAGGGTCTGGAACACATGGCGAACTTCTCGATTCGCGATAAATAAACCCAGCACAAAACCTGTGGGAGCGAGCCTGCTCGCGATGAAGTCACCGCGGATACGCCTGAAACACCGTGGTGCCTGAATCGCGAGCAGGCTCGCTCCCACAGGGAACCGAGTTGCCCTCCAAATAACAAGAATTCCGGGAGCCCGCCATGTCGGTCGATCCGCAACAATTCCTGCGCGAGCTGTTTGCCACAGCCATCGACGCGGCCCATCCGCAGCATGTCCTCGAAGCCCATTTACCGAAAGATCGCAGCGGTCGGGTGATCGTCATTGGTGCCGGCAAAGCCGCCGCAGCCATGGCCCAGGTGGTCGAGCGCTGCTGGCAGGGCGAAGTGTCTGGCCTGGTGGTCACCCGCTATGGTCACGGCGCCCCTTGCGAAAAAATCGAAGTGGTCGAAGCCGCCCACCCGGTGCCTGATGCAGCCGGTCTGGCCGTGGCCAAACGGGTGCTGGAGCTGGTCAGTAACCTGAGCGCAGACGACCGGGTAATCTTCCTGCTCTCGGGCGGTGGTTCGGCTTTGCTGGCCTTGCCCGCAGCCGGCATCACTCTGGCCGACAAACAGGCAATCAACAAAGCCCTGCTCAAATCCGGCGCAACCATCAGCGAGATGAACTGCGTGCGCAAGCACCTCTCGGCGATCAAGGGCGGCCGTCTCGGTAAAGCCTGCTGGCCAGCGACGGTTTACACCTACGCGATTTCCGATGTCCCGGGCGACCTCGCCACCGTGATCGCTTCCGGCCCGACAGTGGCCGATCCGAGCACTTCGGCCGAAGCCCTGGCGATCCTCAAGCGCTACGCCATCGAGGTTCCGCCGTCGGTACGCAGCTGGTTGCAAAGCCCTGAATCGGAAACCGTAAAACCGGATGATCCGAGCCTTGCTCGCAGCCATTTCCAGTTGATCGCCCGCCCCCAGCAATCCCTGGAAGCGGCAGCGGTGAAAGCCCGCCAGGCCGGTTTCAGCCCGTTGATCCTCGGTGATCTGGAAGGCGAATCCCGCGAAGTGGCGAAAGTCCATGCCGGCATCGCGCGCCAAGTGGTGCTGCACGGTCAGCCGTTGGCGGCGCCCTGCGTGATTCTCTCCGGCGGCGAAACCACCGTCACCGTCCGCGGCAATGGTCGAGGCGGACGCAACGCCGAGTTCCTGCTGAGCCTGACCGACAGCCTCAAAGGCCTGCCCGGCGTCTACGCGCTGGCCGGTGATACCGATGGCATCGACGGCTCCGAAGACAACGCTGGCGCGATCATGACCCCGGACAGCTACGCCCGCGCTGCCGCCCTGGGCTTGAGCGCCAGCGACGAGTTGGACAACAACAATGGCTATGGCTATTTCGCCGCGCTCGACGGGCTGATCGTCACCGAGCCGACACGTACCAACGTCAACGACTTCCGCGCCATCCTGATCCTCGAGAGCCCTGAACATGACGCCTGACAAAAAGGTCAAAATCCTCGCCACCCTCGGCCCCGCGACCGACGGCATTGATGACATCCGCGAGCTGGTCGAAGCCGGCGTAAACATCTTTCGCCTGAACTTCAGCCACGGCGATCACGCCGACCACGCCAAGCGTTACCAGTGGATTCGTGAAGTCGAGCGCCAGCTCAATTACCCGCTGGGCATTCTGATGGACCTGCAAGGTCCGAAGCTGCGGGTCGGCCAATTTGCCGAGGGCAAGGTGCAATTGGTGCGCGGTCAGGCCCTGCGCCTGGATCTCGACACCACGCCGGGTGACGAGCGTCGGGTCAACCTGCCGCACCCGGAAATCATCGCCGCGCTGGAACCCGGCATGGACCTGTTGCTGGACGACGGCAAACTGCGTTTGCGGGTGGTGACCAAGTACGCCGATGCCATCGACACCACGGTGCTCAATGGCGGCGAGCTGTCGGACCGCAAAGGCGTCAACGTGCCGCAAGCGGTGCTCGACCTCAGCCCGCTGACCGCCAAGGATCGTCGCGACCTGAGTTTCGGTCTGGAGCTGGGTGTCGATTGGGTCGCGCTGTCATTTGTGCAGCGCCCTGAAGACATTCGTGAAGCGCGCGCGCTGATCGGCAACAAAGCCTTCTTGATGGCGAAAATCGAGAAGCCGTCGGCCGTTGAACAACTACGCGAAATCGCCGAACTGAGCGACGCGATCATGGTTGCCCGTGGCGATCTGGGTGTGGAAGTGCCGGCCGAGAGCGTGCCGCAGATCCAGAAAGACATCATCAGCACCTGCCGTCAGCTCGGCAAACCGGTGGTGGTGGCGACCCAGATGCTTGAGTCGATGCGCTTCTCCCCGGCGCCGACCCGTGCCGAAGTCACCGACGTCGCCAACGCCGTGGCCGAAGGGGCTGACGCGGTGATGCTGTCGGCGGAAACCGCTTCTGGCGATTACCCGCTCGAAGCGGTGCAGATGATGAGCAAGATCATCCGCCAGGTTGAAAGCGGTCCGGATTACCAGGCGCAACTGGATGTCAGCCGGCCAAAAGCCGAAGCCACGACCTCGGACGCCATCAGCTGCGCGATCCGCCGGATCAGCAACATCCTGCCGGTAGCGGTGCTGGTGAACTACAGCGAGTCCGGCAGTTCGAGTTTGCGTGCGGCGCGGGAGCGGCCAGCAGTGCCGATCCTCAACCTGACGCCGAACCTTTCAACCGCGCGGCGCTTGAGCGTAGCGTGGGGCGTCCACTCGGTGGTCAACGACCGTTTGCGGCAGGTCGACGAGGTGTGCTCCACCGCGCTGGAAATCGCCCAGGCGCAAGGCATGGCCAAGCGTGGCGACACGTTGCTGATCACTGCGGGCGTGCCTTTCGGTCAGCCGGGATCCACTAACTCCCTGCGTATCGAGACGTTGATTTAGCGCCTGTTCCGGCCTCATCGCGAGCAAGCTCGCTCCCACATGGGTTTTGTGTTGCCACAGATCCAATGACTGAACGCAGATTCAGGGTGGGAGCGAGCCTGCTCGCGATGCAGGCGACACGTTTCCCCAGATACACCACAGACCCCCATCATGCCTGCCAACCACTTCAACACCCACTGCCCCGACTGGGCCACTGCCCTGCTCAACGGCTTCAGTCAGATTTTCCTCCAGCGCCATCCGCTGTGCGGTCTGCTGTGCCTGTTGGCCATCCTGTTTACTGCTCCAACGTTATTCGGCGGTGCCCTCCTGGGTGGCGTGGCCGGCTTGCTCACCGCGCAACGTCGCGGCTACGCCAAGGCTGATCGCCAAGCCGGGCTCTTCAGCTACAACGGCGTCTTGCTCGGCCTCTTGTTGAGCCTGCAATTTCGTTGGTCGGCCATGCTGCCGCCACTGATCCTCGCCAGCGGTGGACTGAGTGCGATCGTCACCCAGCAATGGCTCAAGCGCACTCGCGACCAGCATTTTCTGCCCGCCTACACCGCACCTTTCGTGGGGTTGGGCTGGATACTGCTGAGCGTTGCTGCCGCGCCTCATTCGGCACCTGCGCCACTGCCGGAACTCGACGCCCTGAGCCTGTTCGGCGCCGAGTTCAAAGGCCTGGGCCAAGTCATCTTCCTCGACCATCCCCTGGCGGGTGTGTTGATCGCCGCCGGGTTGCTGCTTGCCAATCGCCGCGCCGCGCTCTGGGCACTGACGGGTTCCGCCGCGGGTCTGCTCTGCGCCTTGTGGCTGAACGAGACTCCCGGCGCATTGCTCGGCCTGCATGGCTACAACCCGGCACTGGCCGCCCTCGCCCTCAGTCAACAATCCCGCCAACCCTGGCTGCCGCTGCTGGGCATCGCACTGGCGATCCTCCTCACACCGGCGTTCGCTGCCATGGGGTTGGCGACCTTGACCGCGCCGTTCATTCTCGCCTGCTGGTTGCTGCGCTCGGGTATTCGCCTGCTGCGCCAAGCAGCCACAGACGGTGCGCCTTGCCAAACCTCGGAGAATCAACCTAGGCTGCGCTGATTTATGGCCAAGGCGATTTGAATGGACAGCAACGACACGTGGCGCAAGCGCCTGTACGTGATGATTTTCCATACCGACACGGTGGCCGGGCGGCGCTTCGATAAAACGCTGCTGCTGATCATCCTTGCCAGCCTGGTGGTGGTGATCCTTGACAGCATTGATGACGTTCATCAGAACTTCGCCAACACCCTGGCGTACATCGAGTGGGGCTTTACCCTGATCTTCCTGGTCGAGTACATGTTGCGCTTGTACTGCTCGCCCAGGCCGCTGCGTTACGCCTTCAGTTTTTACGGGCTGGTGGATTTGCTGGCGATTGTTCCAGGCATCCTTGCGCTGTATTACAGCGACGCGCAGTACCTGCTGATCATCCGGATCATCCGTATGCTGCGGATCTTTCGCGTGCTCAAACTGCTCCCCTACCTGAAGCAGGCCCATTACCTGCTCGACGCCCTGCGGGGCAGCAAACAGAAAATCATCGTATTCCTGCTCAGCGTCTGCACGCTGGTAACGGTGTTCGGCACACTGATGTATGTAGTCGAAGGCCCGGAGCATGGCTTTACCAGCATTCCCAAAGGGATCTATTGGGCGATCGTCACCCTGACCACCGTCGGCTACGGCGACATCGTGCCCAGGACTGCGCTTGGGCAGGTTATCTCGGCGATGGTGATGATCACCGGTTACTCGATCATCGCTGTCCCCACCGGGATTTTTACCGCCGAACTGGCCAACGCCATGCGCGGCGAACAGTTGCAACATGACTGCCCGGTGTGCCGCAAAAATCAGCATGAACACAGCGCGGCATTTTGCTCACGCTGCGGTAACGCACTGTTCAAGAAAATAGAATAAGCACAGTGCTTTTTAATCTTTAAAGGGATATGTGGCCCCGGCTATAGTCGACGGCAAATCGCCTTCATCTCGAACAAAAGGAATGTGCAGTGAAAAAGATCTTTGCCGCCTCACTTCTGGCCGCTGGCCTGACCCTCGCCAACGTGGCCCAGGCCGCACCGACCCTGCTCAACGTGTCCTATGACGTGATGCGTGATTTCTACAAGGACTACAACACTGCCTTCCAGAAACACTGGCAAGCCGAGCACAACGAAAACATCACCTTGCAGATGTCCTTCGGCGGCTCCAGCAAACAGGCCCGTTCCGTGATCGATGGCCTGCCGGCTGACGTCATTACCATGAACATGGCGACCGATATCAACGCCCTGGTCGACAACGGCAAACTGGTCCCGGACAACTGGGTAACTCGCCTGCCGGACCACAGCGCGCCGTTCACTTCCGCCACCGTGTTTATCGTACGCAAGGGCAACCCGAAAGCCCTGAAAGACTGGCCCGACCTGCTCAAGGACGGCGTGCAAGTGATCGTGCCGAACCCGAAAACCTCGGGCAACGGCCGCTACACCTATTTGTCGGCCTGGGGTTACGTGCTGAAAAACGGTGGTGACGAGAACAAGGCCAAGGCCTTCGTCGGCAAGCTGTTCAAACAAGCCCCGGTACTCGACACCGGCGGCCGCGCCGCCACCACCACCTTCATGACCAACCAGATCGGCGACGTGCTGGTGACCTTCGAGAACGAAGCGGAAATGATCGCCCGTGAATTCGGCCGCGACCAGTTCGAAGTCATCTACCCAAGCGTCTCCGCCGAAGCCGAGCCGCCGGTGAGCGTGGTCGACAAGGTCGTCGACAAGAAAGGCACCCGCGCTGCCGCCGAGGAATATCTGAAGTACCTGTGGTCCCCGGAAGGCCAGGAAATCGCCGCCGCCAACTACCTGCGTCCGCGTGACCCGGCCGTTTTGGCCAAGTACACCGACCGTTTCCCGAAAGTCGACTTCCTGTCGGTAGAAAAAACCTTCGGCGACTGGCGCAGTGTGCAGAAAACCCACTTCAACGATGGCGGGGTTTTCGATCAGATTTACAACGGGCAGTAAGCGCTGGACCAGCAATGAAAAAGGCGACCTCAGTAGTCGCCTTTTTCATACCCGCCGGTAACTCACATCGGCGGCGCCACGCCATCCTTGCCGGCCGAAATCGATTGCGCCGTCAGGGTACCGTCAGCGCTTTGGGTAGCGAACAACACGACCTTGACCCCGACTTTGAGCAGGCTGCGGTCAGCCGGTGTCAGGTTGACGATCGGCACATCTTCCGGCACAAGGATGGTCTGCCGGCCGCCCTTGTAATTGACAGTCAGGACTCGGCCATTGCTGACCACCAGATCCGCGACGATGCCATTAGTCATGCTACTGCCCTTGACCAGATCGAACGGACGGTGGCCGTCGCCGGTTCCGGCCATTTCAGGTGGAAACACATGCACTTCCAGTGCCTTGAGCGTGCCATCGTCTTGCGGTATTGCCGCTGAGCCAATATAGCTGCCGGGCTTGATGTCTTCGATGTTGGCCGGGGTTACGGCGCGAACCTGGGTATCCTTGGTCAACTGGATGACCACGTTCTCGCCCGTGTTGGCGTGCACCTTCAAGACCTCTTCGGACACCCCGGTGATTTCACCGCGCACGCCGATACGCATACCCGGTGCCTCCTCGGCCAGAGCAGCAGTGGCGATCAGCACGCTGCCCAGGGAAATCAGGCCAATGTTGCGTATCAGGCTACCAAACATCGTTTTCATGGGACCGTTTTCCACTGATGAAACGTTGAAAAATGACTGATACCAGAGGGCTCGACCACCCACACAAATCATAGGCGCTACGGAGCAAGATGAAAGTTTTGCGGGCACCGTCCCATTGACCGCCTCGCAACGCGCTCTAACACAACACCCACTGCAAGACACAACTGGGCGCAATCGAGTAGGAGGCGGCTTCACAACCGCCGTCCTCTCACACCACCGTACGTACGGTTCCGTATACGGCGGTTCAGGTTATGCGATTAAGCCGGTTTATCGTATCCAGTATTGAGACCAGCCCGAGTCGATCCCATAGCTTCTTCGGT
>NZ_JBFTMM010000005.1:0-226880 GCF_056396945.1 Pseudomonas sp. 05N432 | reverse complement strand
GATCCCATCCCGAACTCAGCAGTGAAACGATGCATCGCCGATGGTAGTGTGGGGTTTCCCCATGTGAGAGTAGGTCATCGTCAAGATTAAATTCCGAAACCCCAATTGCGAAAGCAGTTGGGGTTTTGTTTTGCCTGCGAGAAAGTTGACTCTTACGATTTCTATGCAACGGTCTGGGGCATGGCTATCATGCGGACCTCATTGTGAGGCGATACTTGCATGCTGACGTTGTTAAAGCTCCTGAAGGACGGTCGTTTCCATTCTGGCCAAGCGCTGGGCGCTGCTCTAGGTATCAGTCGTAGCGCTGTGTGGAAACAGCTCCAGCACCTCGAGGCCGAGTTAGGGCTTTCTATCCACAAGGTGCGCGGTCGTGGTTACCAGTTGAGTGCGCCATTGACGCTACTCAACGCCGTGGAGATCAGTGAACATTCACCTGCTTGCGGCTGGCCCGTAATAGTCTTTGATTCGATTGATTCCACTAACGCTGAAGCTTTGCGCTCTATAGAGCGCGGAATGGCTGCGCCGTTTCTTGTTCTTGCGGAGCGACAAACTGCTGGTCGCGGTCGACGCGGCCGCAAGTGGGTGAGCCCGTTTGCCGAAAATATTTACTATAGCCTCGTGCTGCGAATTGATGGTGGGATGCGGCAGCTCGAAGGGCTTAGCCTGGTCGTCGGCCTTGCCGTGATGCAAACGCTGCGCGATCTGGGTATAGCCGAAGCTGGTTTGAAGTGGCCTAACGATGTCCTGGTGGGTGAAAAGAAAATCGCCGGCATATTGTTGGAGTTGGTTGGGGATCCTGCTGATGTGTGTCATGTCGTTCTGGGTGTGGGAATCAATGTAAATATGCAGATGGCTGATGAGGTTGATCAGCAATGGACTTCTATGCGTCTCGAAGCGGGTAGGGCGTTTGATCGTAATCTTCTAGTGGCGCGTTTGGGCGTTGTTCTCCAAGAGCATCTGAGTCGTCACCAGTCGGCAGGGTTTTCGGCGCTTCAGGCTGAGTGGGAGCAAGGACATCTATGGCAGGGGCGCGCGGTTTCGCTGATCGCCGGAGTGAACCGGATTGATGGTGAGGTGATAGGAATTGATGGTCAAGGCGCATTGCGTTTGAACGTGGGTGGCGTAGAAAAGGTGTTTAGTGGTGGTGAGCTAAGTCTGAGGTTGCGCGATGATTCTTGAGCTCGACTGCGGGAACAGCTTTATTAAGTGGCGTGTATTGCACGCAGACGCGGCACGCGTGGTTGCTGAKGGGGCGGTCGACTCGGATCTGGCCCTGTTGGAAAGTTTGCGCGGCTGTGATGGCTTGAATCTCAAGTACTGTCGCCTGGTAAGTGTAAGGACTAATGAGGAGACCGCTGCGCTAGTTTCCTTGCTGGTCGATGCATTCGGTGTAACGGTGTCCTGTGCGGCACCGGTTCGTGAAATGTCTGGGGTCCGCAACGGTTACGAGGATTATCAGCGGCTGGGCCTTGATCGCTGGCTTGCGATGCTTGGCGCATTTCATCTTGCCTCGGGAGCTTGCCTGGTTCTCGATTTTGGTACTGCGCTTACTGCAGACTTTATTGCGGCGGATGGCCAGCACCTTGGAGGTTTCATTTGTCCAGGAATGCCCTTGATGCGTAACCAGTTGCGCACCCACACCCGGCGAATCCGCTATGACGATCTTGCGGCATCCAGGGCGCTCGAGAGCTTTGAGCCGGGTCGAAATACGGTGGAGGCCGTGGAGCGTGGATGTTCATTGATGTTGAGAGGGTTTGTCCTGACACAACTGGAGCTGGCGCGCAGCTATTGGGGGCAGGAATTCTCGGTGTTCCTCACTGGTGGTGATGCAGGCCTGGTTTCCGGAGTCGTGCCAGAGGCGCGGGTGGTGCCGGATCTCGTCTTCGTAGGTTTGGCCATGGCGTGCCCATTGTCCTGAGGTTTATATGCGTTGGTTGTTTCTGCTGTTGCTGGTCCTCAATGTGTTCTATTACGTCTGGCACCAACAGGAGGCGCCCTTGCGGGCAAAGGACGTCACTCCGTTAAGTTTGTATAAAGGTTCGCAGCAGGACATTCGTCTGCTGAGTGAAACGCCTGATGCAGCGGCTGCGCGTGATAAGGGTAAATCTGTGCAGGCAGATACCAATTGCCTTTATCTGGGTGGTTTTGCTCGTCAGGAAACGGCAAAGACGCTTGAGCAGCGTTTGGCTGCTCTTGATATCAAGGTTCAGCAGCTATCGGTTTCTCTTCCTGATTCTGTTGGATATTGGATGCGCGTGGTTCCAGAGAGCAGGCGTTTGGCTGATGATTCCGTGCTGCAGAACCTTGCTAAAGAATTCAATGAGTTAAAACATAAAATAATGCCGTGCGAGGGGGTTGCAACTGCTGAATAGGTTGCATAGAATGGCGCCCGCTTCGCAGTGAAGACCTTTAGCGGTCAACGGTGCAAAGCGAGGTCAACGCAGCTAACCTCAGGTTTTTAATGAGAAAATGCTTGACAGAAGGCTGGCATGATGTAGAATGCCGGCTCGCTTAGGAGGGGTTCCCGAGCGGCCAAAGGGATCAGACTGTAAATCTGACGTCTACGACTTCGAAGGTTCGAATCCTTCCCCCTCCACCATTTTTAGCGTGAGCTGCAAGCTTACGCGGGTATAGTTTAGTGGTAGAACCTCAGCCTTCCAAGCTGATGATGCGGGTTCGATTCCCGCTACCCGCTCCAAGTTTGCAGGTTGTGCAAAGTGTTTCGCTCTTGTAGCTCAGTTGGTAGAGCACACCCTTGGTAAGGGTGAGGTCAGCGGTTCAAATCCGCTCAAGAGCTCCATATAACAAGGCAGATATGAAAATATCTGCCTTTGTTTTAATGGCTAGTGTGACTTGCTTAATTCTTCTCCTAGGGGTGATTTCGATGGCTAAGGAAAAGTTCGAACGTAATAAGCCGCACGTCAACGTAGGCACCATTGGTCACGTCGACCACGGTAAGACTACGCTGACTGCCGCTCTGACTCGCGTCTGTTCCGAAGTTTTCGGTTCGGCTAAAGTTGACTTCGACAAGATCGATAGCGCCCCAGAAGAAAAAGCTCGTGGCATCACCATTAACACTGCTCACGTTGAGTATGACTCGGCCGTGCGTCACTATGCGCACGTTGACTGCCCGGGTCACGCCGACTACGTGAAGAACATGATCACTGGTGCTGCTCAGATGGATGGCGCTATCCTGGTTTGCTCGGCCGCTGATGGTCCGATGCCGCAAACTCGTGAGCACATCCTGTTGTCCCGTCAGGTAGGCGTTCCGTATATCGTGGTTTTCCTGAATAAGGCTGACCTGGTAGACGATGCTGAGCTGCTGGAGCTGGTTGAGATGGAAGTGCGCGATCTGCTGAGCACTTACGACTTCCCGGGTGATGACACTCCAATCATTATCGGTTCTGCCCGTATGGCGTTGGAAGGTCTTGACGATAACGGGATGGGCACCACTGCTGTCAAGAAGCTGGTTGAGACTCTGGATAGCTACATCCCGGAGCCTGAGCGTGCTATCGACAAGCCGTTCCTGATGCCTATTGAAGATGTGTTCTCGATTTCGGGTCGCGGTACTGTTGTGACTGGGCGTATTGAGCGCGGTATCGTTCGCGTTCAGGATCCGCTGGAAATCGTTGGTCTGCGTGACACTACTACCACCACCTGTACTGGTGTTGAAATGTTCCGCAAGCTGCTCGATGAAGGTCGTGCAGGTGAGAACTGTGGTGTTCTGTTGCGTGGTACCAAGCGTGATGATGTTGAGCGTGGTCAGGTGTTGGTCAAGCCGGGTTCGGTTAAGCCGCACACCAAGTTCACCGCAGAAGTTTACGTTCTGAGCAAGGAAGAAGGCGGTCGTCATACTCCGTTCTTCAAGGGCTACCGTCCACAGTTCTACTTCCGTACAACTGACGTGACTGGTAACTGTGAGCTGCCAGAAGGCGTTGAGATGGTGATGCCAGGCGATAACATTCAGATGACTGTTACCCTGATCAAAACCATCGCGATGGAAGATGGTCTGCGTTTCGCTATCCGTGAAGGCGGTCGTACCGTCGGCGCTGGTGTCGTAGCCAAAGTCATCGAGTAAGTTGTTGTAATGTCTTTTTTAGGCCGGCATAATGGTCGGCCTAATTTTGTTTTAGGTCAGTAGCTCAATTGGCAGAGCGACGGTCTCCAAAACCGTAGGTTGGGGGTTCGATTCCCTCCTGACCTGCCAGATTCACTCAGTGTGTCTGGCTTTCTTTTCACAGGATCTTCATAGATGACTCCTAAAGCTGAAGCTCAAGGCTCTCGCTTCGATCTGCTCAAGTGGCTTGTAGTAGTCGCCTTGGTGGTTGTTGGCGTTGTCGGCAATCAGTATTACCATGCTGCGCCGATCCTGTACCGTGTACTCGCTTTGCTTGTTATTGCTGCTGTAGCTGCCTTTGTAGGCCTGCAGACCGTCAAGGGCAAGTCTTTCTTTGTACTGGTTAAGGAAGCTCGCACAGAGATTCGTAAAGTCGTGTGGCCAACTCGCCAAGAAACCACGCAGACCACCCTGATTGTGGTGGCTGTTGTTCTGGTTATGGCGTTGCTGTTGTGGGGGCTTGATTCCCTGCTCGGCTGGCTTGTTTCCTTGATTGTTGGCTAAGGGTGTCCCGTGGCTAAGCGTTGGTACGTTGTGCATGCTTACTCGGGTTACGAGAAGCATGTCATGCGCTCGTTGATCGAGCGCGTAAAGCTGGCTGGCATGGAAGATGGCTTCGGCGAAATTCTGGTTCCCACTGAAGAAGTGGTTGAAATGCGTAATGGCCAGAAGCGCAAAAGCGAGCGTAAATTCTTCCCTGGTTACGTGCTGGTTCAGATGGATATGAATGAGGGTACTTGGCACTTGGTCAAGGATACTCCTCGGGTGATGGGCTTCATCGGCGGTACCGCTGATAAGCCTGCGCCGATCACTGACAAAGAGGCGGAAGCAATTCTGCGTCGTGTTGCTGATGGTAGTGACAAGCCGAAACCCAAGACTCTGTTCGAGCCGGGTGAGGTGGTTCGTGTTACTGACGGTCCGTTCGCTGATTTTAACGGCACAGTCGAAGAAGTTAACTACGAAAAGAGCCGGATCCAAGTCGCAGTGCTCATTTTCGGTCGCTCTACTCCGGTAGAGCTAGAGTTCAGCCAGGTCGAAAAGGTCTAGCCGAACAAGCATCCCAACCCCGCAGCCCTAGGCTGTGGGGTTTTGTCGTCACTGGGATAAACGCGCAAGTAACCGGGGAGCCTCTCGAGGCGTTCGAACCCGTAATTGGAGTGCCTCATGGCCAAGAAGATTACCGCTTACATCAAGCTGCAAGTGAAGGCCGCTCAGGCTAACCCAAGCCCACCTGTTGGTCCTGCTCTGGGTCAGCACGGCGTGAACATCATGGAATTCTGCAAGGCTTTCAACGCCCGTACTCAGGGTATTGAACCAGGTCTGCCGACTCCAGTGATCATCACTGTCTACAGCGACCGTAGCTTCACTTTCGAAACTAAAAGCACCCCGGCTTCGGTTCTGCTGAAGAAGGCTGCTGGTTTGACTAGCGGTTCCGCTCGTCCAAACACCGTTAAGGTTGGCACTGTAACTCGTGCTCAGCTGGAAGAAATCGCGAAAACCAAAAACGCGGATCTGACTGCAGCTGATATGGAAGCAGCCGTGCGTACTATCGCCGGTTCTGCTCGTAGCATGGGCCTTAACGTGGAGGGTGTGTAATGGCTAAGCTGACCAAGCGCCAAAAGGCTATCGCCGGCAAAATCGAAGCGGGCAAGGCCTACAACTTTGTAGACGCCGCTGCTCTGCTGGCTGAGCTGTCGACTGTCAAGTTCAGCGAGTCGTTCGACGTTGCTGTGAACCTGGGTGTTGACCCGCGTAAATCTGACCAGGTTGTTCGTAGCGCTACTGTGCTGCCACACGGCACTGGCAAGACCGTTCGCGTTGCTGTGTTCACCCAAGGCCCGGCAGCTGAAGCTGCTCTGGCTGCCGGCGCTGATCGCGTAGGCATGGACGACCTGGCTGCCGAAATGAAAGGCGGCGACCTGAACTATGACGTGGTTATTGCTTCCCCGGACGCAATGCGTGTTGTAGGTCAGTTGGGTCAGATCCTCGGTCCACGTGGCCTGATGCCTAACCCTAAAGTCGGCACCGTAACGCCAGACGTAGCTACCGCGGTTAAAAACGCAAAAGCTGGTCAGGTTCGTTATCGCACCGACAAAAACGGCATTATCCACACCTCCGTTGGCAAAGTCGGCTTCGATGCCGTCAAGCTGAAGGAAAACGTTGAAGCCCTGATCGCTGATCTGAAGCGTATCAAGCCAGCTTCCTCGAAAGGTATTTACGTCAAGCGCGTTACCCTGAGCACCACTATGGGCCCAGGTCTGGTCATCGACCAGGGTTCGCTCGACGCGTAAGACACAGATTGGCGCAAGTAATTGCGCCAATTGAAAAATTGGGGTCCCTGCCTGGCGGGGGCTATCCAAGACCGTAGGCGACGCAAGTCTTAAACCTCAAGCCTACGCAGATGGTGCTCCCGGTTCCTTACCGAATCAGACACCAAAACGACATCCGGCTTCGGCTGGATGAAACGGTAACAAGCAGGAGTTAAACCCGTGGCAATTAAACTCGAAGACAAGAAGGCCATCGTCGCTGAAGTCAACGAGGCTGCCAAAGCTGCTCTGTCCGCTGTCGTGGCTGATGCCCGTGGCGTAACAGTAGGCGCTATGACCGGACTCCGTAAAGAGGCTCGTGAAGCTGGCGTTTACGTACGTGTCGTACGTAACACCCTGCTCAAGCGCGCTGTTGCTGACACTGAATACAGTGTCCTCAACGACGTGTTCACTGGCCCGACCTTGATTGYATTCTCCAAAGAACATCCGGGCGCTGCTGCTCGTATCTTCAAGGAATTCGCAAAAGGTCAGGACAAGTTCGAGATCAAGGCAGCTGCGTTCGAGGGCAAGTTCCTCGCAGCTAACCAAATCGACGTACTGGCAACTCTGCCGACCCGTAACGAAGCAATTTCTCAGCTGATGAGCGTGATTCAAGGCGCTACCAGCAAATTGGCTCGTACTCTGGCGGCAATTCGCGACCAGAAAGAAGCTGCTGCAGCCTAAGGCTCACCATCTTCTCGCGTTTTTTGTTTATTTCGATGGTCGCGTAGGCCGTCCCCCAATTCAGGAATTAGAGTCATGTCTATCTCTCAAAACGATATCCTTGAAGCCGTTGGCAACATGTCCGTAATGGAAGTTGTTGAACTGATCAAAGCTTTCGAAGAAAAATTCGGCGTTACCGCTGCTGCTGCATCGGCTGGTCCAGCTGTTGCTGCTGCCGTTGCTGAAGAGCAAACCGAATTCAACGTCATGCTGACCGAAGCTGGCGAGAAGAAAGTTAACGTGATCAAGGCTGTACGTGAACTGACCGGTCTGGGCCTGAAAGAAGCCAAGGCTGTAGTTGACGGCGCTCCTGCCATGGTTCTGGAAGCTGTTGCCAAAGACGCAGCTGACAAAGCCAAAGCAGTTCTGGAAGAAGCAGGCGCTAAAGTCGAGCTGAAGTAAGCTTCGACTTTGCGTCTCCAGCCCGAGCGTTAAGCGAAAGGCTGATGGCTGGTGGCTCTTGCCACCGGCCTTTTTCCGTTATTGGCAGCCGACTGGGTCGGTGCCGATAACGAGCTGTAACCACCCGATGCGGTGGCGCAAACCATGGGGTTTGCACGATTTTCTGGCTGCTCCCGTCGGGAGGGGCCAAACAAGCAGGTGACCAAGCTGGGGAACGCTGATGGCTTACTCATATACTGAGAAAAAACGTATCCGCAAGGACTTTAGCAAGTTGCCGGACGTCATGGATGTGCCGTACCTCCTGGCCATCCAGCTGGATTCGTATCGTGAATTCTTGCAAGCGGGAGCGACTAAAGATCAGTTCCGCGACGTGGGCCTGCATGCGGCCTTCAAATCCGTTTTCCCGATCATCAGCTACTCCGGCAATGCTGCGCTGGAGTACGTCGGTTATCGCCTGGGCGAACCGGCATTTGATGTCAAAGAATGCGTATTGCGCGGTGTGACTTACGCCGTACCTTTGCGGGTAAAAGTGCGCCTGATCATTTTCGACAAAGAATCGTCGAACAAAGCGATCAAGGACATCAAAGAGCAAGAAGTCTACATGGGTGAAATCCCCCTGATGACTGAGAACGGTACCTTCGTAATCAACGGTACCGAGCGTGTAATCGTTTCCCAGCTGCACCGTTCCCCGGGCGTGTTCTTCGACCACGACCGTGGCAAGACGCACAGCTCCGGCAAACTGCTGTACTCCGCGCGGATCATTCCTTACCGCGGTTCGTGGCTGGACTTCGAGTTCGACCCGAAAGACTGCGTATTCGTGCGTATCGACCGTCGTCGCAAGCTGCCTGCATCGGTACTGCTGCGCGCGCTCGGCTATACCACTGAAGAAGTGCTGGACGCTTTCTACACCACCAACGTCTTCCACGTGCAAGGTGAAAACCTCAGCCTGGAACTGGTGCCTCAGCGCCTGCGCGGTGAAATCGCTGTCCTCGATATTCAGGATGACAAAGGCAAGGTTATTGTCGAGCAAGGTCGTCGTATCACCGCTCGTCACATCAACCAGCTGGAAAAAGCCGGGATCAAAGAGCTGCAAGTGCCTCTGGACTACGTCCTGGGTCGCACTACCGCCAAGGTCATCGTGCATCCGGCTACCGGCGAAATCCTGGCAGAGTGCAATACCGAGCTGAACACCGAGATCCTGGCGAAAATCGCCAAGGCCCAGGTCGTTCGCATCGAGACTCTGTACACCAACGATATCGACTGCGGTCCGTTCGTCTCCGACACACTGAAGATCGACTCCACCAGCAACCAACTGGAAGCGCTGGTCGAGATCTATCGCATGATGCGTCCTGGCGAGCCGCCAACCAAAGACGCAGCCGAGACCCTGTTCAACAACCTGTTCTTCAGCCCTGAGCGCTATGACCTGTCTGCGGTCGGCCGGATGAAGTTCAACCGTCGTATCGGTCGTACCGAGATCGAAGGTTCGGGCGTGTTGTGCAAAGAAGACATCGTCGCGGTACTGAAGACTCTGGTCGACATCCGTAACGGTAAAGGCATCGTCGATGACATCGACCACCTGGGTAACCGTCGTGTTCGCTGCGTAGGCGAAATGGCCGAGAACCAGTTCCGTGTTGGCCTGGTACGTGTTGAGCGTGCGGTCAAAGAGCGTCTGTCGATGGCTGAAAGCGAAGGCCTGATGCCGCAAGACCTGATCAACGCCAAGCCAGTGGCTGCGGCGGTGAAAGAGTTCTTCGGATCGAGCCAGCTGTCCCAGTTCATGGACCAGAACAACCCGCTGTCCGAGATCACCCACAAGCGTCGTGTCTCTGCACTCGGCCCAGGCGGTCTGACGCGTGAGCGTGCCGGCTTTGAAGTTCGTGACGTACACCCGACTCACTACGGTCGTGTGTGCCCGATTGAAACGCCGGAAGGTCCGAACATCGGTCTGATCAACTCCCTGGCCGCCTATGCGCGCACCAACCAGTACGGCTTCCTCGAGAGCCCGTACCGCGTGGTGAAAGACGCTCTGGTCACCGACGAGATCGTTTTCCTGTCCGCCATCGAAGAAGCTGATCACGTGATCGCTCAGGCTTCGGCCACGATGAACGACAAGAAAGTCCTGATCGACGAGCTGGTAGCTGTTCGTCACTTGAACGAGTTCACCGTCAAGGCGCCGGAAGACGTCACCTTGATGGACGTATCGCCGAAGCAGGTAGTTTCGGTTGCAGCGTCGCTGATCCCGTTCCTCGAGCACGACGACGCCAACCGTGCGTTGATGGGTTCGAACATGCAGCGTCAAGCTGTACCAACCCTGCGCGCTGACAAGCCGCTGGTAGGTACCGGCATGGAGCGTAACGTGGCTCGCGACTCCGGCGTTTGCGTCGTGGCTCGTCGTGGCGGCGTGATCGACTCCGTTGATGCCAGCCGTATCGTGGTTCGCGTTGCTGATGACGAAGTTGAAACCGGCGAAGCTGGTGTCGACATCTACAACCTGACCAAATACACCCGCTCCAACCAGAACACCTGCATCAACCAGCGTCCGCTGGTGAGCAAGGGTGATCGGGTTCAGCGTAGCGACATCATGGCCGACGGTCCGTCCACTGACATGGGTGAACTGGCTCTGGGTCAGAACATGCGCATCGCGTTCATGGCATGGAACGGCTTCAACTTCGAAGACTCCATCTGCCTGTCCGAGCGTGTGGTTCAGGAAGACCGCTTCACCACGATCCACATCCAGGAACTGACCTGTGTGGCGCGTGACACCAAGCTTGGGCCAGAGGAAATCACTGCAGACATCCCGAACGTGGGTGAAGCTGCACTGAACAAGCTGGACGAAGCCGGTATCGTTTACGTAGGTGCTGAAGTTGGCGCAGGCGACATCCTGGTTGGTAAGGTCACTCCGAAAGGCGAGACCCAACTGACTCCGGAAGAGAAGCTGTTGCGTGCGATCTTCGGTGAAAAAGCCAGCGACGTTAAAGACACTTCCCTGCGTGTACCTACCGGTACCAAGGGTACTGTCATCGACGTACAGGTCTTCACCCGTGACGGCGTTGAGCGTGATGCTCGTGCACTGTCGATCGAGAAGACTCAACTCGACGAGATCCGCAAGGACCTGAACGAAGAGTTCCGTATCGTTGAAGGTGCTACTTTCGAACGTCTGCGTTCCGCTCTGGTCGGCCATAAAGCCGAAGGCGGCGCCGGTCTGAAGAAAGGTCAGGAAATCACCGACGAAGTTCTCGACGGTCTTGAGCACGGCCAGTGGTTCAAACTGCGCATGGCTGAAGATGCTCTGAACGAGCAACTCGAGAAGGCTCAGGCCTACATCGTTGATCGCCGCCGTCTGCTGGACGACAAGTTCGAAGACAAGAAGCGCAAACTGCAGCAGGGCGATGACCTGGCTCCAGGCGTGCTGAAAATCGTCAAGGTTTACCTGGCAATCCGTCGCCGCATCCAGCCGGGCGACAAGATGGCCGGTCGTCACGGTAACAAGGGTGTGGTCTCCGTGATCATGCCGGTTGAAGACATGCCGCACGATGCCAATGGCACCCCGGTCGACGTCGTCCTCAACCCGTTGGGCGTACCTTCGCGTATGAACGTTGGTCAGATCCTTGAAACCCACCTGGGCCTCGCGGCCAAAGGTCTGGGCGAGAAGATCAACCGTATGATCGAAGAGCAGCGCAAGGTTGCTGACCTTCGCAAGTTCCTGCACGAGATCTACAACGAAATCGGCGGCCGCAACGAAGAGCTGGACACCTTCTCCGACCAGGAAATCCTGGATCTGGCGAAGAACCTGCGCGGCGGCGTGCCGATGGCCACTCCGGTGTTCGACGGTGCCAAGGAAAGCGAAATCAAGGCCATGCTGAAACTGGCAGACCTGCCGGAAAGCGGCCAGATGCAGCTGACTGACGGCCGTACCGGCAACAAGTTCGAGCGCCCGGTTACCGTTGGCTACATGTACATGCTGAAGCTGAACCACTTGGTAGACGACAAGATGCACGCTCGTTCTACCGGTTCGTACAGCCTGGTTACCCAGCAGCCGCTGGGTGGTAAGGCGCAGTTCGGTGGTCAGCGTTTCGGGGAGATGGAGGTCTGGGCACTGGAAGCATACGGTGCTGCATACACTCTGCAAGAAATGCTCACAGTGAAGTCGGACGATGTGAACGGCCGGACCAAGATGTACAAAAACATCGTGGACGGCGATCACCGTATGGAGCCGGGCATGCCCGAGTCCTTCAACGTGTTGATCAAGGAAATTCGTTCCCTCGGCATCGATATCGATCTGGAAACCGAATAACACGTGACGCGAATGAGAGCGGGGCAGGATTGCCCGCTCTCTGCTCCGCCAGGAGGAAAGGCCTTGAAAGACCTACTGAATTTGCTGAAAAACCAGGGTCAAGTCGAAGAGTTCGACGCCATCCGTATCGGATTGGCATCGCCTGAGATGATCCGTTCGTGGTCGTTCGGTGAAGTTAAAAAGCCGGAAACCATCAACTACCGTACGTTCAAACCTGAGCGTGACGGCCTGTTCTGCGCCAAGATCTTTGGCCCGGTAAAGGATTACGAGTGCCTGTGCGGTAAGTACAAGCGCTTGAAGCATCGTGGTGTGATCTGCGAGAAGTGCGGCGTTGAAGTCGCGCTGGCAAAAGTTCGTCGTGAGCGTATGGCGCACATCGAACTGGCCTCGCCAGTGGCCCACATCTGGTTCCTGAAATCGCTGCCGTCGCGTATCGGCTTGCTGATGGACATGACCCTGCGTGATATCGAACGTGTTCTCTACTTCGAGAGCTATGTCGTTATCGATCCAGGCATGACCACCCTTGAGAAAGGTCAGCTGCTCAACGACGAGCAGTACTTCGAAGCGCTGGAAGAGTTCGGCGACGATTTCGATGCCCGCATGGGTGCCGAGGCTGTCCGTGAACTGCTGCACGCTATCGACCTGGAACACGAGATTGGCCGTCTGCGTGAAGAAATTCCGCAAACCAACTCCGAAACCAAAATCAAGAAGCTGTCCAAGCGTCTGAAGTTGATGGAAGCCTTCCAGGGTTCCGGCAACTTGCCAGAGTGGATGGTGCTGACCGTTCTGCCGGTTCTGCCGCCAGATCTGCGTCCACTGGTCCCATTGGATGGCGGTCGTTTCGCGACTTCCGACCTCAACGATCTGTATCGTCGAGTGATCAACCGTAACAACCGCTTGAAGCGCCTGCTTGATCTGTCCGCTCCGGACATCATCGTGCGCAACGAAAAGCGTATGTTGCAGGAAGCCGTCGACGCCTTGCTTGACAACGGTCGTCGTGGCCGCGCTATCACCGGTTCCAACAAGCGTCCTCTGAAATCCCTGGCTGACATGATCAAGGGTAAACAAGGTCGTTTCCGTCAGAACTTGCTCGGTAAGCGTGTTGACTACTCCGGTCGTTCGGTAATTACCGTAGGTCCGACCCTGCGTCTGCACCAGTGCGGTCTGCCGAAGAAAATGGCTCTCGAGCTGTTCAAGCCGTTCATTTTCGGCAAGCTGGAAATGCGTGGTCTCGCTACCACCATCAAAGCTGCCAAGAAGATGGTCGAGCGCGAGCTGCCGGAAGTTTGGGACGTTCTCGCTGAAGTTATCCGCGAACACCCAGTGCTTCTCAACCGTGCACCGACCCTTCACCGTCTGGGTATCCAGGCATTTGAACCGGTTCTGATCGAAGGTAAGGCTATCCAGCTGCACCCGCTGGTCTGCGCCGCGTACAACGCCGACTTCGACGGCGACCAAATGGCCGTGCACGTACCGCTGACACTGGAAGCCCAGTTGGAAGCGCGTGCGTTGATGATGTCGACCAACAACATTCTGTCGCCAGCCAACGGTGAGCCAATCATCGTTCCGTCGCAGGACGTTGTATTGGGTCTGTACTACATGACTCGTGAAGCGATCAACGCCAAAGGCGAAGGTCGTGTGTTCGCGGATCTGCAAGAAGTTGACCGTGTGTTCCGTGCCGGCGAAGCCGCACTGCACGCCAAGGTTAAAGTACGGATCAACGAAACCGTCAACGACCGTGACGGCGGCAGCGTGACCAACACCCGTATCGTCGACACCACTGTCGGCCGTGCGCTGTTGTTCCAGGTTGTGCCAAAAGGTCTGTCGTACGACGTCGTCAACCTGCCGATGAAGAAAAAGGCGATCTCCAAGCTGATCAACCAGTGCTACCGCGTGGTTGGTTTGAAAGAGACCGTGATCTTCGCTGACCAGTTGATGTACACCGGTTTTGCCTATTCGACCATTTCCGGCGTTTCCATCGGTGTTAACGACTTCGTTATCCCGGATGAAAAAGCCCGCATCATCGGTGCTGCCACCGACGAAGTGAAAGAAATCGAAAGTCAGTACGCCTCCGGCCTGGTAACCCAGGGCGAGAAGTACAACAAAGTGATCGACCTTTGGTCCAAGGCGAACGACGAAGTTTCCAAGGCGATGATGGCGAACCTCTCGAAAGAGAAAGTCATCGACCGTCATGGCGTCGAAGTCGAACAAGAGTCCTTCAACTCGATGTACATGATGGCCGACTCGGGCGCACGGGGTTCTGCTGCGCAGATCCGTCAGCTCGCCGGTATGCGTGGCCTGATGGCCAAGCCGGACGGTTCCATCATCGAAACGCCGATTACTGCGAACTTCCGTGAAGGTTTGAGCGTACTTCAGTACTTCATCTCGACTCACGGTGCTCGTAAAGGTCTGGCGGATACCGCGTTGAAAACYGCGAACTCCGGTTACCTGACTCGTCGTCTGGTAGATGTGGCGCAGGATCTGGTTGTAACCGAGATCGATTGCGGCACCGAACACGGTCTGCTGATGACTCCGCACATTGAAGGCGGTGACGTTGTAGAGCCGTTGGGTGAGCGCGTATTGGGTCGTGTTATCGCCCGTGACGTATTCAAGCCAGGTACCGAGGAAATCATCGTTCCTGCCGGCACTCTGGTAGACGAGAAGTGGGTTGAATTCATCGAGCTGAACAGCATCGACGAAGTGATCGTGCGTTCGCCGATCAGCTGCGAAACCCGTTATGGCATTTGCGCCAAGTGCTACGGCCGTGATCTGGCTCGTGGTCACCAGGTGAACATCGGTGAAGCTGTCGGCGTAATCGCTGCCCAGTCGATCGGTGAGCCGGGTACCCAGCTGACGATGCGTACGTTCCACATCGGTGGTGCGGCAAGCCGGACCTCCGCAGCCGATAGCGTTCAGGTGAAGAATGGCGGTACCGTCCGTCTGCACAACCTGAAGCACGTTGAGCGAGTGGATGGTTGCCTGGTTGCTGTGTCCCGTTCCGGTGAGCTGGCAATCGCTGATGACTACGGTCGTGAGCGCGAGCGTTACAAGCTGCCGTACGGTGCTGTGATCTCGGTGAAAGAAGGTGACAAGGTCGACGCTGGCGCAATCGTGGCCAAGTGGGATCCGCACACTCACCCAATCGTTACCGAAATGAAAGGTACCGTGACCTACGTAGGCATGGAAGAGGGCATCACGATCAAGCGTCAGACCGACGAATTGACCGGTATGACCAACATTGAAGTACTCGACGCCAAAGACCGTCCAGCTGCCGGTAAAGACATCCGTCCTGCCGTGAAGATGGTTGATGACAATGGCAAGGATCTCTTGCTGCCGGGTACCGACGTAATCGCTCAGTACTTCCTGCCTGCCAACGCCTTGGTCGGTGTGGCGGACGGTGCGAAAATCGCGATCGGTGATGTTATCGCTCGTATTCCGCAAGAGACTTCGAAGACCCGTGACATCACCGGTGGTCTGCCGCGTGTTGCCGACTTGTTCGAAGCCCGTCGACCGAAAGAAGCCTCGATTCTGGCTGAAGTCAGCGGCACCATCGCGTTCGGTAAAGAGACCAAGGGCAAGCGCCGTCTGGTCATTACCCCGAACGACGGTAGCGATCCGTATGAAGAGCTGATTCCGAAGTGGCGTCACCTGAACGTCTTCGAAGGCGAACAGGTAAACCGCGGCGAAGTTATCTCCGACGGCCCGAGCGATCCACACGACATCCTGCGTCTGCTGGGTGTGAGTGCGCTGGCCAAGTACATTGTTAACGAGATCCAGGACGTTTACCGTCTGCAAGGCGTGAAGATCAACGATAAGCACATCGAGACCATCCTGCGTCAGATGCTGCGTAAAGTTGAAATCGCTGAATCCGGCGATTCCACTTTCATCAAGGGCGACCAGATGGAATTGACTCACGTACTGGTAGAGAACGAGCGTTTGGCTGCTGACGACAAGTTCGTCTCCAAGTTCACTCGCGTTCTGCTGGGTATCACCAAGGCGTCGTTGTCCACCGAATCGTTCATCTCGGCGGCCTCTTTCCAAGAGACCACTCGCGTACTGACCGAAGCGGCGGTAACCGGCAAGCGCGATTACCTGCGCGGCCTGAAAGAAAACGTGGTCGTGGGTCGTCTGATCCCGGCAGGTACCGGTCTGGCTTATCACAGCGAGCGCAAACGCCGCCGTGATGCTGACAAACCGTTGCGCGTAAGCGCCAGTGAAGTGGAAGCTGCACTGACCGAAGCGCTGAACTCGAGCGGTAACTGAGTTCTGCGATAAATAAGTGTGGGGCCCTGGCGCCCCCGTTCATCGAATCGAGACAATTTGTCGAGATTGGATGAGCGGGGAGGTCGGGGCCTTGCCTTGACTGGGGACAAGATCCTCTTTAGACTCTTGTACCCCTAAATTTGGCGGGAATTCGTTCCTGCCATTTTGCTTTTCTTGCAAGACAATAGCGTCGCAAGACAACAGTGGAGCTAGTAGATGGCAACTATCAACCAGCTGGTACGTCAGCCGCGTAAGCGTATCGTCGAGAAATCCGACGTGCCTGCGCTGCAGAACTGCCCGCAACGTCGTGGCGTATGCACCCGTGTGTATACCACCACGCCGAAAAAACCTAACTCGGCACTGCGTAAAGTATGCCGTGTGCGTCTGACCAACGGTTTCGAGGTTTCCTCGTACATCGGCGGTGAAGGCCACAACCTGCAAGAGCACAGCGTGGTACTGATCCGCGGCGGTCGTGTAAAAGACTTGCCAGGTGTTCGTTACCACACCGTACGCGGTTCTTTGGATACTTCCGGCGTTAAAGGTCGTAACCAGGGTCGTTCGAAGTACGGTACCAAGAAGCCTAAGTAGTAGCGGCTTTTTGTAAACACTGAATTATCTATTTTCTGAGTCGATAAGAGTAAGGTCGGAGGCGTCCCGAAAGGGCACCGATTCCGAGCGAACCTGAAGACCGTTTGAGGGCTTATCCATGCCAAGAAGACGCGTAGCAGCCAAGCGCGAAGTGCTTGACGATCCAAAATACGGAAGCCAAATCCTGGCCAAGTTCATGAACCACGTGATGGAAAGCGGCAAGAAAGCCGTTGCCGAGCGTATCGTTTATGGCGCGCTGGAAAAGGTTAAAGAACGCAAGAACAGCGATCCCCTGGAAATCTTCGAGAAAGCTCTCGACGCCATCGCTCCGCTGGTCGAAGTGAAGTCGCGCCGTGTAGGCGGTGCTACTTACCAGGTTCCGGTCGAAGTTCGTCCGTCCCGTCGTAACGCTCTGGCAATGCGCTGGTTGGTAGACTTCGCCCGTAAGCGTGGCGAGAAGTCTATGGCTCTGCGTTTGGCTGGCGAACTGTTGGACGCTGCTGAAGGTAAAGGTGCTGCTGTTAAGAAGCGTGAAGACGTGCACCGTATGGCTGAAGCTAACAAAGCTTTCTCGCACTACCGCTTCTAATTTTAGCTTCACTAATTTTGCGAGGGCTTTATGGCTCGTACTACTCCGATTAGCCGCTACCGTAACATCGGTATCGTTGCTCACGTGGATGCTGGTAAAACCACTACCACCGAGCGCGTCCTTTTTTACACCGGCAAAAGTCACAAGATGGGCGAGGTGCATGACGGCGCCGCGACCACGGACTGGATGGTGCAGGAGCAGGAGCGTGGTATTACCATTACTTCTGCTGCTATCACCGCCTTCTGGCAGGGTTCTGCGAAGCAGCACAAGGACCAATACCGTTTCAACGTCATTGACACCCCGGGCCACGTAGACTTCACCATTGAAGTTGAGCGTTCCCTGCGTGTACTCGACGGCGCGGTCGTTGTGTTCTGTGGTACTTCGGGTGTTGAGCCTCAGTCCGAAACCGTATGGCGTCAAGCCAACAAGTACGGTGTTCCACGTATCGTTTACGTGAACAAGATGGACCGTGCTGGTGCGAACTTCCTGCGCGTGATCGCTCAGATCAAGCAGCGTCTGGGTCACACTCCAGTGCCAATCCAGTTGGCTATCGGTTCCGAAGACAACTTCCAGGGTCAGATCGATCTGATGACCATGGAAGCGGTTTACTGGAACGATGCTGACAAGGGCATGACGCCTCGTCGCGAAGCTATCCCTGCTGAACTGCAGGAACTGGCTGAAGAGTGGCGTAGCAACATGGTTGAAGCTGCGGCTGAAGCCAGTGAAGAGCTGATGAACAAGTACCTCGAAGGGGAAGAGCTCTCCATCGAGGAAATCAAGGCCGCTCTGCGTCAGCGTACTATCGCTGGTGAGATCGTTCTGGCTGTTTGCGGTTCTTCCTTCAAGAACAAGGGTGTTCCCCTGGTTCTCGACGCCGTTATCGACTACCTGCCTGCTCCTACTGATATTCCTGCCATCAAGGGTACTGACCCGGATGACGAGGAAAAACAAATGGAGCGTCATGCGAGCGACGACGAGCCGTTCTCGGCTCTGGCGTTCAAGATCGCTACCGACCCATTTGTGGGTACCTTGACCTTTGTCCGTGTTTACTCGGGCGTGTTGGCCTCCGGCGACGGCGTGATCAACTCGGTTAAGGGCAAGAAAGAGCGCGTGGGTCGTATGGTGCAAATGCACGCAAACGCCCGTGAAGAAATCAAGGAAGTACGCGCTGGTGACATCGCGGCCTTGATCGGCATGAAGGACGTCACCACTGGTGAAACCTTGTGCAACGCTGACAAGCCAATCATCCTGGTTCGCATGGACTTCCCGGAGCCGGTTATTTCGGTTGCCGTTGAGCCTAAGACCAAGGATGACCAGGAAAAAATGGGTATCGCTCTGGGCAAGCTTGCTCAGGAAGACCCGTCTTTCCGCGTTAAAACCGATGAAGAGACTGGTCAGACGATCATCTCTGGCATGGGCGAATTGCACTTGGACATCCTGGTAGACCGGATGCGCCGCGAGTTCAACGTCGAAGCCAACATTGGTAAGCCTCAGGTTTCCTATCGTGAGCGCATCACGAAGAGCTGTGAGATCGAAGGCAAGTTCGTTCGTCAGTCCGGTGGTCGTGGTCAGTTCGGTCACTGCTGGATCCGTTTTGCTCCTGCTGACGAAGGTCAGGAAGGTCTGCAATTCCTGAACGAAGTAGTGGGTGGTGTGGTTCCTAAGGAATACATCCCGGCTATCCAGAAGGGTATCGAAGAGCAGATGAAGAACGGCGTTGTTGCCGGCTATCCGCTGATCGGCCTGAAGGCTACCGTGTTTGATGGTTCCTACCACGACGTCGACTCCAACGAGATGGCGTTTAAGGTGGCTGCTTCCATGGCGACCAAGCAACTGGCCCAGAAGGGCGGTGGTGAATTGCTTGAGCCGATCATGGCGGTAGAGGTTGTTACGCCTGAAGACTATATGGGTGACGTGATGGGCGACCTTAACCGTCGTCGCGGCATGATCTTGGGTATGGAAGACACGGTCTCCGGCAAAGTAATTCGTGCTGAAGTTCCGCTGGGTGAGATGTTCGGTTATGCGACTGACGTCCGTTCCATGTCCCAGGGTCGCGCAAGCTACTCTATGGAATTCAAAAAATACAATACAGCTCCGTCGCATATCGTCGAAACTGTTACCAAAAAACAAGGCTGATTCAGCCCCTTTAGGCTAGGAGTTAATTGTCGTGGCTAAAGAAAAATTTGATCGTTCCCTACCGCACGTCAACGTTGGCACCATCGGTCACGTTGACCACGGTAAAACCACTCTGACTGCTGCTCTGACTCGCGTCTGCTCCGAAGTTTTCGGTTCGGCCGTTGTTGCTTTCGATAAAATCGACAGCGCTCCGGAAGAAAAGGCTCGTGGTATCACCATCAACACCGCGCACGTTGAGTACAACTCTTCGATTCGTCACTACGCTCACGTTGACTGCCCAGGTCACGCTGACTATGTGAAGAACATGATCACTGGTGCTGCCCAGATGGACGGCGCTATCCTGGTTTGCTCGGCCGCTGATGGTCCGATGCCACAAACCCGTGAGCACATCCTGCTGTCCCGTCAGGTAGGCGTTCCGTACATCGTTGTCTTCCTGAACAAGGCTGACATGGTTGACGACGCTGAGCTGCTGGAACTGGTTGAGATGGAAGTGCGCGATCTGCTGAGCACTTACGACTTCCCAGGTGACGACACTCCGATCATCATCGGTTCGGCTCTGATGGCTCTGAACGGCCAAGACGACAACGAAATGGGTACCACCGCTGTTAAGCGTCTGGTAGAAACTCTGGACAGCTACATCCCAGAGCCAGTTCGTGTTATCGACAAGCCGTTCCTGATGCCAATCGAAGACGTATTCTCGATCTCCGGTCGTGGTACTGTTGTGACTGGTCGTATCGAGCGCGGTATCGTCAAGGTTCAGGATCCACTGGAAATCGTTGGTCTGCGTGACACTACCGTCACCACCTGCACCGGTGTTGAAATGTTCCGTAAGCTGCTCGACGAAGGTCGTGCTGGCGAGAACTGCGGCGTTCTGCTGCGTGGCACCAAGCGTGACGACGTTGAGCGTGGCCAGGTTCTGGTTAAGCCAGGTTCGGTTAAGCCGCACACCAAGTTCGAAGCTGAAGTGTACGTTCTGAGCAAAGAAGAAGGCGGTCGTCACACTCCGTTCTTCAAAGGCTACCGTCCACAGTTCTACTTCCGGACCACTGACGTGACCGGTAACTGCGAACTGCCGGAAGGCGTTGAAATGGTAATGCCGGGCGACAACATCAAAATGGTTGTCACCCTGATCAAGACCATCGCAATGGAAGACGGTCTGCGTTTCGCTATTCGTGAAGGCGGTCGTACCGTCGGCGCTGGCGTCGTAGCCAAAATCATCGAGTAATCGATGATTTGATAAAAAGCCCCCGCTTGCGGGGGCTTTTTTATTGGGTTGACACTATGTTGGCCCGTCTATAGAATTGCGCCTCCTTTTAACGGGCGCAGTGCGCCCGGTGGGAATAGCAGCCGGAGTCTGAAATCCAATGCAAAATCAGCAAATCCGTATCAGGTTGAAGGCTTTTGACCATCGCCTGATCGACCAATCCACCCAGGAAATCGTGGAAACCGCGAAACGTACTGGTGCTCAAGTGCGTGGTCCAATTCCACTGCCTACCCGTAAAGAGCGGTTCACCGTTCTGGTCTCCCCGCACGTCAACAAAGACGCGCGTGACCAGTACGAGATCCGTACTCATAAGCGCGTTCTGGACATCGTCCAGCCAACGGATAAAACCGTTGATGCACTTATGAAGCTTGATCTTGCGGCCGGTGTGGAAGTGCAGATCAGCCTCGGCTAAGACTCGGTCTTAGTCGTGTAACGCTCTGAAATGGGCGGCCATAGCGGGTGAAAGCCCCGTACACTCATGAGGTTTACAACATGACTATTGGTGTAGTCGGTCGTAAATGCGGTATGACCCGTATTTTCACCGAAGAAGGTGTCTCCATTCCGGTCACGGTCATTGAGATCGAGCCGAATCGCGTCACCCAGTTCAAAACTGAAGAGACCGATGGCTATCGTGCAGTGCAAGTCACTGTCGGCGAGCGTCGTGCTTCGCGTGTAACAGCTGCTCAGGCTGGCCACTTCGCTAAAGCGAACGTTGCCGCTGGTCGTACCGTAATGGAATTCCGCCTTGAAGAAGGCGAGTACCAGGCCGGCGATCTGATCAACGCTGAAATCTTCGCCGCTGGCCAACTGGTTGATGTAACCGGTCAGTCCAAAGGTAAAGGCTTCCAGGGTACGATCAAGCGTTGGAATTTCCGCGGGCAAGATAACACCCACGGTAACTCCGTATCCCACCGCGTCCCAGGCTCTATCGGCCAGTGCCAGACTCCTGGTCGTGTATTCAAGGGCAAAAAAATGTCCGGTCATATGGGCGCTGAGCGCGTGACCGTGCAGTCCCTGGAAGTAGTGCGCGTGGACGCTGAACGCAATCTGTTGTTGGTCAAGGGCGCTGTTCCTGGCGCTACTGGCGGCAACCTGGTTGTACGTCCAGCAGCCAAGGCTCGCGGTTAAGGGGAAGCTGACATGCAATTAAATGTAAATGACGCTCAAGCGATCGAAGTTTCCGAACTGACATTTGGCGGCGAGTTCAACGAGACGCTGGTTCACCAAGCAGTCGTGGCCTACATGGCTGGCGGCCGTCAAGGTAGCAAGCAGCAAAAGACCCGTTCCGACGTTTCTGGTGGCGGCAAGCGCCCATGGCGTCAGAAAGGTACTGGCCGTGCTCGTGCTGGTACTATCCGTAGCCCAATCTGGCGCGGCGGCGGTACCACTTTCGCAGCTCGTCCACAGGATCACTCCCAAAAGCTGAACAAGAAGATGTATCGCGCAGCAATGCGTTCCATCCTTGCTGAGCTGGTGCGTACTGATCGTCTGGTCGTGGTTCAGGACTTCGCTGTTGAAGCACCGAAAACCAAAGATCTGCTGAACAAGCTGAATGGCATGGGTCTGACTGATGTCCTGATCGTGTCCGATGCTGTTGATCAGAACCTGTACCTGGCTGCTCGTAACCTGCCACACGTTGATGTACGTGACGTGCAAGGTTCCGATCCAGTTAGTCTGATCGCATACGACAAGGTGTTGATCACCGTGTCGGCCGTGAAGAAATTCGAGGAGCTGCTGGGATGAACCAGGAACGCGTATTTAAAGTTCTGCTTGGCCCGCACGTTTCCGAGAAGGCTACGGTTCTGGCAGACAAGAAAGGCCAGTTCGTTTTCAAGGTTGCTACTGACGCAACCAAGCTGGAAATCAAGAAGGCCGTCGAAAGCCTGTTCAGCGTGAAAGTAGAGCGTGTTACTACCCTGAATGTTCTGGGTAAGAGCAAGCGCACTGCTCGCGGTCTGGGCAAGCGTAATGACTGGAAGAAGGCAGTTATCTCCCTTCAGCCAGGCCAAGATCTCGATTTCAGCAGCAGTGCTGAGTAAGGAAGGGGTGCATCATGGCAATCGTTAAATGCAAACCGACTTCCCCTGGCCGCCGTTTTGTGGTCAAGGTGGTCAACCAGGAGCTGCATAAAGGCGCTCCTCACGCACCGCTGCTCGAGAAAAAATCGAAGTCTGGTGGTCGTAACAACAATGGCCGTATTACCACTCGTCACATCGGTGGTGGTCATAAGCAGCATTATCGTCTGGTCGACTTCCGTCGTAACGACAAAGATGGCATCGCTGCCACTGTCGAGCGTATCGAATACGATCCAAACCGTACTGCTCACATCGCTCTGCTGCTGTACGCAGATGGCGAGCGTCGCTACATCATCGCCCCTAAAGGCGTGAGCGCTGGCGACCAGCTGATCGCAGGTGCTCTGGCACCGATCAAGCCGGGCAACGCTCTGCAGCTGCGTAACATTCCAGTTGGTAGCACCGTACACGGCATCGAATTGAAGCCAGGTAAAGGCGCGCAAATCGCTCGTTCCGCTGGTGCTTCGGCTCAGCTGATCGCTCGTGAAGGTGTCTACGTGACCCTGCGTCTGCGTTCTGGTGAGATGCGTAAAGTGCTGGCTGAATGCCGTGCGACCCTGGGCGAAGTCTCGAACTCCGAGCACAGCCTGCGTTCGCTGGGTAAAGCTGGTGCCAAACGCTGGCGTGGCGTTCGCCCAACCGTTCGTGGTGTTGCCATGAACCCGGTTGACCACCCACATGGTGGTGGTGAAGGTCGTACCTCTGGTGGTCGTCATCCGGTATCGCCATGGGGCTTCCCGACTAAGGGCGCGAAGACTCGTGGTAATAAGCGTACCGACAAAATGATCGTCCGTCGTCGCAAGTAAATAGAGGGATACGACAGTGCCACGTTCTCTGAAAAAAGGTCCTTTTATCGATCTTCACCTACTGAAGAAGATCGAAGTGGCGGCGGAAAAGAACGATCGCAAACCAGTTAAGACCTGGTCGCGCCGTTCCATGATCCTGCCACAAATGGTCGGTCTGACCATCGCAGTACACAACGGTCGTCAACACGTCCCAGTTCTCGTTAACGAAGACATGGTCGGCCACAAACTGGGCGAGTTCGCCGGTACCCGCACATATCGTGGGCACGTGGCAGACAAGAAAGCCAAGCGTTAAGGGGTTAGGAAATGGAAGTAGCCGCTAAGTTGTCGGGCGCTCGAATCTCCGCCCAGAAAGCCCGCTTGGTCGCCGACCAGATCCGCGGGAAGAAGGTGGGCGAAGCGCTCAACCTGTTGGCTTTCAGCAGTAAGAAAGCCGCCGAGATCATGAAGAAAGTGCTGGAGTCGGCCGTAGCCAACGCCGAGCATAACGAAGGCGCAGACGTTGATGACCTTAAAGTCAGCACCGTTTTCGTCAACGAAGGGCGTTCGCTGAAGCGCATCATGCCACGTGCCAAAGGCCGTGCTGATCGCATCGTCAAGCGGTCTTGCCATATCACTGTCAAGGTTGCTGACAAGTAACGGAGTCGAAGAGATGGGTCAGAAAGTACATCCCATTGGCATTCGCCTGGGAATCGTCAAGGAGCACACCTCCGTCTGGTACGCAGACGGTCGGACTTATGCGGACTATTTGTTCGCTGATCTGAAGGTGCGTGAGTATCTCCAAGACAAACTAAAAAGCGCGTCCGTAAGCCGTATCGATATCCATCGTCCGGCCCAAACTGCACGTATCACCATCCACACCGCTCGTCCAGGTATCGTTATCGGGAAGAAAGGTGAAGATGTTGAGAAACTGCGCCAGGACCTGACCAAGCAAATGGGTGTGCCTGTGCACATCAATATCGAAGAGATCCGTAAGCCGGAACTCGACGGTATGCTGGTTGCGCAGAGCGTAGCTCAGCAGCTGGAGCGTCGCGTAATGTTCCGTCGCGCTATGAAGCGCGCTGTACAAAACGCCATGCGCATTGGTGCCAAAGGCATCAAAATCCAAGTGAGCGGTCGTCTCGGCGGTGCTGAAATCGCACGTACTGAATGGTATCGCGAAGGTCGTGTGCCACTGCACACCCTGCGTGCCGACATCGACTATGCCAACTACGAAGCTCACACCACCTACGGTGTGATCGGTGTAAAGGTTTGGATCTTCAAAGGCGAAGTAATTGGTGGTCGCCAAGAAGAGCTGAAACCACAAGCACCAGCGCCTCGTAAAAAAGCTGCTAAGTAAGGGGTACGCCAAATGTTGCAACCAAAGCGTACGAAGTTCCGCAAGCAGATGACTGGCCACAACCGTGGTCTGGCATTGCGCGGTAGCAAAGTCAGCTTCGGCGAGTTCGCGCTGAAGTCTGTTGCTCGTGGTCGTCTCACCGCTCGTCAGATCGAGTCAGCGCGTCGTGCTCTGACCCGTCACGTAAAACGTGGCGGCAAGATCTGGATCCGTGTATTCCCGGACAAGCCTGTCACCAAAAAGCCACTCGAAGTTCGGATGGGTAAAGGTAAGGGTAACGTGGAGTACTGGGTTGCCCAGATTCAGCCAGGCAAAGTCCTGTATGAAATCGAGGGCGTTTCTGAAGAGCTGGCGCGTGAGGCTTTCGCCCTGGCTGCTGCAAAGCTGCCGCTCGCCACCTCCTTTGTTAAACGGACGGTGATGTGATGAAAGCGAATGAACTTCGTGAAAAAGACGCGCCACAGCTAAACGAGCAACTGCTCGGCCTGTTGCGCGACCAGTTCAATCTGCGTATGCAGAAAGCAACTGGCCAGTTGGGGCAGTCTCACCTGCTCCGGCAAGTTAAGCGTGACATCGCTCGCGTGAAGACTGTGCTCAAACAGCAGGCAGGTAAGTAATCATGGCTGAAGCCGAAAAAACCGTCCGTACGCTGACTGGCCGTGTTGTCAGCGACAAAATGGACAAGACCATCACCGTTCTGATCGAGCGTCGCGTAAAGCACCCGATCTACGGTAAATACGTTAAGCGTTCGACTAAGCTGCACGCGCACGACGAAACCAATCAGTGCCACATCGGCGACAAAGTCACTATTCGTGAAACTCGTCCTTTGGCCAAGACCAAGTCTTGGGCACTGGTTGATGTTCTCGAACGCGCTGTGGAAGTCTAAGGACTAGGGGTCGGAGAAATTATATGATTCAGACTCAATCCATGCTCGATGTGGCCGATAACAGCGGCGCTCGCCGTGTTATGTGCATCAAGGTGCTGGGTGGCTCCCATCGTCGTTACGCTGGTATCGGTGACATCATCAAGGTTACCGTCAAGGAAGCAATTCCTCGCGGTAAAGTGAAAAAAGGCCAAGTGATGACTGCTGTTGTAGTCCGCACTCGTCACGGCGTTCGTCGTGCTGACGGCTCCATTATCCGCTTTGATGGCAACGCTGCTGTTCTTCTGAACAACAAGCAAGAGCCGATCGGCACCCGTATCTTTGGGCCAGTGACCCGTGAACTTCGTACTGAGAAGTTCATGAAGATCGTCTCGCTCGCCCCAGAAGTGCTGTAAGGAGATCCGACATGCAAAAGATTCGTCGTGACGACGAGATCATCGTGATCGCCGGCAAAGACAAAGGTAAGCGCGGTAAGGTGCTTAAGGTTCTCGCTGACGACCGTCTGGTCGTTGGTGGTCTGAACCTGGTTAAGCGTCATACCAAGCCTAACCCGATGTCGGGCGTACAAGGCGGTATCGTCGAAAAAGAAGCGCCACTGCACGCTTCCAACGTCGCCATTTTCAACGGCGAAACCAACAAGGCTGACCGCGTTGGTTTCAAAGTAGAAGACGGCAAGAAAATTCGTGTCTTCAAGTCGACCCAAAAAGCGGTTGATGCTTGAACACTGCTAGGTAGAAGACCATGGCACGACTAAAAGAGATTTACCGGAAGGAAATCGCACCGAAACTTAAGGAAGAACTTAAGCTTTCGAACGTGATGGAAGTTCCGCGCGTTACCAAAATCACCCTGAACATGGGTCTGGGCGAAGCGATCGGCGACAAAAAAGTCATCGAGCACGCTGTTGCTGACCTGGAAAAGATCACCGGCCAGAAAGTCGTTGTGACCTACGCTCGGAAATCCATCGCTGGCTTTAAAGTCCGTGAAGGTTGGCCGATCGGCGTCAAAGTGACCCTGCGCCGTGAGCGTATGTACGAGTTCCTGGATCGTCTGCTGTCGATCTCCCTGCCTCGGGTTCGCGACTTCCGCGGCCTGAATGCCAAGTCCTTCGATGGTCGTGGTAACTACAGCATGGGCGTAAAAGAGCAGATCATTTTCCCGGAAATCGATTACGACAAGATCGATGCTCTCCGCGGTCTGGACATTACCCTGACCACCACTGCCAAGAACGATGATGAAGGTCGCGCACTGCTGCGTGCTTTCAAATTCCCGTTCCGCAACTGATTGGAGTAGGAAAATGGCCAAGATGAGCATGAAAAACCGCGAGCTGAAGCGTCAGCTCACGGTTGCCAAGTACGCCAAGAAGCGTGCAGCACTGAAAGCTATCATCGTTGATCTGAACGCAAGTCCAGAAGCGCGTTGGGAAGCTACAGTAGCTCTGCAGAAGCAGCCACGTGACGCAAGCGCTTCGCGCATGCGTAACCGCTGCCGCCTGACCGGTCGTCCACACGGCGTTTACCGCAAGTTCGGCCTCGGCCGTAACAAACTGCGTGAAGCGGCAATGCGTGGTGACGTACCTGGTCTGGTTAAAGCCAGCTGGTAAGCACTATCGAAGTCTCGGTGCTCGGGGTCGCAAGATCCTGACCACCGGTGACCTTGAACTTGAATCAAGCCCCTATTGGGGCTTGATTCATTTGTGGGGTGTGTCTAGAATACCCGGCTCGCCTGAGCCCGTGCTTTTTTCGTGCGGAGTTTCTCGGCGAAGGTAGTAGCCGCAAGGCTTATTTTTTTGTATTAGGAGCGTCTAGCCCATGAGTATGCAGGACCCGTTAGCGGACATGCTAACTCGAATCCGTAATGCCCAGATGGCTGAAAAGTCCGTCGTAAGCATGCCGTCTTCCACGTTGAAGGTGGCTGTAGCTAAAGTCCTGAAGGACGAAGGTTACATCGCGGGTTATCAGATCAGCAGCGAAATCAAGCCACTGCTGTCCATCGAGCTGAAGTACTTCGAAGGCCGTCCGGTCATCGAGGAAGTGAAGCGCGTTAGCCGTCCAGGCCTGCGTCAGTACAAGTCCGTCGATGATCTGCCAAAAGTTCGTGGCGGTCTCGGTGTGTCTATCGTCTCCACCAACAAAGGTGTGATGACGGATCGTGCTGCGCGCGCTGCCGGTGTCGGCGGCGAAGTTCTTTGCACTGTGTTCTAAGGGGGGATAAGCATGTCTCGCGTCGCTAAGAACCCCGTTAAGCTGCCAGCCGGTGTCGAAGTTAAATTCGCAGGYCAACAGCTTTCGGTGAAGGGTGCCAAGGGCACTCTCGAACTGAACATCCATTCGTCCGTTGAGATCGTTGAAGAAGCTGGTGAGCTGCGTTTCGCTGCTCGCAATGGCGATCAACAAACTCGCGCAATGGCCGGTACCACTCGTGCGTTGGTAAACAACATGGTCCAAGGCGTAAGCCAAGGCTTCGAGCGTAAGCTCCAGCTGGTCGGTGTTGGTTACAAGGCGCAAGCAAAAGGCACAGTGCTGAACCTGGCTCTTGGCTTCTCGCACCCAGTGGATTATGAACTGCCGGAAGGCATCACCGCTGAGACTCCTAGCCAAACCGACATCCTGATCCGGGGTATCGATAAGCAGCTGGTAGGTCAAGTGGCCGCCGAGATCCGCGACTTCCGTCCACCAGAGCCGTACAAAGGCAAAGGTGTGCGCTACGCGGACGAAGTCGTCCGTCGTAAAGAAGCCAAGAAGAAGTAGGGCATAGCAAATGACCGACAAAAAAGTTACTCGACTGCGTCGCGCTCGCAAAGCACGCCTGAAAATGCACGAACTCGAAGTCGTGCGTCTCTGCGTGTTCCGTTCGTCGCAGCACATCTACGCCCAGGTCATTTCGGCCGACGGCAACAAAGTCCTGGCAAGTGCCTCGACTTTGGATAAAGAACTGCGTGATGGCGCCACTGGCAACATCGACGCGGCCACTAAGGTTGGCCAGCTGGTCGCTACGCGTGCTAAAGCCGCTGGCGTCTCGCAGGTGGCTTTCGACCGCTCTGGCTTCAAGTACCACGGCCGCGTCAAGGCGCTGGCTGATGCTGCTCGTGAAGCTGGGCTGGAGTTCTAAGTTATGTCAAATAACGACCAAAAGCGCGACGAAGGCTACATCGAGAAGCTGGTTCAAGTTAACCGCGTAGCCAAAACCGTTAAAGGCGGCCGTATCTTCACTTTCACCGCGTTGACCGTGGTTGGTGATGGTAAAGGGCGTGTTGGCTTCGGCCGTGGCAAGTCGCGTGAAGTGCCTGCTGCGATCCAGAAGGCAATGGAAGCTGCTCGCCGCAACATGATCCAAGTTGATCTGAACGGCACCACTCTGCAGTACGCAATGAAGTCCGCTCACGGCGCTTCGAAGGTGTACATGCAGCCTGCTTCTGAAGGTACCGGTATCATCGCTGGCGGCGCTATGCGTGCTGTCCTCGAAGTTGCTGGCGTTCAGAACGTTCTGGCCAAGTGCTACGGCTCGACTAACCCGGTAAACGTGGTTCACGCCACTTTCAAAGGTTTGAAAGCTATGCAGTCTCCTGAATCCATTGCCGCCAAGCGTGGCAAAAGCGTCAAGGAGATCTTCTGATCATGGCTACCGTTAAAGTTACGCTGATCAAAAGCATGACCGGCCGCATCCCTAACCACAAACTGTGCGTTAAGGGTCTGGGTCTGCGTCGCATCGGTCACACTGTAGAAGTCCAGGATACTCCCGAGAATCGCGGGATGATCAACAAGGCTTACTACATGCTGCGTGTCGAGGGTTAATCGATGAAACTCAATGATCTGAGTCCAGCGCCGGGTTCCCGTCGCGAAAAGCATCGTCCGGGCCGTGGTATCGGTAGTGGTTTGGGTAAGACTGGTGGCCGTGGTCACAAAGGTCAAACCTCCCGCTCCGGTGGCACCATTGCTCCAGGCTTTGAAGGCGGTCAACAGCCGCTGCATCGTCGCCTGCCGAAGTTCGGTTTCGTTTCCCTGAAAGCCATGGACCGCGCAGAAGTGCGTTTGTCCGAGCTGGCTAAAGTGGAAGGCGACATCGTCACTGTGCAGTCCCTGAAAGATGCCAACGTGATCAACGTCAACGTTCAGCGTGTGAAAATCATGCTGTCCGGCGAAGTTACTCGCGCTGTCACCATCGGAAAGGGAATCGGCGCCACCAAAGGTGCGCGTGCGGCTATCGAAGCAGCTGGCGGCAAGTTCGAGGAATAAATGGCTAAGCAAGGTGCTCTCTCTGCGCTCGGCAAAGGCGGTATGTCTGAACTCTGGGCTCGTCTGCGTTTTCTGTTCCTGGCGATTATCGTCTACCGAATAGGCGCACACATCCCGGTTCCAGGTATCAACCCGGACCGACTCGCAGACCTGTTTCGACAGAATGAGGGGACCATTCTTAGCTTGTTCAACATGTTTTCCGGCGGCGCGCTGGAGCGGATGAGCATCTTTGCACTGGGGATCATGCCGTACATTTCGGCATCGATCATCATGCAACTGATGACAGCCGTCAGCCCGCAGCTGGAGCAGTTGAAGAAGGAAGGTGAAGCTGGCCGTCGCAAGATCAGCCAGTACACCCGCTACGGCACTGTCGTCCTCGCTCTCGTTCAGGCTATTGGCATGTCCATTGGCCTGGCGGGGCAGGGCGTTGCGTTCACTGGTGACTTTGGCTTCCATTTCGTCGCGGTATCCACTTTTGTGGCTGGTGCGATGTTCATGATGTGGCTGGGTGAGCAGATTACTGAGCGTGGTGTTGGCAACGGTATCTCGATGTTGATTTTTTCGGGTATCGTCGCCGGTCTTCCGAGAGCAATCGGGCAGTCTTTCGAGTCTGCGCGTCAGGGTGATATCAACATCTTCGCCTTGGTTGCCATCGGTTTGCTGGCAGTAGCGATTATCGGTTTCGTGGTGTTCATTGAGCGTGGTCAGCGTCGTATTGCTGTTCACTACGCCAAGCGTCAGCAGGGCCGCAAGGTCTTTGCTGCGCAGACTAGCCACTTGCCGCTGAAAGTGAACATGGCCGGTGTTATTCCGGCTATTTTCGCGAGCAGCATTTTGCTGTTCCCGGCTTCGTTGGGTGCCTGGTTTGGTCAGTCTGAAGGTATGGGCTGGTTGCAGGACATCTCGCAGTCGATCGCTCCTGGTCAGCCGTTGAATATTCTGCTGTTTAGTGCAGGGATTATTTTCTTCTGCTTCTTCTATACGGCGTTGATGTTCAATCCGAAAGACGTAGCGGAAAACCTGAAGAAGTCCGGTGCCTTTATTCCGGGTATCCGTCCAGGTGAGCAGTCTGCGCGCTATATTGATGGCGTTCTGACTCGCTTGACCATGTTCGGTGCTCTTTATATGACGGCCGTGTGCCTGTTGCCCCAGTTCCTGGTGGTTGCAGCAAACGTTCCGTTCTACCTTGGCGGGACCTCGTTGCTGATCGTGGTCGTGGTTGTGATGGACTTCATGTCCCAAGTACAATCGCACCTCGTTTCGCACCAGTACGAATCCCTGATGAAGAAAGCCAACCTGAAGGGTTACGGCAGCGGCATGCTGCGCTGACCCATAAGGTTCGAGGAGTTGGTGATGAAAGTTCGTGCATCGGTGAAAAAGCTGTGCCGTAACTGCAAGATTATTCGCCGCGAAGGTGTTGTTCGAGTAATTTGCAGCGCGGAACCGCGTCACAAACAGCGCCAAGGCTGAGTGTGATTGTGCTTCAAGCCCAGCAGCTAGTGCGCTGCTGGGTTGATTATTTGTTATTACAGCGATATTATCTCGCGCCCTATTTCTTGGCTTCCGGGGCGTAGGTAGCTGTCAATTGGAGTCCCACTGAATGGCCCGTATTGCAGGCGTCAACATTCCAGATAACAAGCATACTGTTATCTCGCTGACCTACATCTATGGTGTTGGTCGCACAACTGCACAGAAGATCTGTGCAGTGACTGGGGTAAACCCAGCCGCAAAGATCAAGGATCTGAGCGACGAGCAGATTGAACAGCTGCGTGGCGAAGTGGCGAAGTTCACCACTGAAGGTGACCTGCGTCGCGAAATCAACATGAAAATCAAGCGCTTGATGGACCTCGGTTGCTATCGCGGTCTGCGTCATCGTCGTGGTCTGCCAGTACGCGGTCAGCGTACCAAGACCAACGCGCGTACCCGTAAAGGTCCGCGTAAGCCGATCCGCAAGTAATCGCCCCAGCGAATCGACAGGAATTTAATCATGGCAAAACCTGCTGCTCGTCCTCGTAAAAAAGTCAAAAAGACAGTGGTTGATGGCATCGCCCACATCCACGCGTCTTTTAACAACACAATCGTGACCATCACCGACCGTCAAGGTAACGCTCTTTCCTGGGCTACCTCCGGTGGTTCGGGTTTCCGCGGTTCCCGCAAGTCCACCCCGTTTGCTGCTCAAGTAGCTGCTGAACGTGCTGGTCAAGCTGCGCTGGAATATGGCCTGAAAAACCTCGACGTTAACGTCAAAGGTCCAGGTCCAGGTCGTGAGTCCGCTGTCCGTGCTTTGAACGGCTGTGGCTATAAGATCGCCAGCATCACCGACGTGACGCCAATCCCGCACAACGGGTGCCGTCCGCCGAAGAAGCGCCGCGTGTAATCCAGGAGATTGTAAAGAATGGCTCGTTACATTGGTCCAAAATGCAAACTCGCTCGTCGCGAAGGCACCGATCTCTTCCTGAAGAGCGGCGTGCGCGCGATCGAATCGAAGTGCAACATTGAAGCAGCACCTGGTATCCACGGCCAACGCCGCGGTCGCCAGTCCGATTACGGCACCCAACTGCGTGAAAAGCAGAAGGTCCGTCGTATCTACGGCGTTCTCGAGCGTCAATTCAGCGGCTACTACAAAGAAGCTGCTGGCAAGAAAGGCGCAACTGGCGAAAACCTGTTGCAGCTGCTCGAATGCCGTCTGGACAACGTTGTATACCGTATGGGCTTTGGTTCGACTCGTGCCGAATCCCGTCAGCTGGTATCGCACAAATCCGTCAGCGTTAACGGTCAGACCGTAAACGTTCCGTCCTACCAGGTTCGTGCTGGTGACGTGGTCGCGATTCGCGAGAAAGCAAAGAACCAACTTCGCATTGTCCAAGCTCTCGATCTGTGTGCCCAACGTGGCCGCGTAGAATGGGTAGAAGTAGACACTGAGAAGAAGTCGGGCGTTTTCAAGAACGTTCCTGCTCGCAGTGATCTGTCCGCCGACATCAACGAAAGCCTGATTGTCGAGCTCTACTCCAAGTAAGGGCTAGAAAATAGGTGCATCCATGCAGATTTCGGTAAATGAGTTCCTGACACCCCGCCATATTGATGTGCAGGTTGTCAGTCCAACCCGCGCCAAGATCACTCTCGAGCCTCTCGAGCGTGGTTTTGGCCACACCCTGGGCAACGCGCTGCGCCGCATCCTGTTGTCCTCAATGCCCGGCTGTGCAGTAGTCGAGGCCGAGATTGACGGTGTGCTCCACGAGTACAGCGCCATCGAAGGTGTACAGGAAGACGTAATTGAAATCCTGTTGAACCTTAAAGGTCTGGCTATCAAGCTGCACGGCCGTGACGAAGTTACGCTGACCTTGTCGAAGAAGGGTTCGGGGGTGGTTACCGCTGCCGATATTCAGCTGGATCATGATGTCGAGATCGTTAATCCCGATCACGTAATCGCTAACCTGGCGTCTAACGGCGCCCTGAACATGAAGCTAGTAGTAGCTCGTGGTCGTGGTTATGAACCGGCCGACTCGCGTCAGAGCGATGAAGACGAAAGCCGCAGCATCGGTCGCTTGCAGCTTGACTCTTCGTTCAGCCCGGTTCGCCGTATCGCATACGTGGTGGAAAACGCCCGTGTCGAGCAGCGTACTAACCTGGACAAGCTGGTTATTGATCTGGAAACCAACGGTACTCTGGATCCTGAAGAGGCTATCCGCCGCGCTGCAACCATCCTGCAACAGCAGTTGGCTGCGTTCGTCGACCTCAAGGGTGACAGCGAACCAGTGGTAATCGAGCAAGAAGACGAGATCGATCCGATCCTGCTTCGCCCGGTTGACGATCTGGAACTGACTGTACGTTCGGCTAACTGCCTTAAGGCGGAAAACATTTACTACATCGGCGACCTGATTCAGCGTACCGAAGTAGAACTGTTGAAGACTCCGAACCTTGGCAAGAAATCCTTGACTGAAATCAAGGACGTTCTGGCCTCCCGCGGTCTGTCCCTCGGCATGCGCCTCGACAACTGGCCGCCTGCAAGTCTTAAGAAGGACGACAAGGCGACTGCCTGATCGTCGTAATCACCGAACGTTGTGTTTGGTAAGGAATGAACCATGCGTCATCGTAAAAGTGGTCGTCACCTGAGCCGCACCAGCTCGCACCGCAAGGCCATGTTTCAAAACATGGCGGTGTCGCTGTTCGAGCACGAGCTGATCAAAACTACACTGCCAAAAGCTAAAGAACTGCGTCGCGTTGCTGAGCCGCTGATCACTTTGGCCAAGACAGACAGCCTGGCTAACCGCCGTCTGGCTTTCGACCGTACTCGTTCGAAAGCTATCGTTGGTAAGCTCTTCAACGACCTGGGCAAGCGTTACGCTACCCGTGAGGGTGGCTACCTGCGCATCCTCAAGTGCGGTTTCCGCGCTGGCGACAACGCGCCTATGGCGTACGTCGAGTTGGTTGATCGTGCTGTCGGCGGTGAAGCTGTATCCGCTGAGTAAGACGTCAGTCTGAAACGAAAAACCGGGCCTAGTGCCCGGTTTTTTGTGCCTGTAAGAAATGCGCTCTACGTACAAGCTTCAAACCTTTTCCTGTCGGCACTATATGTGTGGGTTGATCATTAGTATTTTTCTATCGATGTCTACAAGTTAATGAATTTGTGACTGTCATGTTGATGATTAATACTTCCCTCCAAGCCGATTAGCCGGCAGTTCCGAGACTGACACAGGAAGAGATCGCATGAGCCAGAATAAAACGCTTACCACCGCCAGTGGCGCGCCCGTCGCCGACAACCAGAATTCCCGTTCCGCTGGCCCTCGTGGCCCGCTGCTGCTCGACGACTTTCACCTGATCGAGAAGCTTGCCCACTTCAACCGTGAAAACATCCCGGAGCGCCGCGTACACGCCAAAGGCTCGGGTGCTTATGGTACGTTCACCGTTACCCGCGACATTACCCAATACACCAGTGCCAAGCTGTTTGAGTCGGTTGGCAAGCAAACTCCGACCTTCCTGCGTTTCTCCACCGTGGGCGGCGAGCGCGGATCAGCAGATACCGAACGCGACCCGCGTGGTTTTGCGCTGAAGTTCTACACCGAGGAAGGCAACTGGGACATCGTTGGCAACAACACGCCAGTGTTCTTCATCCGTGATCCGTTGAAGTTCCCGGACTTTATCCACACCCAAAAACGTTTGCCGCAAAGCAACCTGAAAAGCGCACAGATGATGTGGGACTTCTGGTCGCATTCGCCTGAGGCGCTGCACCAGGTCACCATCCTGTTTTCGGATCGCGGCATCCCTGACGGCTACCGTCACATGCACGGCTTTGGCAGCCACACCTACAGCCTGATCAGCGCCAAAGGCGAGCGTCACTGGGTGAAATGGCACTACAAAACCAAACAGGGCATCAAGAACCTGGCGCCGGCAGAAGCTGCACGCCTGGCCGGGACTGATCCCGATTACGCTCAACGCGACCTGTTCGGTGCAATCGAGCGCGGTGACTTCCCGAAATGGCGCGTGTGCATTCAGATCATGACCGAGGCCCAGGCCGCGGCGCATTACGAGAACCCGTTCGACGTGACCAAAACCTGGTCGCAGAAGGAGTTCCCGCTGATCGAAGTCGGTGAGCTTGAGCTCAATCGAAACCCGCAGAACTACTTTGCTGAAGTCGAGCAGGCAGCGTTTGGTCCGAGCAACATGGTGCCGGGTGTGGGCTTGTCGCCAGACCGTATGCTGCAAGGTCGGGTATTTGCCTATGCCGATGCCCACCGCTACCGTGTTGGTACCAATCACCAGCAGTTACCGGTGAATGCGTCGCGCAGCCCGGTCAACAGCTATCAGCGCGACGGCTCCATGGCATTTGGCAGCAACGGTGGCAGTACACCGAACTACGAGCCTAACAGCTACGCCGGTGCACCGAAGCAAGCGCCACAATACGCTGAGCCAGCGCTGGCCCTGAACGGCGCGGCCGATCGTTATGATCACCGTGAAGATACGGATTACTACAGCCACGCCGGTGCGTTGTTCCGCTTGATGAACGATGAGCAGAAAACCCTGCTGATCAACAACATTGCTGGTGCGATGTCGGGCGTTTCCAGTGATGTGGTTCAGCGTCAACTGCAGCACTTCTACAAAGCGGATGCCGCTTACGGAGAAGGTATCGCAAAGGCCTTGGGTGTACAGCTGAACTAAGTCTAAACGATAAGCAGAACCGCCCTCATTTGGGCGGTTTTTGCGTTATTTAAGCTGGTTTTCTCGGAGTATCTTCGCTTTTATCGCGTTATTGGAGTGACCTATCAGTCCGCTTGGTTCAAACTACAGCCTTTCAAGCAGGGAGATGTAGGGCGATGCAAGGCCACCCAGACGTAATCGATTACCTCAACACGTTGCTCACAGGCGAACTGGCAGCACGTGATCAATATTTCATCCATTCGCGGATGTATGAGGACTGGGGCTTTACCGAGCTCTACGAGCGCATCAATCACGAGATGGAAGAAGAAACCCAGCACGCCGATGCGCTGATGCGCCGAATCCTCATGCTGGAAGGCACGCCACGCATGCGTCCGGACGATCTGGACGTCGGCACCACGGTACCCGAGATGCTCGCTGCCGACTTACGCCTGGAATATAAGGTCCGTGCTGCGCTCTGCAAGGGCATCGAGCTCTGCGAGCTGCACAAGGATTACGTCAGTCGCGAGATCCTGCGGATTCAATTGGCTGACACCGAAGAAGATCACACGTACTGGCTGGAGAAGCAGTTGGGTCTGATCAAATTGGTCGGCCTGGAAAACTACCTGCAATCGCAGTTCTGATTCTGCCGGCTACAAAAAAGCCCCGGTCACTGATGAAGTGATCGGGGCTTTTTCATGCGCGGACGTTAAGCTCGATCGCGTTCCAGCAATGGCTTCAGGTAGAAACCGGTATGCGACTGCTTCATCTCGGCGACTTCCTCCGGTGTACCCACGGCAATGATCTGCCCGCCCTTGGAACCGCCTTCCGGCCCAAGGTCCACCAGCCAGTCAGCGGTCTTGATCACATCCAGGTTGTGCTCGATCACCACCACGGTATTGCCGTGATCGCGCAGGCGATGGAGTACATCAAGCAACTGCTGGATATCCGCGAAGTGCAGGCCGGTGGTCGGCTCGTCGAGGATGTACAGCGTTTTGCCGGTATCGCGCTTGGACAACTCGCGGGACAGCTTCACCCGCTGGGCTTCACCGCCCGACAGGGTGGTCGCCGATTGCCCCAGTTTGATGTACGACAGGCCCACATCCATTAACGTCTGTAGCTTGCGCGCCAGCGCCGGAACTGCATCGAAAAACACTCGGGCTTCTTCGATGGTCATTTCCAGCGTTTCGTGGATGCTCTTGCCCTTGTACTTGATCTCCAGGGTTTCGCGGTTGTAGCGCTTGCTCTTGCAGACGTCGCACGGGACATAGATGTCCGGCAGAAAGTGCATTTCCACCTTGATCAGGCCGTCACCCTGACAGGCTTCGCAGCGTCCACCCTTCACATTGAAGGAGAAACGCCCCGGACCATAGCCACGCGAGCGGGACTCCGGCACGCCGGCAAACAATTCACGAATCGGTGTGAACAGCCCGGTGTAGGTCGCCGGGTTGGAGCGTGGCGTACGGCCGATTGGGCTTTGGTCGATGTCGACGACTTTGTCCAGATGCTCGAGGCCCTTGATGCCGTCATGGGCTGCGGCTTCCAGGGTGGTCGCGCCGTTCAGTGCAGTGGCGCTGAGGGGGAACAGGGTGTTGTTGATCAGCGTCGATTTGCCCGAGCCGGACACCCCGGTCACGCAGGTCAGCAAGCCAATCGGAATCTCCAGATCGACGTCGCGCAAGTTGTTGCCCCGGGCGCCCTTGAGCGACAGCGAGAGCTTCTTGTTGCGCGGCGTGCGTTTGGCCGGGACTTCGATCTTCACGCGGCCGGACAGGTATTTACCGGTCAGCGAGTCAGGGTGCGCCATGACTTCGGCCGGGGTGCCTTCGGCGACAATGTGACCACCGTGCACGCCAGCCCCCGGGCCGATATCCACCACATAGTCGGCCAGACGAATCGCATCTTCGTCGTGCTCGACCACGATTACCGTGTTGCCGATATCGCGCAGATGCTTGAGCGTCCCGAGCAGTCGATCGTTGTCGCGCTGGTGCAAGCCAATCGACGGTTCGTCGAGAATGTATAGCACGCCCACCAGGCCGGCGCCGATCTGGCTGGCCAGACGAATACGTTGTGCTTCACCGCCAGACAGCGTGTCGGCACTGCGGTCCAGCGACAGGTAGTCGAGACCGACGTTGACCAGGAACTGCAAGCGTTCGCGGATTTCCTTGAGGATCTTGTCGGCAATTTCGCCGCGTCGACCGGTCAGTTTCAGCGTGCCGAAATAATCGGACGCATCGCCAATCGGCAGGTTGGTCACTGCCGGCAGTGTCTTCTCGCCGACCCACACATGCCGCGCTTCACGGCGCAGGCGAGTACCGCGGCAATCCGGGCAAGGCTGGGTGCTGAGGAACTTGGCCAGTTCTTCGCGCACCGATGCGGACTCGGTTTCGCGGTAGCGACGGTCCAGGTTCGGCACGATGCCTTCGAACGGGTGCGAGCGTTTGACGATGTCGCCGCGGTCGTTCAAATATTTGAAGTCGACGTTCTGCGTGCCGCTGCCGTGCAGGATGACCTTCTGCTGATCGGCCGGCAGCTGGTTGAACGGCACTTCCAGGCTGAAGCCGTAATGCGAGGCCAGTGAGCCGAGCATCTGGAAGTAGTAGACGTTACGCCTGTCCCAGCCGCGAATCGCCCCTTCAGCCAGGGTCAGCTCGCCATTGACCAGACGCTTGATGTCGAAGAACTGCTTAACCCCCAAGCCGTCGCAGGTCGGGCAGGCGCCTGCTGGATTGTTGAAGGAGAACAGCTTGGGTTCCAGTTCGCTGATCGCATGGCCGCAGATCGGGCAGGCGAAGCGTGCGGAGAAGATCATTTCTTCGCCCGGCTCGTCGTCCATCGGCGCGACCAGCGCAATTCCGTCGGCCAGTTTCAGCGCCGTCTCGAACGACTCGGCCAGCCGCTGTTGTAGATCGGCGCGGACCTTGAAGCGGTCGACCACGACATCGATCGAGTGCTTCTTCTGTTTATCCAGCTTCGGCAATTCGTCGAGTTCGAAGAGCTTGCCGTTGACCCGGGCCCGGACAAAGCCCTGGGCACGCAGTTCTTCGAAGACCGAAAGGTGTTCGCCCTTGCGCTCGCGGATCACTGGCGCCAGCAGCATCAACTTGCTGCCTTCAGGCTCGGCGAGGACCAGGTCGACCATCTGGCTGACAGTTTGTGCTTCCAGCGGAATGTCGTGATCCGGGCAGCGCGGAATACCCACGCGAGCATAAAGCAGGCGCAGGTAGTCGTAGATTTCGGTAATGGTGCCGACCGTCGAGCGCGGGTTGTGCGAGGTCGACTTCTGTTCGATGGAAATGGCCGGCGACAGACCTTCGATGGTGTCGACGTCGGGCTTTTCCATCATCGACAGGAACTGCCGGGCATAGGCTGACAGCGACTCGACATAGCGTCGCTGACCCTCGGCATACAGCGTGTCGAATGCCAGGGAAGACTTGCCGGACCCGGACAAACCGGTGATGACGATCAGTTTGTCCCGTGGCAGGGTCAGGTCGATGTTCTTCAGGTTGTGGGTTCGAGCCCCACGAATCAGGATCTTGTCCAAGGTGGCCTCGCTTGGCGGGCGTCGAAAACGTAGGAGTATACGGGCAAATACTGGATGGATGCACACTATCAAATGACGCTTGCTGAACGGCGCCTGACAACGGCGCGGGGCAGGCTCGCGACAAAGCGTCGCCCTATACCCCGTCAACCGATGGGACTGGTAGAATCGCCGCCGGTTCACATGAGGTTATTCCATGCACGATCCCCACAGCGAACGCATGAGTGGTGGCGAGACCCGCGCAGCAAGCGGTCTGGCCCTGGTGTTCGCCTTCCGTATGCTTGGCATGTTTATGGTGTTGCCGGTGTTGGCGACCTATGGAATGGATCTCGCAGGAGCGACCCCGGCGCTCATCGGTCTGGCGATTGGCGCTTACGGCCTGACTCAGGCGATTTTTCAGATTCCGTTCGGGATCATTTCCGACCGTATCGGCCGTCGCCCGGTGATTTACCTGGGGTTGATCGTCTTCGCCCTCGGTAGCGTTTTGGCCGCCAATGCCGATTCGATCTGGGGCGTGATCGCCGGACGAATCCTGCAAGGCGCCGGGGCGATTTCTGCGGCGGTCATGGCCTTGCTGTCGGACCTGACCCGCGAACAGCACCGCACCAAGGCCATGGCCATGATCGGCATGACCATCGGCCTGTCGTTCGCCGTGGCGATGGTGGTCGGGCCGCTGCTGACCCGCGCCTTTGGTCTGTCCGGCTTGTTCCTGGCGACGGGCGGCATGGCGTTGTTTGGTATCGTGATCGTGATGTTCATGGTGCCGCGCGCCACCAGCCCGTTGCATCACCGCGAATCTGGCGTTGCCCGTCAGGCGCTGATCCCGACGCTCAAGCATCCGGACCTGCTGCGCCTGGACCTGGGTATTTTTGTGTTGCACGCGATGTTGATGTCGAGCTTCGTCGCGTTGCCGCTGGCGCTGGTCGAAAAAGCCGGACTGCCCAAGGAGCAGCACTGGTGGGTGTACCTGACCGCGCTGCTGATTTCGTTCTTCGCCATGATCCCGTTCATTATCTACGGCGAGAAGAAACGCAAAATGAAACGAGTTTTACTCGGTGCGGTCAGTACGCTGATGCTCACTGAGCTATTCTTCTGGCAGTTCGGCGACAGCTTGCGGGCTCTGGTGATTGGTACGGTGGTGTTCTTCACCGCGTTCAATCTGCTCGAGGCTTCGTTGCCGTCGCTGATCAGCAAGGTTTCACCGGCAGGCGGCAAAGGCACGGCCATGGGGGTTTATTCCACCAGTCAGTTCCTCGGTTCGGCACTGGGCGGGATCATGGGTGGCTGGATGTTCCAGCATGGCGGTCTGTCGGCTGTGTTCCTTGGATGCGCAGGACTGGCTGCCCTCTGGTTGGCCTTTGCTGTTACCATGCGTGAACCTCCCTATGTGACGAGCCTGCGCTTGCCGTTATCGCCTGAAGCGATCCGCGAAGCTGGTCTGGTCGAGCGCCTGCTGGCCGTCGTTGGGGTAACAGATGCAGTGGTGGTTGCTGATGAAGCGGCCATTTACATCAAATTGGACACCGAACTATTGGATCGCACGACCCTCGAGAGCCTGGTCAACAACCCGGCCCCGACCGCGTGCGAAGCCTAGGAGAACGTTATGGCCCGTGGGGTTAACAAAGTCATATTGGTCGGCACTTGCGGCCAGGATCCCGAAGTTCGCTACTTGCCTAACGGTAACGCCGTGACCAACCTGAGTCTGGCGACCAGCGAACAATGGACCGACAAGCAAACCGGCCAGAAAGTCGAAAAGACTGAATGGCACCGTGTATCGATGTTCGGCAAGGTTGCGGAAATCGCCGGCGAATATCTGCGTAAAGGTTCGCAGGTCTACATCGAAGGCAAGCTGCAAACCCGCGAGTGGGAAAAAGACGGTATCAAGCGTTATACCACTGAAATCGTGGTCGACATGCAAGGCACCATGCAACTGCTGGGCGGCCGTCCACAGGGCGACCAGCAGGGCCAGGGCGGCGGTAACAACTACCAGCAGTCCGCTCCGCGCCAGCAAGCTCCGCGTCCGCAGCAGTCGGCTCCGCAACAGCGTTCGGCTCCGGCACCACAGCAGGCCGCACCGCAGCCAGCTCCGGATTTCGACAGCTTTGATGACGATATTCCGTTCTGATCATCAGATCCGCCGGATATAGACAAAAGGCCCGTAGCAAACGCTACGGGCCTTTTTTTTGGGGGCGCTTTCCGGGGATAAGTCGTTCAGTCCAGTATCAGGTGCGGCAAAAACCGGCTCGAGTCTTTGGTGATCAAGCTGTTGTCTTCGCGCACGCCAATACCGGCGGCCTGATCGCCAATCACCCAGGAGCCGATCAGCGTGTAGCTGTCGCCGAACTTCGGCAGCGGGGCGAACTCCTGAAGGATGAACGGCGCATCGGTGTACGGCCCGTCTTCCTTCACGACCAGGCCATCCGGGGTGTGCAGCTCGATGTTGGCGCCTTCGCGGGAGAAGAACGGCTTGCGCACCCAGCCTTTCGGCACCGGTTTGCCAGGCTCGGGATCCAGGTGGGTGGCAAGCAGGTTCGGGTGCCCTTTGTTGAGCTCCCACAGCAGGGGCAGGATGCCTTTGTTCGAGATGATCGATTTCCAGGCGGGCTCGAAAAACTGCGTGTCACACTGGGCGATGGCCTCACCAAACGGTTCGTGGAAAATGAATTCCCAGGCGTGCAGTTTGAACAGGTGAGGGATCCAGCGTTCTTCGAGATCGACGAAGCGTCCTTCGCTGTTGAGGCCGATATCTTCGATATCGATGTGGCGTGACTCGATCCCGACTTTTTCCGCGATCAGGCGCAAGTAGTCGGTGGTGCCTTTGTCTTCGACCGATTGTTTCATCGAGGCGAAGTAGAAAGGCTGTTTGATCTGCAGCTGCGCAAAGGCCTGATGCAGCTTGGTGTCGATGCTGTTGAACTGGTCGGCATGGCTGGGCAGCAAGCCGCGTTCGATGCATTGCTCCAGCCAGCCCCACTGGAACGCCGACGCCTCGTACAGGCTGGTGGGCGTGTCGTAGTTGAGTTCCAGCAATTTGGCGGGGCCGCTGCCGTTGTAGGAGAAGTCCAGGCGACCGTAAAGGTGCGGATGGCCTTCGCGCCATGAAGTGCGAATCATGTCGAAGAAGGGGGCAGGAATGCTCAGGCGCTCCAGCAGTTCTTCGCTCTGCACCACCCGGTCGACCAGGTCCATGCACATCTCATGGATCTCGGTAGTCGGGTCTTCGAGATCGTTCTCGATCTGCTTGAGCGTGAACTGGTAATACGCGCTCTCGTCCCAGTAGGGTTCGTCGTCGATGGTGTGAAACATGAAGCCGAGGTTTTCGGCGGTCTGCTTCCAGTCGTGACGTTCCTGGCAGAGGATTTTCTTCATGGCGCTCGCTCCTTAACTGCTCGATCGACCGAAACTGCTCGAGCCACCCCAGCCGCTGCGGGCGCTGGCCTGGCTACCAAAGCCGCCTCGGGAAGTGGACGATGCCACCGAGATTGGCTTGGAGCTGCTCGACTTGAACGTGGAGCTGCTGTAGCCGCTACCGTATTTCGCCTGCTCGGATTTGGTGAAGCTCGAGCCCGTGGCGATGCGCTGGCTGAGCGTCGACGATGAGTAATCGCCACGTGAGTCGCGGTAGCGGTAAACCGGTTCGGCGTTGTAGCTGCCCCGGTTGCTGTTCAACATGTTGCTGATCAGCATGCCGGCCAGAAGGCCGTTGACCATTCCTCCTGAACCGCCTGAGCTCGCCTCGGAGGCGGGCAGTTGTGCTTTGGCGGCGTCCAGCTGGGTCTGGGTGACTTCGCCATTGGCTGCCAGCTCGAAGCCGCCGAGTTTTGGAATGAACTTGCCGGTGGAGTCCTGTTGGCACCAGTCAGCGACAAAATCGGCGTCGCAATCGGCCTGGCTGTCATACAGCGGCGCAATGCGACGGTGTTCGGTGAGGGCGGTCATGTAGGCGTTGGAGCAGACACTCACCGGAAGCTTTTGATCCACGCACTGCTGCACGGATTGAAAGTTGAACTTCTGATTCACTGTGTAGGTTTTTTCTGTCGGCCCGCAGCCTGATATTGCGACGGCGACCGATGCCGCCAGGGACAGTTGAACGTACTTGCTTCGTTTCATCATTGCCTCCGTGGCGCGATCAGTTCTGCGAAGGGGTCATGCACGCAGCATTGAGCAGGCCAACGCTGATGGCGACGGCTGCGACGTAGATGGCGGCAGCGATTTCGCCATTACGGATGCGTTCGGAGGTGCCTTTAAGCACCAGGCTGGTCATCAGGAACGCCAACAGTTGCACCACTGCGGCAATCAGTGCCCACACGGCGAAGTCCAGCAGGTTGACTGAGTAGGCAATCACATTGCTCGCCGGAATCGCGAAGCCGATGATGGCGCCGGACAGGGCGATGGCGGCCGCGGTGTTGCCGGAGCGAATCAGTTCGAACTCTTTGTGCGGCGTGATGCGGGTGTAGACGAACTGGAAAATCGCGAACAGCAGGGCGGCACCGATGATGTACGAAACAAATCCCAGGACGGCGGCTTTGTTCAGTGAGACGGAGAGTGCTTCTAGCATGGGCTGTTCCTTTTTAAATTGTGGTGAGGTCGGTGGTGTACAGCGAGATACCCAGTGAGGTGCTCAAGCTGATGCTGCCTTCGGCGTCTTCTTCCACCGAGAACAGCAGGAATTCGCGGCGGTCGGTCAGGCCGGTCTCGCGGGCGTAGAGCATCGAGCGATGTTCCACGACGTAGGACTGATCCGGATTGCTGACCTGCTCAGTGAAGGCCACCAATTCGGTCTGCCCGGCCTCGGTACCCCATTCGCGCCTGTATTCGACGCCTTCATGGGTGTAGGTCGGCAGACCGATCAGGCTGTCCGGCCCTGCGAGCCTGCGCAGCTCGGATTCACTGTTGAGGGTGACGTAGCTTTGGTAATTGAACAGGATCACCGACTCGACCTGGCCGGCGACGGCGCCGGTGGTATGAACCTGCAGCCAGAAGTCTTCGTCGTCCATGTAGTAGCGCGAAAGCCAGGTCGACTGGCCGAGGTCGACAGTGCCAACGCTCCAGATCTGCTGGGTGCCGGGAATGACTACGCTGGTTTTTTCGTCGAGCAACAGCTTGAGAGTAGTGTCGAACACCAGCGCTTTGCCCTGGCCGAGCCCGAGGGGGCCGGCAACCAGTGCGCTGTCCTTGGGTGTCGGGGCCTCAAGGCCCATCAGCTGTTTAAACCATCCCATGGGTGATTTCCTTTAGGCGGGTGGAAGGGGTATTGATCGAAGGCTGTTGTGGGCCCTTGGCGCGATGGCCGATGAGGAGCGCCAACTCGCCCAGGCTGGCGCTGGCAACGCGTACGCGCAAGGCGATGGCAAGGCCGCCCCGTCCAGACGTGTGGAAGAGCGACGCTGCGTACATGCGTAAAAAGAGGAATGTCGACATTCGTCCCTGGCTCCCTGGGGTGACGCGTCCTTGACGAATAAACCCGCTGCGGACGTTTTTGGTGCCTGCGTGTTTACCGGGCTGCATTAGACCTGCTGCGCGGCCTGGAGAGAAGTAGCCGTGCTGCAATAAATCCGGCGAATGCGCCGCCAATATGCCCTTCAAATGAGCTGCCCTGGCGCGGAATAAAGCCGAGAATCAGGCTTGCGTAGAGGAGGGCGACAATGCCGGCAATCAGTACGTTGCTCCAACTGCGATGGAACCAGGCTCGTGCCAGAAGGTACGCCCAAAGGCCAAAGACCCAGGCGCTGGCACCCACATGAACGCCGTTGAAACCGAACAGCCAGACCAGCGAGCCACCGAGCAGAATGATGATTGCGCTGACGGCCGCAAAGCGTTTGAAGCCCTCGGCGATTACCAGGGTTCCCAGTACCAGGAATGGCACCAGGTTGGCGATCAAGTGCGCGAAGGATATGTGCAGAAACGGTGAGGTCACAATTCCGACGAGGCCGTGGGCGGTTCGGGGGACCAGGCCGAACATCGTCAGGCCGTAGCCTGTCAGCACGTTCAGCAGGTGGGTCGCGACCATCAGCATGGCCAGGCCTGCGATGATCTTGAAGCCGGTTACCCTGTCCATCCTTGTCCTCGAATCAACAAAAAGAAGGGCACGTCGGTGCCCTTGCTTTTGAGTGCTTGCGAAAGCCGGTTACTCGGCCGATTGTTTTTTCAGTCGGTCCAGAATCGAGTTCGCACTGCCTTGGTCTGGGGTGATGCCGGCTTCGCGCAGCTTGCGCTCCAGGTCGTTGCCGGTGGACGCGTCCGCCAGTTCGTCGCTCGCTTGCAACTCGGCAGCCCGCTGTTCCTGCTTGGCTTGCAGGCGATTCAAGGTGCCGACGGCGGTTTCCAGTTTGCCGTTGGCGCCGCCGCTGGCGATGGAGGCGCTGACCTGCGCTTTCTGCACGCTTTCGCGGGCCTTGGCCATGTCTACTTGCTGGCGCAGGCTCTTGATGCGGGCTTCGGCCTTGGTGATGTCCTTGCGCATTTTGTCGGCGTAGGCACCGAACTCGGTGGTTTGTTTCTGTTCGGCGTCGAGTTCGTTGGTCAAGGTCGAAATGGCTTCGGCCACTTCCAGGGCCAGGTCTTCACGGTTGGCCTGGAGCGCGGCCATGGCCTTGGATTCCAGGTCCTTGATCTTGGCGTTGTACTGCGCCACGCGCTCGGCCGAGAGTTTGTGCTTGGCCATGATGGTCACCAGTTCGCGCTTGGCGTTTGCCAGGGCGCTGTCGGCGTCGCGGATTTCCTGATCGAGGATGCGCAGGGCCTGTTGGTCGGCGATGGCTTCGCCGACTTCGCTGGCGCCGCCACGCAGTGCGGTGAACAACTTGCTCCAGATCGATTGGTTTTGCATGCGTCGGTACTCCCGAAAATTAGTTGAAGAAGCTTTCGAAGGCTTCGCTGGCGCGCTGAACGTTGTCGACGAGGGTTTTGATTTCGGTCACGACGTTGGTCAGGCTGGACTCGGAACTGAGCGCACCGAACATGTTGTAGACGGTTTGGCCGTTGGGCATGGATTCAATACCGATCGACGACAGCGGGAACATTTCCCGGCTGCGCAGCACGGCATCGTTGAAGCGCTGCACGTCCTTGATGGATTCGAGATCGACCAGCACCGTGTCGACGATGATTTGCTCGCCGACGACGGCGATGTAAATCGGCAGCCCGCCAAACTCGTTCATTTCAAGCTTGATGCTCTGCTCGGAGCCTTGAATCAACGTCAGGGTGATTTCATTGGATACCACCTCATCGAGGGCCTGCAGGGCGCTGAAGAGGCGATCGATGTTCCAGTTGTTACCTGCGCTCATGTAATCCTCCAACATGAATGAACCAGCCAGGATCGGCTGGCGTAGCTGTTTCTCCATTTGCTTGAGCAGGCTCCGGTTTTCGGGAAGCACCCAAGTTTCATGTTTCACATAGCCGGCGGCGCTAAGTCCTCCACGCATCTGCTTCATGTAGAAGCTCGACGGTTTTTTTGTAGAGGGTTTCGAGCGCTCTCCCTGGCTGCTCGCGGGTGGGGTATCTGAGGCTGCTGGAGAGCGACGTTTCATTGCAGTGGCTCCGCTTTGTTTTGTATCACGCGTGAGAACACTACAGATAAATTCAGGCACTCTCAACAACTCACGCGTGAGATTTTTAATCGACTGATTTTCATCACGAAAAAAGGCCCGTAGCGTGTCAGCGCTACGGGCCTTCGGGTCTTGTCGGGGGCAGATTCAGTGACTGGTCACCAGGAAGTCATCGGTGGACACCACCGATGCATAGGCAAATCCCAGGGCCGACATGAAGGCCGCATGTACCTGGGCCGCCGGAACCACAACACCGTTGAACTCCAGGTCACGGGTGGCGCAGGCGTCGTGGATCACCGTGACGCCGTAGCCAAGATCGGCCGCGGCACGTGCGGCGCCGTCGATGCACATGTGGCTCATGCTGCCGACGATCACCAGGTTCTCGATGCCATGGTGGTCGAGGATCGACTGTAGTTCGGTGTCACGGAACGCGTTGACGAAGTGTTTGAGCACCACCGGCTCATGGCTGCGGTTGAGGACTTTGGGGTGCAACTGCGCACCCTCCGAGCCCGGTGTGAAAAACGGCGCGGTGTCAGAGGTGAATTCGTGGCGGATATGCACCACGTGATCACCGGCGTCACGGAAGGCCCGGATCACCCGCGCGGCGTTGTCGGCAGCCGCGTCGGCGCCGACCAGCGGCCATTTGCCTTGAGGGAAGTAGTCATTCTGGATATCGACTACGATGAGCGCTTGCTTGGCCATGGGTGTTTCCTTGGAGGGGGTGGTGTGAAACGAAGTATTGGGTTTCACCGGTCGTTCGAGGATTGGCCACACCGACAATAGAAGGGGGAAAACTGACAATGGGCGTAGAGCGCGCAGTCGCCGAGTTGGGCGTGCTGATCTATCCCGGCGCGCAGATGGCGGCGGTGCATGGTTTGACGGATTTGTTCGGTGTCGCGAATCGCATTGCCGCCGAGCATCAGAGCGTGCAACTGCCATTTTTGCGAGTCAGCCACTGGCAGGCGGATGCCGAGCATGCGCCCCAACGCATTTACGACAGTCATCCCGCTGCTGACGGCGCACTGATAGCGCTGTTGATCCCGCCCTCGATTGGCGGCTTTTCCGAAGGTCAGGCATCGCCTGCGCTTATTCAGTGGATTCGCCAGCAACACGCGGCCGGCGCGACCCTTGGCGGGGTGTGCGTGGGGTCTATTCTGTTGGCCGAAAGCGGTCTGCTCGACGGTCGCCGGGCCACCACTCACTGGACCTCGGCGAAAAAATTCGCCGAGCGTTACCCGAAGGTCACGCTCAACGCCGACAAACCCATCGTCGACGACGGCGACCTGATCACCACTGGCGGATTAATGGCCTGGTCGGAGCTGGGCTTGCGGCTGGTCAATCGTCTGATGGGGCCGAGCATCGCCACCAGCACTGCGCGTTTTCTGGTGATCGAACACAGCGACAGTGCGAGCGAATGCGGGAGCAACTTCGCACCGATTCTGAGCCATGGCGATGCAGCGATTCTCAAGGTTCAGCACTGGTTGCAAGCCAACGGTGCGGTGGAGGTGTCGCTGAGCGCGATGTCGCAGCAGGCAGGGCTGGAAGAGCGGACGTTCCYGCGGCGCTTTCGAGCCGCGACCGGTTTGAAACCGACCGAATACTGCCAGCACCTGCGAGTCGGCAAGGCCCGGGAAATGCTCGAGTTCACCAATGGCACCATCGACCATATCGCCTGGAACGTCGGCTACTCGGACCCGAGTGCGTTTCGCGCTACGTTCAAGAAAATCACCGGCCTGGCACCGAGCGATTATCGCGCACGATTCGGGGTGACGGCCCCCGCACGGCAATAAGCAACACGTTCCCGTAGCAGCTGCCGAGCCCGCGAGGCTGCGTTCGGCTGCGTAGCAGTCGTAAACACTAAGTGCACAATTTAACTGAAAGACCGCATAGCCTGATTTCACGACTGCTACGCAGCCTCGCGGGCTCGGCAGCTGCTACGTGAAGCATGCAGAAACGCAGCCCGAAGGCTGCGTTGGTTTGAAGGATCAATGCCCGGCGACAATCTGTGCCGAACCCTGCACCGGCTCGGCATACACCGGGCCGAGGCGATCAAGTCGACCGCTCCAGGCGGTCAGCGCCAACGCGACCAGCACCACCAGGCCACCGATCCACGCGGTATGGATCAAGCCCATGTGGGCGACGATCAACCCGCCACCCCAGGCGCCGCCAGCGATGCCGAGGTTGAAGGCGGCGATGTTCAGACCCGAAGCGACGTCCACCGCGTTCGGCGTGTGATGCTCGGCCTGACGCACCACATACACTTGCAGGCCGGGCACGTTGCCGAACGCCACGGCGCCCCAGACCAGTACGGTGGCCAGTGCCAGCCAAGGATTACCGGCGGTGAAGGTCAGTACGAACAGCACCGCGGCGAGCAGGGCGAAGATCAGTTTCAGCGCGCTGATCGGGCCGCGTTTATCGGCCAGTTTGCCGCCCCAGATGTTGCCGATGGCCACCGAGATGCCGTAGACCAGCAGCACCAGGCTGACGGTGCTGGCACTGAAGCCGGAAATATCCTGAAGAATCGGTGCCAGGAACGTGAAGGCGATAAACGAACCGCCGTAACCGACTGCCGTCATGGCGTACACCAGCAGCAAACGCGGTTGTTTCAGTACCTGCAATTGCTGCAACAACGACGCGGGTTTGCTGTGGGCGATGTTTTTTGGCACGTAGATCAGGCTGCCGATGAACGCAATCACACCCAGCGCCGACACGGCGAGGAAGGTTTCGCGCCAGCCGAAATGTTGACCGATAAAGGTCCCCAGCGGTACGCCGGTCACCAGGGCCACGGTCAGGCCGGTGAACATGATGGCAATCGCGCTGGCGGCTTTTTCTTTCGGCACCAGGCTGGTGGCGATGGTCGAGCCAATCGAGAAGAACACCCCGTGGGCCAGACCGGTGACGATTCGCGCAATGACCAGCGATTCGTAACTCGGGGCTTTCCAGGCCAGCAGGTTGCCGAGGGTGAACAGCACCATCAGCGACAGCAGCAACAATTTGCGTGGGACTTTGCCCGTCAGGGCGGTGAGCACGGGCGCGCCAATGGCGACACCCAGCGCGTAAAGGCTGACCAACAGGCCGGCCGACGGCAGACTGACGCCAAGGTCGGCACCGATGGTGGGTAACAGGCCAACGATGACGAACTCGGTCGTCCCGATGGCAAAAGCGCTAAGGGTCAGCGCGAGCAAGGCAATGGGCATGGCTGCAACTCCGGTGGTTTGATTCAGGAGCGCAGTGTCGGGGTTGGGTTCTTGCGGAAAAATAGCGAGACGGGCATTTGATATTTGACCTTCAAGCAAAGATCAAAGTCGCGTAACCGAAAACCGCTTACAGGGTTCTGTATTGAGTCAGTTTTTTGTGCAGCTCAGCGGTATTGGGTTGATCCAGTTCCAGCCAGTAATGCTGCGTACCGGCGATTTCGGCGGCGGCCGGCAAACCATCGCGGTACACCAACCGGTTGCTGGCGAGGGCGGGGACTTTGTGCCCCGGCAGCAGAGTGCCGGCGAGGTTCAGCGGGTCGACGCCGCAAACACTGATCAGGCTGCCGTCATGCGGGCGGCGGCGTACTTCGCGCAGCAGCGGGATCGCTTCGGGCAAGGCGAATTGTTCGCCCGCCAGACCGCTGACAAAACGTCCGCCGCGAATCTCACCACGCGCCTCCAGCCGATGAAAAGTGCGCAGCAATTCGCGCCAGCTCGGCAGCCACTCGGCTTCGCGTTCGAGCAAGCGCCAGAACACCACGCCGTAACGCCTGAGCAAGGTCAGGGCGATGTGTTCGAGGGTTTCGCTCGGGGTGCCACGGTTATCCACAACCGGCGGCGTCGATTGACGGCGCAACAAGGCCCAGCGCCCGGCATCGTCCATTCCGCCGACAAACGCCCCGCGTCCCCGTCGGCTGCTGCGCGCCTGGCGTTTGCTGGCGGGTGTAATCAACGCGCGCAGCCCGGCGAAGCTGTCGGCGTTGACCAGCCCGGCACCGACCAGTTCCTGCAAGGCGATCTCCAGCTCACTGCGCAGCAGATGGGCTTCGTGCAGCAGCTCATCGAAAAACAACGCGCCATGTTGGCTCAGCGCTTGATGGACTTTCTGGGTTTTGGGCGACAGTTCGCTGACCTCCGGTGGCTCGGTCAGGCTGCTCCAGAGCGGGACCTGCGCCCGTGGCAACAAGACAATCGGCGTGCTGCGCAGCGCTGCGCTGGTGGCTTTGTTGCGCACCGTCAGCCGGGTCCAGACCAGTTTGCCGCTGCGGCACAACTCATCCAGCCACGTCGATGAATAGTTCTTGAGCCGCGCCGGCAGAAGATCGCTGTCCCAGGCAGATGCGGCCGCCGGGTAGCCTTCGAGCTGACCGACAATCGCCGGCAACACCGCGCTGCCCTGGCCTTGGGTGGCTGGCGACAGATGCTGCCAGTCAAACAGGAAACGCATGAAATCCTGCAACGTCACGGGCTCGATTTCCCGTCGCAGGCGTTTGACCGTGTAGCGATGAATGCGCGCCAGCAAATGCCGCTCGCACCATTCTTCTTGCGAGGCCGCCGGGCTGAAGCGCCCGCGCAACACATAACCTTCGCGCTCCAGTTGCGCCAGCGCTTGAGTGACTTGAGTCGTCGAAAGCCCCAACGGTTGAGCAATCGCATGAATCGGCAGTGGACCAAATGCACTGAGGCGAGCGCGGATCAGTTCAACCAGTGCTTCATCGGCGTCCCAGGTCTCGTCGAAACCTGGCAAGGCTTGCAGCGGCGGTGACAAAGCGGCGTGTGGGTAGATCGCTTGCAGGCAGGTCAGGCGCTCCAGTGCCAGCCATATCGCTTGATCCGCGTTGATCTGAAAACGGCTGGCGCGCCCTCCATTCGTCAGGGTTTGCAGCCAGTGCGGCCACTGCGGATTGGCCAGTGCTTCGGCGTCGCTGATCGCGGCCAGGCTCATCAGCGCTTCATGCATTTCATCGGCGCTGGTGGGCTGCGGCCAGGCCTCATCGCGCACCGATTGAATGGCCTCGGCATCCAGCGCACCGAGGTCATCGGTCGATTGCGGATCGCTCCAGCGGCGGTTGAGCACCGCTTGAGTACGGCGTTCTTCCAGTGGCGCATCGTCGAGAAAGGTGTAGGGCCGGGCGCTGAGAATTTCCGCCGCCAGCGGCGAGGGCGCGGGCAAGTCGCGGCTGATCAAGCGCACTTCACCGCGCTCCATACGCCGCAACAGCGCCAGCCAGCCATCGCAGTCCATGGCTTCGTGCAGGCAATCGTCGAGGGTTTGCTCGACCAGCGGGTGATCAGGAATTTCGCGCTCGCCGACGAGGTTTTCCAGGCAGGCGATCTGGTCGGGAAACACGCTGGCGATCAGGTCTTCGCTTTTCATCCGCTGGATCTGCGGCGGTACTTTGCGTCCGCCGCTGTACCGCGGCAACGCGAGGGCGACGCCGGCGTTCCAGCGCCAGCGCACACCGAATAGCGGCGCGTCGAGCACGGCTTGAATCAGGATCTGTTCGGCGCTGTTGCTGTGCAGATAACGCCAGACCTCATCCAGCTCGAAACTGTGGCTGGTGGACAGCGACAAGACGATGGCGTCTTCGCTGGCGGCGGCCTGCAATTCGAAGTTGAAGGTGCGGCAAAAACGCTTGCGCAAAGCCAGGCCCCAGGCACGGTTAATGCGGCTGCCGAACAGCGAGTGAATGATCAACTGAGTACCGCCGGACTCGTCGAAAAAGCGCTCCATTAGCAGCGTGTCCTGAGACGGCAGGGCGCCGAGCGTCAGTCGGGCGCGGGCGAGGTAGTCCACCAGTTGTTCGGCGCTGGCGAGGTTCAGGCCGAGGGTCTCGGTCAGCCAGTCGATGCTCGGCTGTAGATCACCGGGCGTGGCGCTCAGCAGCTCATCGAGGTGCGCGTGCAGACGCGCCACGGCGAGCGACAATTCGGCACTGCGTCCCGGCGCTTCACCAAGCCAGAAGGGGATGGTCGGCGGCTGACCCTGGGCGTCCTCGACGCGGATCTTGCCGGTTTCGACCCGCAAGATCCGGTACGAGGTGTTGCCCAACTGAAAGACGTCGCCAGCGATGCTTTCCACCGCGAAGTCTTCGTTGACGCTGCCGATGTTCAGCCCTTGTGGCTCCAGCAGCACGCTGTAATCGGCGTTGTCGGGAATCGTCCCGCCACTGGTCACCGCCGTCAGTTTGGCGCCGCGCCGGCCACGCAATGTGCGAGTCACTGCGTCGCGGTGCAGGTAGGCGCTGCGGATTCCCTGGCGGCCGTTATAGCCTTCGGCGAGCATCTGCAGCAGCGCTTGATAGTGCGTTTCGTCGAGTTCGGTATAGGGCGATGCGCGACGTACCATTTCGAGCAGGGCCTGCTCCTGCCATTCCTGACAACTGACCTCGGCGACGATCTGCTGCGCCAGTACGTCCAGCGGCGCGTGGGGGATCAGCAGGGTGTCGAGTTCGCCCCGGCGCACGCAGTCGAGCAGGGCGGCGCATTCGATCAGGTCGTCGCGGGTGGTGGCGAACAGACGGCCCTTGGGCGTGCCGCCGACCTGGTGCCCGGAGCGTCCGACCCGTTGCAGAAACCCGGCGATCGAACGCGGCGAGGCGATCTGGCAGACCAGGTCGACGTCGCCGATGTCGATGCCCAGTTCCAGCGAGGCGGTGGCGATCAGCACTTGCAGGTCGCCACGCTTGAGCCGCTGTTCGGCATCGAGGCGAAACTCCTTGGCCAGGCTGCCGTGGTGGGCGGCGACGGCGTCTTTGCCCAAGCGCTCGCTAAGATGCCGGCTCAAACGCTCGGCCAAGCGTCGGGTGTTGACGAAAATCAGCGTAGTCCGGTGCTCGCGTGCAAGCTCGGCGATCCGGTCGTAGACCAGTTCCCAGACATCGTTGGCCATCACCGCCGACAGCGGCACCGGCGGCACTTCGATGCCCAGGTCCCGTCGGCGGGCGTGGCCGATATCGATGATCTCGCAGGGGCGGTCGGTGCCCACCAGAAAGCGCGAAACCGCTTCGATGGGTTTTTGCGTGGCAGACAGGCCGATGCGCATCAGCGGTTCCAGACACAAAGCCTGCAAGCGCTCCAGGCTCAGGGCCAGGTGGCTGCCGCGCTTGCTGCCGGCGATGGCGTGGATTTCGTCGACGATCACTGTGCGGGTGCTGGCGAGCATGCGCCGGCCGGAGTCGGAGCCAAGCAGCACGTACAGCGACTCCGGGGTGGTGACCAGAATGTGCGGCGCGCTTTTGCGCATCGCCGAGCGGTCCTTTTGCGGAGTGTCGCCAGTGCGTACGGCGGTGTTGATCTGAAGTTCGGGGAAGCCCAGTTGTCGCAGTTGCTCGGTGATACCGGTCAGCGGGTTTTGCAGGTTGATCTGAATGTCGTTGGACAGCGCCTTGAGGGGCGAGACGTAAACCACCAGGGTTTCGTCGGGCAACTCGCCACCCTGAGCCAGTCCTTGATGGACCAGATCGTCAATGACCGCGAGAAACGCCGTAAGGGTTTTGCCGGAGCCGGTAGGCGCGGCGACCAGCGTCGAACGACGCTGGCGAATCAACGGCCACGCGCCGGCTTGCGCGGCGGTGACCGCCGGGAAGGTGCTGTTGAACCAGGCGCTGACGGCAGGGTGGAAGCCTGCCAGGGCGCTGTCGGCTGATACGGGGAGGTTCATGGGCTAATTTATGCGGCTGGGTGGCTGAAGATGCAAGTACCGCTTGAGAGCTCCTGCGATCCTCGGTGCCCCATCGCGAGCAGGCTCGCTCCCACAGGGGGGGTGTGTAGATCACAATATCCCGGCCCACCGCAGAGCCCATGTGGGAGCGAGCCTGCTCGCGATGGGGCCAGTAGCAGCACCCTGTGTCCAAGGTATCTACACTTTACGAGTGACGGTTGCGCTTTAAACCCGCAAAATGCAACGATTCTGGCAATTCTCAGCGGCAAAGCCTGCGGGCTGTGCCGATCAAATCATCGTTCCAAACAGACTGGGCCTGCTGACTCTATGCGAATGCGCCTTATGTTACTGGGTGGCGGAAATGCCCTTGGGCAGGCGCTGATTCGCCTCGGTGCAGAGGAAGACATCGGTTTCCTCGCCCCCCGTCCACCGCAAGACGGCTGGGACGCCGCAAGCCTGACGCAGTTGCTCGACGACACTCGTCCCGATGCGCTGATCAATCTCGCCTATTACTTCGACTGGTTTCAGGCGGAGAGCGTGGCCGAGGCGCGTTTGGCTGCACAAGAGCGGGCGGTCGAGCGGCTGGCCGAACTGTGCCAGCATCACAATATTGTCCTGGTGCAGCCTTCCAGCTATCGGGTATTCGATGGCTCCCGGGCGACGGCCTACAGCGAAAAAGACGAACCGGTGCCGCTGGGGCTGCGTGGTCAGGCCTTGTGGCGTATCGAGCAAAGTGTGCGCGCGACCTGCCCGCAACACGTGATGCTGCGTTTTGGCTGGTTGCTCGATGACAGCGTCGACGGCACCCTGGGGCGTTTCCTCGCGCGTGCCGAGTTACCTGGAGAGCTGCTGATGGCCGATGACCGGCGTGGCAACCCGACACCGGTGGACGATGCTGCGCGGGTGATCATTTCGGTGCTCAAGCAACTCGATTGCGCAGCGCCACTATGGGGCACTTACCACTACGCCGGGCATGAGGCGACCACGCCGCTGGCGCTGGGGCAGGCGATCCTCGCCGAAGCGCGCAATCTGCACCCGCTGGCCATTGAAGCACCGACCGCGCAGGCCCACGCCGCACGGCCGGATGCCGCCGAAGAACCGCAGCACGCGGTACTCGCCTGCAAGAAAATTCTGCACACCTTCGGGATCAAGCCGCGCGCCTGGCGCGCTGCGCTCCCAAGCTTACTGGATAGGTTTTATCGTCATGGCTGATGGCCCTGTTTTGATCACCGGCGGTGCCGGCTTCATTGGTTCGCACCTTGCTGACGCCTTGCTCGCCAAAGGGTATTCGGTGCGCATCCTCGACGACCTGTCCACCGGTAAACGCAGCAACCTGCCGCTGGACAATCCACGGGTCGAACTGATCGAAGGTGACGTCGCCGATGCTGCGCTGGTGGCAAGGGTGATGATCGGTTGCAGCGCCGTGGCGCATTTGGCCGCCGTGGCGTCGGTCCAGGCATCGGTGGATGATCCGGTGCGCACTCACCAGAGCAATTTCATCGGCACCTTGAACGTCTGCGAAGCGATGCGTCAGGCCGGTGTCAAGCGCGTGCTGTTCGCCTCAAGCGCAGCGGTCTACGGCAATAACGGTGAAGGCGAGTCGATCGACGAAGAGACCGCCAAGGCCCCGCTCACGCCGTATGCCTCAGACAAGCTGGCCGGCGAGTACTACCTCGACTTCTACCGTCGTCAGCACGGTCTGGAACCGGCGATTTTCCGTTTCTTCAACATCTTCGGTCCGCGGCAGGATCCGTCATCGCCGTACTCCGGGGTGATCAGCATTTTCAGCGAGCGGGCGCAGAAAGGCCTGCCAATCACCGTGTTCGGTGACGGCGAGCAGACCCGCGACTTTGTCTATGTCGAAGACCTGGTCGACCTGCTGGTGCAGGCCATCGAAATGCCGACGCTTGAAGTGGGCGCGGTGAATGTCGGCTGGAATCAGGCGACGACCCTCAAGCAAATGCTCCAGGCCTTGGAGGAAGTGGTGGGGCAGTTGCCGCCAATCACCTACGGCCCGGCACGCTCCGGCGACATCCGCCATTCGCGGGCGAACAACCAGYGTCTGTTGCAGCGCTTCACCTTCCCTGAGCAGACGCCAATGAGCGTCGGGCTGGCGCGGTTACTGGGGCGCTAAGCTTTTCGCAGTCATGAAAACCTAGCTAAACCCATGTGGGAGCGAGCCTGCTCGCGATAGCTGAGTGACATTCAACATCGATGTTGACTGACAAACCGCCATCGCGAGCAGGCTCGCTCCCACAGGTTCTGGTATTGGCCTCAAGAGGGCCTTGCGCGTGAACCCGGATTTAGAACTTGTAACCCAGACCCACCATGTAGATCCACGGGTCCACGTCGATGTTGACCTTGGCGCGGGTGCCGGGGGCGACTGCGTTGTTGTCCACGTAGCCGGTGGTGTCGATGTCGATGTAGCGCACTTGGCCGTTGAGCATGATGTGGTCGGTCAGCATGTAATCGGCACCGACCTGCCATGCGAGGCCCCAGGAGTTTTTCGTCTTGAAGTTGCTGAAGCCGTTGGCTTGCGCTTCGTTACTGAGCTTTTCGTCGTAGATCCAGGTGTAGTTGATACCGGCGCCCACATACGGCTGGAATGCAGACTTGTTGTTGAGCGGGTAGTAAACCACGCTCAGGGTCGGCGGCAGGTGTTTGAGGGTGCCGAGCTTACCGTTGGCCGCGCCCAGGGAGGTGCCTTTGAGGTTCACGTCATGCTGGAACGGCGAGGCGGCGAGCAGCTCGATGCCGATATCGGGGGTGAGCATGTATGCGAAGTTCAGGCCCAGCTGCGTGCTGCTGTCCATGGTCGCCTTGCCACCCAGATCGGCACCCGCCAAAGGACCGCGATCAACCTTGACGCTGGAACTGCCGGCTGTCGGGTTGACGGTGATTGCACCGGCCCGAACGATGATGTCACCGGCTTCATGGGCTTGGGCGAGGGGGGTTGCAAGCGCGAATGCAATGAGGGACGCGCTGAGCAATGACTTGTGCATGAGGGCTCCAAAGGAAGATTCAAATTCTGTATCTCCAATGGTACGAAGCGTCAGGAACGGGGTTTTTGACTCAGCTCAATGAAAGGGTGATGGGGTTTGAATCGGGGGGAATCCTTTGCTATAGCGGTGCCGCCATCGCGAGCAGGCTCGCTCCCACAGGTTCAGCGGTGCCTTTGTGGGAGCGAGCTTGCTCGCGATGACTATCTTCAGGCGACGAATAACTAGCGGTTTCACTCCGGCAATTCGTACACGTAGATCTTGTCCGCATCCATCTGATACCCGGCATCCGCCAATTCGCTGGTCGACGCTTTGACCTGCATTGCACCTTCAATCCAGTACGGCTGATAGAGCTCGTCGAGCTTCACCCCACCCTTGCTTTTGACGTGGACAATCTGGTTCGACGGCGGAGGCGGTACGTGGATGCACGCGCCGAAATACGGCACCAGCAGAAAATCGGTGGTGCGACCTTCCTCGCTGACTTCCAGCGGCACGATGTAACCCGGCAGGCGAATATTCTTGCCGTCGAGGCTTTTTACCACCGGCGCATTAGGCATCTCTTGCTTGGCTGCCGGCGCGGACTCGGCGGACAACGCGCTGCTCATCTGCGACAGGTCGTGCAGCGGTTTCATGTTCGGCACTTCTGCCGGCGCGTCGGGCGGGATCATTTCCGCCCAGGTCAGGTCTTTCGGTGCGGCCGCCCACAGGGGCAGGGCGACCAGCATCAACAGCGCAGGCAGAGCGCGGAGCATTTTCAGTGTCCTCATAAACGGATCGACAGACCATCGGCCAACGATTGGCGATAGGCGCGCCAGGCCGGCACGCTGCCCATCAGCAGCGCGGCGATCAGGATGCCACCGAGCAGCGTCCATTCATACTCGCTTGGCCAGGCCAGTGGCAGGTACAAGCCGTAGGTCGATTGCACGTAGCCTTGGGCGGCGGCGATGCATACATACAGCAGCGCCAGGCCCGCAACCACTCCAGACAGCGCCAATGCAAAGGCTTCCAGCACCAGCAGCGTTGCAATGTGCCATGGCCGGGCGCCGACCGAACGCAGGATCGCCATCTCGCGGCGACGTTCGTTGAGGCTGGTGAGAATCGCCGTGAGCATGCCGATCAACCCGGTCAGCACCACAAACAGCGACACCACGAACAGCGCTTTTTCAGCGGTGCCCATCAGGCTCCAGAGTTCCTGCAAGGCGACGCCCGGGAGGATCGCCAGCATCGGCTCGCCACGGAACTCATTGATTTCGCGTTGTACGGCGAAGGTCGAAATCTTGTTGTTGAGGCCGAGCATGAACGCGGTGATGGCTTGCGGCGTGAGGTCCATGTTGCGCGCCTGGTCGGCGCTGATCCGACCGCTGCCCTGGGCCGGCACACCGTTGTGCCAATCGATGTGAATCGCCTCCATGCCGCCGAGGCTGATGTGCAACGTGCGGTCGACCGGGGTGCCGGTGCGTTTCAGGATGCCGACCACGGTGAACGGCTTGTCGTCATGCTTGACCAGACTGATCACCGCCACGCCGTGAGCCAGCACCAGTTTGTCGCCGAGCTTGTAATGCAGCGCATCGGCCACTTCGGCACCCAGCACCACTTCGAACGGATCCGTGGCAAACGCCCGGCCGCTGGCCAGTTGCAGGTTTTGCTGATGGCCGTACTGGTAATGCTGGAAGTAGGCGTCGGTGGTGCCCATCACTCGATAACCGCGATGCGAGTCACCGAGGGAAATCGGGATCGCCCACTTCACTTTCGGGTTGTTGGCGAAATGCTCGAAGCTGTCCCAACGAATGTTGTTGGTGGCGTTGCCAATGCGAAACACCGAGTACAGCAACAGGTTCACCGAGCCTGAGCGCGCGCCGACAATCAGGTCGGTGCCGCTGATGGTGCTGGCGAAACTGTTCTTGGCTTCGGTGCGTACCCGTTCCACCGCCAGCAGCAGGCAGACCGACAGGGCGATGGCGAATGCGGTGAGGATCGCGGTGAAGCGGCGGTTAGCCAGGCTGGCCATGGCTAGACGAAACAAATACATTTCAGACCTCGAGCGGCGTGGCGGCGCGATTGAGTTCGGCCAGCGACAGGTGACGATCGAACAGCGGCGCCAGGCTCTGGTCGTGACTGACGAACAGCAGGCTGGAACCGGCTTCACGGCACTCGGCGAACAGCAAACGGATAAATGCCTCGCGGGCGTCGTAATCCAGCGCCGAGGTCGGTTCGTCGGCGATCACCAGTTCCGGCTGCCCGATCAGCGCACGGGCAGCGGCGACCCGCTGTTGTTGGCCGATGGACAGTGAATCGGCACGGCGGCCGAGTATGTTTTCATCCTTGAGCCCCAGGTGCGCGAGTAAGGTCGCCGCCGCCTGATCAATGCTGCCGTGGCGCTGAATCGCGCGGCTGGCGCGCAGTTTGGAGAAGTGACACGGCAGCTCGACGTTCTCGCGCACCGAGAGAAACGGCAGCAGGTTGAACTGCTGGAAGATATAGCCCGTGTGGTCGACCCGAAAGTGGTCGCGGGCCCCGGCCGACAGCTCGGTCAGCTCCTGGCCAAGCAGGCGAATGCTCCCGCGATTGGGTTTCTGCACACCACCGAGCAGGCCGAGCAGGGTGGTCTTGCCACTGCCGCTGGGACCTTTGAGAAACAGCGTTTCACCGGGCTCCAGGCGAAACGCCGGGATATCCAGTAAAGGCGGGTGACCGGGCCAGTTGAAGCCCAGGTCTGACAGTTCGATGAGTGCTTGGGTCATAGCGCCGATTTCATGAGTGTTGATCACCTGTGGGAGCGAGCCTGCTCGCGATAGCGGTCTTACAGTCGCATCAATGTTGAGTGTGCGGGCCTCATCGCGAGCAGGCTCGCTCCCACAGGGGGGATGTGCGGTGAATCAGAATTTCAGGGCAGCAGCTTTGGAGGTCACTTCAACCCCTTGCTGGCCGCTTGGGCTGATGAGTTGTACCTGAATTTTCTGTGTCGCGGGGAAGGTCGTGAACACTTGCGACAAGTCCAGAGTCTTCAGCGCACCCGGGGTGGCGCAGGTGAATTGGTAGTGCGCGTGGATTTCGCTGTGATCGTGATGATGTTCTTCGGCCGCCAGGCCTTTACCGTCGGTCGCGTGGTCGTCATCGTCGTCATGATCATCGGCATCCGGTTTGTCACCGAACAGCGGGCTGTTCAGTTCTTGCTGGCTGACCACGCAGTTGGCGGCTTTTGGCAGGCTGAACAGCACCAGCGGTTTCTCCAGTTGCGCACGGGCGGCGGCGACTTTGGCCTTGTCTGCATCAGTGCTGGCAACGTGTTCAAAACCCACCAGGTTCATCGCCGGGCTTTCCAGCTCCAGTTCCAGCGTCTGACCGTCCAGTGCCGCGTTCAAGCGCCCGACGCCATGTTCGTGGGCACCCAGGCTGCCGTGTTCATGCTCGTGATCATGAACTTCAGCGGCTTGAGCGATAGCCAGCGGCAACAGGGCAAACGGCAAAGCGAGTAACAGACGGCGCATGGACTCTCTCCGGGAAGGAAGATGAAAATTTTGTTATGTAATCTTATAACAATGGTGGCGAGAGTTTGACTGTCTGCTTGGCGTTGCGCAAGACGCATGGGAGCATGTTCGTCATAAACCTGAGGAAACCCCAATGTTGCGCATTCGTGGAAGTATCGGCGATTGGCCGGTGGATTTGACCCTGGAACTGGATGATGGAGATTGGGCGCGGCTTGGCGCGCAGTTGCAGGTAAGCAAGTCAGAAAGCGCAGCAGTGGTGACCGATTCGGTGGTCAAACCGGTCAATCAGGATGAGGTGCTGTGGCAGCTTGCCAAGGATCTGCTGCGCACGTCCGGGCAATTGACGGGGCCGGATCTGCTGGAGCAACTGGAGGGTTTGACCGGCAACACTGTCGCAGGCAAACGTCTGCTGGTGCGCTTGCGCCATAGCCCGGAGGTCAAGGTAGTGAGCGGCGGGGATACGCCGCTCTATAGCTGGATCGAGCAGGTCTAGTAGAGTGCTGCAAACAGCTTGCGGCGGTAAACGGTCACCAGCGGGTGATCGTTGCCCAGCAGTTCGAACACTTGCAGCAGGGTCTTGTGCGGCAACCCTTCGCTGTAGCTGCGATTGCGGATGAACAGCTTGAGCAGGGAGTCCAGTGCCGGCTCGTATTGTTGACGGGCCAGTTGCTGGACCGCCAGTTGGTAGACGGCTTCATCGTCCTGCGGGTTTTGCGCCAGACGGGATTTCAGGTCGGCGACATCCGGCAAGTCAGCGGCCTGGCCGAGAAACTTGATTTGCGCCTTGGCGCCGGCCAGTGCCGCTTTGTGTTCATCACTTTTCACCGCGTCGAGCACGGCCTGGGCTTCACCCAATTCGCCGCGTTCGGTCAGGCAACGCGCGTAAAGGATCAGCGCGCGGGCGTTGGTATTGTCCTCACCCAGCAGCACTTTCAGTGTGGCCTCGGCATCCGCGAAACGACCTTCGTCGAACAGCGCCTGAGCCTGTTCGATCGGGTCGGCAGCGGCCGGTGGTGGCATTTTCACGTGTGGCTCAAGCAGTGCGCGGACAGCGGACTCGGGCTGTGCGCCGGCAAAGCCGTCCACCGGTTGACCATCCTTGAACAGCACTACCGTCGGCAGGCTGCGAATGCCGAAGCGCGAAACGATGTCCGGCTCGACGTCGCAGTTGACCTTGGCCAGCAGCAACTCGCCCTGATAGCTCTCGGCGATGGATTGCAGCATCGGCATCAGCGCCTTGCACGGTGCACACCATTCAGCCCAGAAATCCACCAGCACCGGCTTGTGGAACGAGTTCTCGATCACCGACTGGTCGAAATCGGCAGTAGTGGCGTCGAAGATATACGGCGTGTCTTGACTCATGGGGCATCTCGAAGAAACGTGAATGGGGGAACTATAAGGCTTGGCGGGGGCGGCAGTAAGTCCTCAGGTGTCTGATAAACCGCCATCGCGAGCAGGCTCGCTCCCACAGGGACCAATGCCTGCCACAAAATCTGTGCTCGACACAAAACCAATGTGGGAGCGAGCCTGCTCGCGATGCTTTTAGCTAGCCGCGCTGCGCGTGGTACAGGCTCACATGCCGAAACTCTTCCGGTTCGGCCAGGTCCGGCAAGGTCATCGCCTCAAGCATTTCCAGCCGTTGATACAACGGATGACGGAAATCCCGTACCCGCGAATCTGCTACCAACGCCTCGCGGCCACGGCTGAGAAACTCATCGAGCAACGGCAGGTTGGCCCGGTCGTACAACACGTCGGCCACCAGAATCAGATCAAAACGATCGGCCTCGGCAAAAAAGTCTGTCGAGTAGCTGAGCGTGACGTCATTGAGTTCGGCATTCGCCCGGCAGGCTGCAATCGCCAGTGGATCAAGATCACAGGCCACCACTTCCAGCGCCCCGGCCTTGACCGCTGCAATCCCCGCCACCCCGGAGCCGGCGCCGAAATCCAGCACGCGCTTGCCGGCAACCCATTGCGGATGTTCCGCCAGGTAACGGGCCATCGCCAGGCCGCTGGCCCAGCAAAAACTCCAGTACGGCGGCTCGTGGAGAATGCGCCGGGTTTCTTCCGGGCTGAAGGCGCGGTCCATGTTGTCGCCGTCGATCAGCCAGAGTTTCAGCGTGGTCTCAGGCAGCGGACACGGGACCAGCTGTGCATCGCCGAGCAGTTCACTTAACGCCTGTTGCAGGTCGAGCGGCGCATTCATGGCGCTTTGAGGAACTGCAATTGGCCCAGGGCCTGGGTCTTCGGCTCAAAGATGCGTTGCGCCGGCAGATGCAAAATCAACTGTCCGGACTGGCTGGCACGACCCCGCAGTTCGACGCGTGCACCGACCGGGAACGAGTCGGGATTGAATCGCAGACGGAACGGCAGAACCTTGTTGTTGCCGATCAGGTTGGCGCTGGCGAGCAATTGCTGCGGCCGGGAGCGCTCGTCGATCACTAGCAGCGCCAGTTCAACCTCGGCGCCGGCCGGCACGCCCTGCAAGGTGCCGCTCAATTCCCGTTGGTACGCGGGCAGCGGTCCGAGGTCGGCCGAGGCCTGGGCCTTCTTCTGAGCCATCTGCGGCGCAGGGCCCGGGGTCGGTGCCGCCGGTTTGGGTGCGCTGCTACACGCGACCAACAGGCCGATGAGACTGAGTAAAACAAGCGGTCTTAGCGGCATTTGCAGCTCCAGCAAAATGAAATCCATCGATCAGTCAGTGTAGCCCGTCTGTATACCGCAAACCCTATGGCTTGTCTTGCCAGTGGGATGCGCTACCATGGCCCTCCCTTTTTTTGTTGCCTGCCACCATGCACTGTCCCTTCTGCGGTGCCAACGACACCAAGGTCATCGACTCGCGTCTGGTCGCCGAGGGCGAACAGGTGCGCCGCCGGCGCGAATGCCTGGCCTGCGGCGAACGTTTCACGACGTTCGAAACCGCCGAACTGGTGTTGCCGCGCCTGATCAAAACCGACGGTAGCCGTCAGCCATTCGACGAAGAAAAACTTCGCGCCGGCATGCAGCGTGCGCTGGAGAAGCGCCCGGTAAGCGTCGAACGCCTGGAAGCGGCGCTGGCCCATATCAAACACAAACTGCGGGCGACCGGTGAACGCGAGGTCAAGTCCCTCGTGGTCGGTGAACTGGTGATGGCCGAGCTGCAAAAGCTCGATGAAGTCGCCTACATTCGTTTCGCTTCGGTGTATCGCCGCTTCCAGGACCTCAACGAGTTCCGCGAAGAGATCGATCGCCTGGCCCGTGAGCCGGTCAAACCATGACGATTTCTTCAGAACAAGCGATTCTTGACGCCCATTACATGGCGCGCGCGCTGGAACTGGCGCGCAAAGGTCACTACACCACCCATCCCAACCCTCGGGTGGGCTGCGTGATCGTGCGTGACGGGCAGATTGTCGGCGAAGGCTGGCATGTGCGCGCCGGCGAGCCGCATGCCGAAGTCCACGCCTTGCGCGCCGCCGGCGAAAACGCCCGCGGCGCCACCGCCTACGTCACGCTGGAGCCTTGCAGCCATCATGGCCGCACGCCGCCGTGCGCCGATGCGCTGGTGAACGCCGGCCTGGCGCGAGTCGTTGCGGCGATGCAGGACCCGAACCCGGAAGTCGCCGGCCGCGGTCTGCAGCGTCTGGAGCAGGCGGGCATCGAGACCCGCAGCGGCGTGCTCGAAGGCGAGGCGCGCAAGCTCAATGAAGGTTTTCTCAAGCGCATGGAACACGGCTTGCCGTTCGTGCGGGTCAAGTTAGCGATGAGCCTCGACGGTCGTACCGCCATGGCCAGCGGCGAAAGCCAATGGATCACCGGTCCCGCCGCCCGCTCGGCTGTACAACGTCTGCGGGCGCAGGCCAGCGTCGTGTTGACCGGTGCCGACACGGTGCTGGCCGATGACGCGCGCTTGACCGTGCGTGCCGATGAGTTGGGCCTCGACGCCGAGCAAACTGCGCTCGCCATGAGCCGCCCGCCGCTTCGCGTGCTGGTCGACGGCCGTCTGCGCGTGCCGCTCGACGCGCCGTTCTTCAAGGCAGGCCCGGCGCTGGTCGCCACCTGTGTCGCGGTGGAAGAGCAATACGCCAACGGTCCTGAATGCCTGATCGTGCCTGGCGACGATGGCCAGGTCGACCTGCGCAAGCTGTTGCTCGAACTCGCCGCCCGTGGCGTCAACGAAGTGCTGGTGGAAGCCGGCCCGCGTCTGGCCGGAGCGTTTGCCCAGCAAGGGTTGGTGGACGAGTTCCAGATCTTCATCGCGGGCAAGTTCCTCGGCTCCACGGCGCGACCATTGCTGGACTGGCCACTCGCGCAAATGAAGGATGCGCCGGAGCTGAAAATCACAGAAATCCGCGCAGTGGGCGATGACTGGCGAGTCACTGCCATCCCTATGCCATCGGCGAGCGTATAATTCCCGACCTGCGCCACAAGCGAAGGTTTTGTTCTCGAGGAGGACTCCATGTTTACCGGCATCATCGAATCCATCGGCAGCATCCGTGCATTGACCCCCAAAGGCGGCGATGTGCGGGTTCACGTAGAAACCGGCAAGCTCGATCTGAGCGACGTCAAACTCGGCGACAGCATCGCGGTCAATGGCGTCTGCCTGACGGCGGTTGAACTGCCGGGCAATGGCTTTGCAGCGGATGTCAGTCGCGAAACCCTCGACTGCACCGCCATGAATGACCTGAAAAGCGGCAGCCCGGTCAACCTGGAAAAAGCCCTGACCCCGACCACTCGCCTCGGTGGGCACCTGGTCAGCGGTCACGTCGACGGTGTCGGCGAAGTGGTTGCGCGTACCGAAAATGCCCGTGCCGTGGAGTTCCGCATTCGTGCGCCGAAAGACCTGGCCAAATACATCGCCCATAAAGGCTCGATCACGGTCGACGGCACCAGCCTGACGGTGAACGCGGTCGACGGCGCCGAGTTCTTGCTGACGATCATTCCGCACACCCTGAGCGAAACCATCATGGCGTCTTACCAGCCAGGTCGCCGGGTCAACCTTGAGGTCGATCTGCTGGCCCGTTACCTGGAGCGTCTGTTGCTGGGTGACAAGGCTGCAGAATCCTCGAAGGGCAACATTACCGAAAGCTTTCTGGCCGCCAACGGCTACCTCAAATCCTGACTCAAGGGGGTGCCGCGTGGCGCTCAATAGCATCGAAGAACTGGTTGAAGACATCCGCCAAGGCAAGATGGTCATCCTCATGGATGACGAAGACCGCGAGAACGAAGGCGACCTGATCATGGCCGCCGAGTGCTGCCAGCCTGAACACATCAACTTCATGGCCAAGCACGCTCGTGGCCTGATCTGCATGCCGATGAGCCGCGAGCGCTGCGAACTGCTCAAGCTGCCATTGATGGCGCCGCGCAACGGCTCCGGTTTTGGCACCAAGTTCACCGTGTCCATTGAAGCCGCTGTCGGTGTCACCACCGGTATCTCTGCGGCTGACCGTGCGCGCACCGTGCAAGCGGCCGCTGCCAAGGACGCCAAGGCCGAAGACATCGTCAGCCCCGGTCACATCTTCCCGCTGATGGCCCAGGCCGGCGGCACCCTGGCCCGTGCCGGCCACACCGAAGCGGCTTGCGACCTGGCGCGCATGGCCGGTTTCGAGCCGAGCGGGGTGATCTGCGAAGTGATGAACGACGACGGCACCATGTCCCGTCGCGCCGAGCTGGAAACCTTCGCCGCCGAACACAACATCAAGATCGGCACCATCGCCGACCTGATTCACTACCGGATGATCCACGAACGTACCGTTCAGCGGATTGCCGAGCAGCCGCTGGACAGCGAATTGGGCCAGTTCAATCTGGTGACCTATCGTGATTCAGTGGAAGGCGACGTGCACATGGCACTGACCCTGGGCACCATTTGCGCCGAAGAACCGACCCTGGTTCGCGTGCACAACATGGACCCGCTGCGCGACCTGTTGATGGTCAAGCAGCCAGGTCGCTGGAGCCTGCGAGCCGCCATGGCCGCGGTTGCCGAGGCTGGCAGCGGTGTGGTGCTGTTGCTCGGTCACCCACTCGATGGCGATGTGTTGCTGGCGCATATCCGCGAAACCGCCGACCACGCACAGCCGAAAAAACCGACCACCTACAGCATTGTCGGTGCCGGCTCGCAGATCCTGCGTGACCTGGGTGTACGCAAAATGCGCCTGATGAGTGCGCCAATGAAATTTAATGCGATATCCGGTTTCGATCTGGAAGTTGTAGAATACGTGCCCTCCGAATAAAGACCGGTGTTTTTCACCCCCTTGTTCGCGGTTCAAATATCACTGAGGGACGCGTACTGAACGCGTCCCGGCTCTTTAAGAGATTTGTCGAATGACCCTGAAGACCATCGAAGGTACCTTCATCGCCCCCAAAGGCCGCTACGCTTTGGTTGTTGGCCGCTTCAACAGCTTCGTTGTTGAAAGCCTGGTAAGCGGTGCTGTTGATGCCCTGGTTCGCCATGGCGTGAGCGAAAGCGACATCACCATCATCCGTGCCCCTGGCGCCTTCGAAATCCCGCTGGTTGCGCAGAAAGTCGCTCAGAAGGGCGAGTTCGCGGCAATCATCGCACTGGGCGCGGTCATTCGTGGCGGTACTCCGCACTTCGAATACGTGGCTGGCGAGTGCACCAAGGGCCTGGCCCAGGTGTCCATGGAATTCGGCGTACCGGTCGCGTTCGGCGTACTGACCGTCGACTCGATCGAGCAAGCCATCGAACGTTCCGGCACCAAGGCCGGCAACAAAGGTGCTGAAGCTGCCTTGTCCGCTCTGGAAATGGTCAGCCTGCTGGCGCAGTTGGAGGCCAAGTGATTAGCGACGAAAGCGATCGTTTCAACCCGCGCGATCCAAAGCCTGCGGATGCTGGCAAACCATCGAAAAGCGTCAAGCGTCGCGAAGCCCGTCAGCTCGCGACCCAGGCGCTGTATCAATGGCACATGGCCAAGCAATCGCTGAACGAGATCGAAGCGCAGTTCCGGGTCGATAACGATTTCACCGATGTTGATGGTGCTTACTTCCGCGAAATCCTCCATGGGGTTCCGGCATGCAAGACTGAAATCGACACCGCGCTGAAGCCATGCCTGGACATCGAAATCGAAGAGCTGGACCCGGTTGAACTGGCGGTTCTGCGCCTGTCCACCTGGGAACTGCTCAAGCGTGTCGACGTGCCTTACCGCGTGGTGATCAACGAAGGCATCGAGCTGGCTAAAGTCTTCGGTTCCACCGATGGCCACAAGTTCGTCAACGGTGTACTCGACAAGCTGGCCCCGCGCCTGCGTGAAGCTGAAGTGAAGGCGTTCAAGCGCTGATCGGCGCTTGAACTGCCATTGCCATGGGCGAGTTTGAGCTGATCCGCAACTATTTCGCCGCCGCGCCGTGTGCGCAAGGCGGTGAAGGTGTTGACCTGGGAATCGGTGACGACTGCGCCTTGCTCGCTGTTCCCCCAGGGGAGCAGCTGGCAATTTCCACCGACACGCTCGTGGCCGGTGTGCATTTCGCAGACCCTTGCGACCCGTTTTTGCTCGGTCAGCGTTCGCTGGCTGTGGCGGTCAGCGATCTGGCTGCCATGGGCGCCACCCCCATTGCCTTTACCCTTGCCCTGACCTTGCCGACGGTGACCGCCGATTGGCTGGACGCCTTCGCCCGAGGCTTGAACGCCATGGCGCAAAACTGCGGCGTACAGCTGGTGGGCGGCGACACTACACGCGGACCGCTGAGCCTGACCATGACCGTGTTCGGTCGGGTCCCGGCAGGCAAGGCACTGACCCGCAGCGGTGCGCAACCCGGTGATCTGGTGTGCGTGGGCGGTGAGCTGGGCAACGCCGCCGGTGCATTGTCGCTGGTGTTGGGTGAGCGCGTCGCGCCCGCCGATGTTGCCGGGCCGTTGTTGGCGCATTATTGGTCGCCACAGCCGCAGCTTGAATTGGGTATGGCGTTGCGCGGCAAAGCCACCGCGGCACTGGACATCTCTGACGGTTTGCTCGCCGATTGCGGGCATATCGCCAAGGCCTCGGCTGTCGGTTTGCTGATCGAAAGCGAAAAGCTGCCGCTGTCCACGGCACTGGTGAGCTTTCTCGGTGAGAATGCCGCCCGCGTGGCGGCCTTGAGTGGTGGCGACGACTACGTGCTGGCGTTCACTCTGCCACCCGCGCAACTACCGGGACTGCTCGCCGACGGCTGGCCGATTCACGTTGTCGGGCGGGTCGTGGCCGGGCAGGGCGTGACGCTGCTGGACGCGAACGGGCAAGACATCACCCCGCAAGCCCGGGGTTATCAACATTTTCGGGAGACACCGTGACAGATCATCCCAAACAGGGCCCGGCAGAACATGTGCCGCCATCGGTCTGGCGCAATCCCTGGCATTTCCTGGCGTTCGGTTTCGGCTCAGGCACCTTGCCCAAGGCGCCGGGCACCTGGGGCTCGCTGGTTGCGCTACCCTTTGTTCCGTTATGGCAGATGTTGCCCGACTGGGGTTACTGGCTGATGCTCGGCATCACGATGCTGTTCGGCTTCTGGCTGTGCGGCAAGGTTGCTGACGATTTGCGGGTGCACGACCACGAAGGCATCGTCTGGGACGAAATGGTCGGGATGTGGATCACCCTGTGGCTGGTGCCGACAGGTTGGTACTGGCTATTGGCGGGGTTCCTGCTGTTCCGCTTCTTCGACATTCTCAAGCCATGGCCGATTCGCTGGATCGACCGACATGTACATGGCGGTGTCGGGATCATGCTCGACGACGTGCTGGCAGGCGTGTTTGCCTGGTTGGCGCTGCAGGGGCTGGTCCGGTATTTCGCCTGATGGGTTGATTGATCGACGAATAGATTGAGGGGCTGGGGGATGGTCGGGCGCTGGCTGTGGGTTCTGGTTTTTGCGGTGTTCTGTTCGCTCGCTCGTGCGGCGGATGTGCCGACGACACCGGCCGTGATTCATCTGGCCAGCGAGGACTGGGATGACTACACCGCCGCCGATGGCCATGGGCTGGCCTGGGATATTTTGCGCGCCGTGTTCGAGCCGGCTGGAGTGAAACTGGATATTCGCACCGTGCCTTACACCCGTTCGGTGGGGCTGGTGCAGCGTCGTGAAGTGGACGCGCTGGTTGGCTCCTATTCCAATGAGGCCGATCAGGTGCTGTATCCCCACTGGAATTTCGACTCCGATCATATCTATGCCCTGGGCCTTGCGAGCAACCCGACACCGACTCTGGAGACTCTGGGTGCGTACCGACTGGCCTGGGTCCGTGGCTATCGCTACGAAAGTTACCTGCCGAACATCCACCGCTATAACCAGATCGAACGCCGTAGCGGAATTTTGCCGATGCTCAAACAGGCTCGGGCGGACTTCTATATCGACGCGCTGACGGAAATCAATGAAGTGCTCGCAGGCGCTGAGGATCCGTCCCTGTACCGGCGCACACACTTGACCGAACTGCCGTTGTACCTTGGTTTCGCCGATACACCACGGGCCCGTGCCCTGATGGCGCTGTACGACAAGCGCATGGCGTTGCTGGTCAAAACCGGCCAGTTGAAACCGATTTTCGAGCATTGGAAACAACCTTATCCGTTTGACACAGTAGCCACTGGCGCCACCCTGTAGCAGCTGGCGCAGCCTGCGTTCGTGTGCGGGCCGCGTTCGGACGGAGCTGTCGCAAAACCATGCTCTGCGGTGCATCATGCTGATCGAGTCGTCAGGATTTACGTGCGCTGCGCACACGAACGCAGGCTGCGCCAGCTGCTACGGGGCCGCGTGTTTGCTTGGTCTGGTAGCGCAGTGATCAAACTTCTTGATCGTTATGGGCGATAATTCAGCCTAAGCGTCTGTAGGAACCTGCTGTTACAATGCCCCCTCTGCGAATCTCCAGTACATACAGATCAGGAGCACACCGGTGCCTGTCGTTTTTGTCGCCGCTTCCAAGCTGCCAACGCCTTTTGCGCAATTCACCATGCATGGCTTTCTCGATGAGGCCACTGGCCGCGAGCACGTCGTACTGAGCCTGGGTGATGTCGCCGACGGTGCCCCGGTACTCGGCCGGTTGCACTCCGAATGCCTGACCGGCGATGCCTTGTTCAGCCAGCGTTGCGACTGCGGTTCGCAACTCGAGGCGGCGTTGCAGGCGATCGCCCGCGAAGGTCGCGGCGTGTTGCTTTACCTGCGTCAGGAAGGCCGTGGCATTGGCCTGCTGAACAAGATCCGCGCGTATGAGTTACAAGATGGTGGCGCCGACACCGTTGAAGCCAACGAGCGTCTGGGCTTTGCTGCCGACCAGCGCGACTACGCCATGTGCCTGCCGATGCTTGAGCACCTGGGCGTGAAATCTCTGCGCCTGATGACCAACAACCCGCGCAAGGTCAAAGCCTTGACCGACATGGGCATTGTGGTTGCCGAGCGCGTGCCGCTGCACACCGGTCACAATCCGCACAACAAGCTCTACCTGGCGACCAAGGCCAGCAAGCTCGACCACATGATGGGCAACGAGCACCAGGGCGAGGCAGACCGGGCGTGACTCGCGGTCAGGTCCGGCGGCGACTGTCCGTCAACTGGTGGCAATACCTGGCGCTGGCCCTGCTGCCGCTGCTGGTGATCAACGGCGTGTTCGGTCAGAGCGAGGCGTTTTTGCCAGTGCTGGCGATGCCGTTTTTCATTGCCGGGGTGGCCTCGATGTTTGTCAGCCTGCGGTTTTTCGGCGGCTACAAACACGCCTTGATCGCCACCCAGAAAGCCCTCGATACCCCGGAAGAACCCGCGACCTGGGTTGCCTTGGCGGCTAAACGCCGTCAAGCACTCCTTGTTGCGGCCTTGCCGGCCTGGATCGGTGCTCTGGCGGTGTTCGTCGGTCTTGAAGCGGTGCCTTTGGTTCTGCTGGCGCTGTCGACCGCGGTACTGTTCTACCTTTACCGTATTCCGCGTCAACTCGGCTGATGTGCCGTTGGCTGGCGGTTCTGCTGCTGGCCATCAGCGGCTCGGCGGTCGCGGTAGAGCGGGTGGTCAGCCTCGCGCCGTCACTCTCGGAAATCGTCGTTGAATTGGGCTCTGCCGACCTGCTGGTGGGCGTGCTCGATGCTGGCGAGCGTCCTGCAGCACTCGACTCCATCCCTTCTGTTGGCCGTTACGGTCAGCTGGATATTGAGCGCCTGCTCAGTCTCAAACCGGATTTACTGTTGCTCTGGCCTGGCAGTGTCGGCCCGGCCCAGCGTGAGCAACTGAGCCGACTGGGGATCCCGACCTATGTCGCCGAACCGCATAATTTCAAACAACTGACCCGCCAAATCGAAGCGATCGCCGAGCAGCTTGGCCGGCCCGAGCGTGGGCGCACGCTTGCGGTTGATTTGCGCAAGCAACTCGACGATTTGCGCCAGCGCTATCAACGCAAAGAACCGCTTCGGGTGTTTTATCAGGTCTGGGATCAGCCGCTTTACACCGTAGGCGGCGGGCAGATCATCAGCGATGCGCTTGAGGTGTGCGGTGCGCGCAACGTGTTCGCCGACATGACCTTGCCGGCCCCGCAGGTCAGTGTGGAGTCAGTGCTCTCGCGTAATCCCCAGGTGATCCTCGCCAGCAGCCAGGCACAGCTCGACGCCTGGAAAGCCTGGCCGCAGATGACCGCGGTGGCTCAAGGGCAATTGCTGTTGGTGGCGGATAAAGGCCTGGAGCGGCCGAGCGGGCAGATGATCGAAGCGACCGCCAAGTTGTGCCGGTTGATTGCCCCGGACTACTGAGACCGAGGTGCCTGCTTCGCGAGCAAGCCCGCTCCCACTGGAGATCTTTGCGCGACATAGATCCAGTGTGGGAGCGAGCTTGCTCGCGATTACGGTGTGTCAGTCAGCATCAGAGTTGACTGTCAGTCCGCTATCGCGAGCAGGCTCGCTCCCACAGGGTTTTGTGCCGGTTTGGGGTTTAGAGGCCCAGCAGTTGCAAGCGCTGACGTACGGCTTCTTCGATACCCGCTTCGTCCAGACCGCATTCGGCGAGCATTTGCGCCGGCTTGGCGTGCTCGACGTAGACGTCCGGCAGGCCTAGATGCAGCATCGACTTGAGGATGTTCTCGCGGGCGAGGAACTCGCTGACCGCGCCACCGGCACCGCCCATGATGGCGTTTTCTTCGATGGTCACCAGCAACTCGTGGCTGCCGGCGATCTCGCGTACCAACGCTTCATCGAGCGGTTTGACGAAGCGCATGTCGACCACGGTCGCATCGATTTTTTCAGCGACTTTCAGTGCTTCGGCCAGTTGCACGCCGAACACCAGCAGGGCGACAGTGCTGCCTTGGCGACGAATCACGCCCTTGCCGATTTCGATCGGTTCGAGGTTTTTCTCGATCGGGGCATTCGGGCCGGTGCCGCGCGGGTAACGCACTGCCGCCGGGCCGTTGTACAGATGGCCGGTGCTGAGCATTTTGCGCAGTTCGTTTTCGTCGCTCGGGGTCATCACCACCATGCCCGGGATGCAGCGCAGGAACGACAGGTCGAAACTGCCGGCGTGAGTCGGGCCGTCTTCGCCCACCAGGCCTGCACGGTCGATGGCGAACAGCACGTCGAGGTTTTGCACCGCGACGTCATGGATCAGTTGGTCGTAGCCGCGTTGCAGGAACGTCGAATAGATCGCCACCACCGGTTTGGCGCCTTCGCAGGCCATGCCGGCCGCGAAAGTGACCGCGTGTTGCTCGGCAATCGCCACGTCGAAATAGCGCAGTGGGAAACGCTCGCTGAAGGCCACCAGGTCGGAGCCTTCTTTCATTGCCGGGGTGATGCCGACCAGGCGCGGGTCAGCCGCGGCCATGTCGCACAGCCACTCGCCAAACACGCCGGAGTACTTCGGCCCGCCGGCTTTTTTCGGCGCGGCGGCAGGAGCGTCCAGTGGTTCGAGCTTGGTGATCGCGTGGTAACCGATCGGATCGACTTCCGCCGGGGCGAAGCCTTTACCTTTCTTGGTCACCACGTGCAGGAACTGCGGGCCCTTGAGGTCACGCATGTTGCGCAGGGTGGCGATCAGGGTGGGCAGGTCGTGGCCGTCGATCGGGCCGATGTAGTTCCAGCCGAGTTCTTCGAACAGGGTGCCGGGCACCAGCATGCCTTTTGCGTATTCTTCGGTACGACGGGCGATTTCCCAGGCGCCGGGCAGGCGCGACAGGACCTTTTTGCTGCCTTCACGCATGCTGGCGTAAGTGCGGCTGGAAAGGATTTTCGCCAGGTAATTCGACAGCCCGCCAACGTTGCGCGAGATCGACATGTCGTTGTCGTTGAGGATCACCAGCATGTTGGCGTCGACTTCCGGCGCGTGGTTCAGCGCTTCGAACGCCATGCCAGCGGTCAGTGCGCCGTCGCCGATCACAGCGATCGCCTTGCGATCACTGTTTTGCAGGCGGGCGGCAATCGCCATGCCCAGCGCTGCGCTGATCGAGGTGCTGGAGTGGCCGACGCCAAAGGTGTCGTACTCGCTCTCGGAGCGACGCGGGAAGGCCGCAATACCGTCCTTCTGGCGCAGGGTGGCCATGCGTTCGCGGCGACCGGTGAGGATCTTGTGCGGATAGGCCTGATGACCTACGTCCCACACCAGCCGGTCGTCCGGGGTGTCGAAAACGTAATGCAGCGCGATAGTCAGCTCGATGACACCCAGGCCTGCACCGAAATGCCCGCCGGTCTGACCGACCGTGTAGAGCAATTCCAGGCGCAACTCATTCGCCAGGGTTTCCAGCTCGGCTTCGCCTAACCGGCGCAGGCCGTCCGGCGTGTTGGCACGGTCGAGCAGGGGCGTGGTCGGGCGCTTGCGGGGAATCTCATGAAACGTCGTGGGCATCAGGCGAATCGTTATAGGTATAAAAGAGGCGGCAGTTTACCTGATGCATCGCACGCTGCCCACGCAGAGCTCGGAACTTGGCCGATTTGCAGTGGGCAACGAGCGCCGGATCAGTTGCGGCGTTCGACGATATAGCGCGCCAGATCACGCAGCGGCTCGGCCGACGCGTCAAACGGTCGCAGTGCGTGCAGGGCCTGATCGCGCAGTTCCAGGGCATAAGCCTTGGCCGCATCAAGGCCGAGCAGCGCCGGATAAGTCGGTTTGTCCCGGGCAATATCGGCGCCCTGGCGCTTGCCGAGGGTTTCGGTATCGCTTTCGACATCGAGAATGTCGTCCTGCACCTGAAACGCCAGGCCAATGGCCTGTGCATAGGTCTGCAAGGATTTCAGTTGGTCTTTCTCGGCGCGGCCACTGGCCAGGGCGCCAAGCTTGACGCTGGCTTCGATCAGCGCGCCGGTCTTGTGCCGGTGCATGTATTCGAGGGCTTTTTGATCAAGCTTCAAGCCGACCGACCCCAGGTCGATGGCCTGACCGCCGACCATCCCGGCCGGGCCCGCCGCCAACGCCAGGGTGCTGACCATTTGCAGGCGGGTTTCAGCGTCGGCTGAATTCAGGCGCGGGTCGAGCAAAGCGCTGAATGCCAGGCTTTGCAGGCCGTCACCGGCGAGAATTGCGCAGGCTTCATCGAATTTCTTGTGAGTGGTCGGTTGGCCGCGACGCAGATCGTCGTCGTCCATCGCCGGCAAATCGTCGTGCACCAGCGAGTACGCGTGGATCAGCTCCACCGCACAAGCCGCGCCGTTGGCGTGCTCAGCTTCTCCGCCCAGCGCTTCGCAGGCCGCATAGGCCAGCAACGGACGAACGCGTTTGCCGCCATTCATCACGCTGTAGCGCATGGCTTCATATAAACGTGCGAGTTCAGGGCTAGGCGCGGTGAACAGGGTTTCGAGTGCCGCGTTGACCCGGGCCTGACTGCTGGCCGAATACGCCGCGATCATTCTGGCTGTTCCGCGTCAAAGGGAGCCTCGGACAGCTCGCCATCGCGCTCAAGCAGCACCTGAACCTTCTGCTCGGCCTGCGCCAGCGCAGCCTGGCAATCACGGGTCAGACCGATGCCCTGCTCGAAAGTGGTCAACGAGTCTTCCAGCGACAGCTCGCCGTTCTCCAGGCGCTCGACCAGCGTTTGCAGGTCGGCGAGGGATTGTTCGAAATCCAGTGCAGCTTTTTTGCGGGCCATGGCGGCGATTTCCGGTAGACGTTAAACCGGCGCGACACTAGCAGATAGGGGGGAGAGGGGCAAATGGGCGGGGTATTTGGCGCAGCCGTTGCGGGGTAAAAACCACGTTGATGTCAGAACCTGCTGACAATCGATCCACTATTCGGCCCGTCGTCCAGCCGATGGCGTGATCCTCGCCGCAAATTTAGTTGTATCTGATTGTTAAAAACCGCCCATATCGCTAACCTTCGCGCTTTCTACGACCCAATAACCACGGGTCTTTCTGACGAAACACAGTTTTTTGATCTGTAATGCGCCGAGGATCGGGCGCAAGGTTTCGTTATGCATGGCAGGAGGCGTCACATGCGTTGTTTTCTTTCACTGCTGATCGCACTGGTCTGCGCATCGGCTGCCTGGGCAGGGCCCACGGCCGAAGTGTCGGAACCGGTGGGTGGCTGGCGCTATAACGGCCTGCTGGACCGCAGTGAAAACCCTCAAGTCGCCTATCCCACACCGCCCATCGATCGGGGCGTGCAGCGCAATCGCACGATGATCGAGGGGCAGCTCAAGGCCATTGGCACGCTGCGCGGGCCTCACACCCTCGCGGTCAACGGCAATCCCCTGAATCTGTACACCGATGACAACGGGCGTTTCACCCGCCCGTATGCGTTCGGCGCTGGTTCCAACAGTGTCGAAGTCCGCAGTTCCGAAGGCAAGTCGCTCAAGCGCGTGCAGTTCTATGAAGCGAATAACCTGCGCACCCCGGCGCGGATTCGCGTGGTGCTGGGTTGGGACGATCCGAAGGCCGAACTCGATCTGCACATCATTACCCCCGACGGCCAGCATGCGTTTTTCGCCCACACGACGTTGACCAACGGTGGCGGCCTCGACCCGGATGGTGTCGATGGCCCGGGCCCGGAAATGTTCACCATGACCGCACCGATGCATGGCACCTATCTGGTTTACGTGAACTATTGGGGCAACTTCGGCAGCGGCGGCTATAACTTCGATGAGTCCAGCAATCAGAACGAGGTGATCACCTCGCAGATCAATCTGGTGCTCAACGAAAACACCGTCGACGAAAAACGCGAGACGTTCATCGTGCCCTTGCGGGCCATCGGTGATCTGTTGCTGGTCAAGACTTTCAACTATTGAACATCCCGCACCACGGATGAATTGCCGAGCTTTGGGAACATGAGCGTGAACATGAGCGATAACACGATTTCACCGGCCGATTCCCCGGCCGCCGGCGCACCTGCGGCCAACACCTCTCGTCGTTGGCCGGCGCTGCTGATCGCGCTGTGCCTGGTGGCCGGCGTGGCGGGCGGGTTGGGATGGCTCATGCACAAACCCAAGGCGCCGGCTGCGCAGTTGGCCAGTGACAAACTGGGCATGAGCCGGCCGGACGGTCTGCTGGAAACCCGTTCCTTGAGCCAGTTGCCCAAGGACTTGCTGACGGTGCCATTTCTCAAGGAAACCCTGACCGAAGATTTCGTCTTCTATTACGAAGCCCATGCCGATCGCCTCGGGTTGATCGGCAGTCTGCGCCGGATCATTTACGAGCATGACCTCAAGTTGCAGGACAGCCTGATCGAACAGCTATTCGATCAGCCAGCAGACGTGGCGCTGTGGCGTGGGGCGGATGGTCGCCTGAAGGACTTCCTGTTGGTGATGGATCGCGGTGGCCTGGCCAAGGTGCTGGAGCCGTTGGCTAAAGTGGCGCTGGATGATTCGCAGTTGAGCCAGATCGGCGAGATGCACGTCGCCGGCGATGTGGTGCCTGTTTATCAACTCACCTACAACGCCAGCAAAGCCCTGGTGTTTGCTTCTCACGGCGACAAACTGGTGGTGCTGTCCAACCCGCGCAAGCTGTATGACGTGGGCCATGGTCCGACCGACGAGCACGGCATGGTCTCGACCCAGGCGCTGGAAGCACTGCTGGGTGGCGAAAAACTCTTCCCCGAAGCCTTTGGGCTGCAACCTAAAGCCCCGGAGGTCAAACAACGGCTCTCGGTCAGTTCCAGCGTATTGGCCATGGGTTACCAGCGCTTCATCCCCAACTTCGCCGGGCTGCGTTTCGACATGGACGACAAGGGCTGGCACAGTTTCCTGGCCATGGATGAACTGGATAACCAGCCGGACTTCGATTTCAAACCGATCTGGCAAGCCATGCCGATAGGCGCCAGCGCCTGCGTGGCCCTGCCGCTGGCTGCCGAACAACAAAAACCGCTGCTGGTGAAACTCGGCGCCGACGAAGCGGTGGCCCAGGCCCTGACCGACCATGTGGCCGGTGCCGCCGGCCTCTGTTGGTACGCCGATTCACGGCTGTACACACCGTTGCTGGTCGCCAGCCTGAATGACAAGGACAGCGCCAAGCTCGACGGTGATCTGGGCAAGCTGTTTGGCTCGATGGTGGGCGCCTATGAAAAAAACGTCGCCGAGCACGCCTTTGCGGTGGTCGAGAAACAGGAAGGTGTAACCCATCGGTGGCAGCGCCAGGTCAGCTCCAACTTTGRCCAATACCCGGCCAAGGCTGCCGAGCAGCCTGACGCAATCTCCGGCAAGGCGTTCCTGCGGGTGAGTCTGGCGCGCCACGGCTCGACGCTGTTGTTCTCCCTCGACGACACCCTGGTGGACAAAGCCCTGGGCACCCTCGACAAACGTTTCCCGCCACTGGCCGACGTGTTGCCGAAAGATCAGTTGACGCCGCTCTACTTCGGCCCGGATTCCATGGCACAGCTGATGCAGCGAGAAACCCTGGATAGCCTGCCGCAAGACATGGAGCCGGTTTTCTACAACGCCGCGCAAACCTACCTGATTCCGAAACTGCACACGCTCGGTGGCTATGGCAAATACGCCCTGACGTTGCCCAAAGGCAGCGAGCCCGATGGCCACTGGCAATGGTTGCCGTTGGAGTGGAAAGCCCTGTGACGGTACTCATCCGAGGCCTTGGCCTGCTGGCGCTGTTGCTCGGCACGCGGGCATTTGCCAGCGAAGCCGCGCCGCTTGACCCGCAGCAATCCCAGGTCTTTCGCGCCTGGTTCGTGCGCATCGCCCAAGAGCAATTGACCCAGGGTCCGAGCCCGCGCTGGTTTCAGCAGGACTGTGCCGGGCTGGTACGTTTCGCCGCCAACGAAGCGCTGAAAGTCCACGATGACAAATGGCTACGCAGCAATGGCCTGTCCAACCGCTACCTGCCGCCGGAATTGCCATTGAGCGACGCCCAGCGCAGCCTCGCCCAGCAATGGCAGCAGGGCGGTGGCAAGGTCGGGCCTTACGTCAACGCCATCAAGCTGATTCAGTTCAACAGCCGTCGGGTGGGCCGCGACCTGGCCCAGGCCCGGCCTGGCGATCTGATGTTTTTCGATCAGGGCGACGACCAGCACCTGATGATCTGGATGGGCCGCTACATCGCCTATCACACCGGCACCACCACCCCTACCGATAACGGCATGCGCTCCGCAAGCCTGCAGCAACTCATGACATGGAAGGACACCCGATGGATTCCCGACGCAGCCAACCCCAACTTCATCGGCGTCTATCGACTGAACTTTCTCTCCCAATGATCGGTGCCCGCATGTTGCGCATGTGTTCAAAACTGCCCCTGTTGTTGGCCTTGCTGGCCCCTTTGGCCACGGTCAATGCCGATGATTCCGTCGAGCCCAGCGGCTACACGGCGGTGGCCGGTGAAAGTTTTTTCCTGTTGGCCGACAGCAGTTTTGCCAGTGATGAACAGGCGATGGTTCGCCTCGAAGCGCCGGGCCGCGATTATCGCCGGTTCCGCATGGAGCCCTACGGCGGCGCGGACATTCGGGTCTATCGGATCGACAAACCGCTGGATTTCCTCAAGCGTCAGAAAAACCTGCACCGCGTGGTCAGCGACGGCCAGTTCAAGGGTGAGGGCCTGTCAAACACTCTCGCCTACCTGTGGGACAGTTGGTACCGCAAATCCCGTCGGGTGATGCAGCGAGCGTTTTCTTACGAGTCTCGCAAACAGGTCACCGAGGAAGTGCCGGAACTGAAGATGGGCACCGCCATCGTCGCGCGAACGCCTTACGACGCGCAGCCGCAATTTGCCTTGATTCCGGGTCTGCCGGTGGTCAGCCAATTTCGTTATCCGCTGTGGGAGGCCAAGCCGATACAGCCGCCTGCGGGTGTGAACCTGGCGGGGTCTTCCAGCGAGTTCATCAGTGTCGCACCGGGTAACGTCTACATCCCGTTGGGTAACCTGAAACCGGGGCTGTATCTGGTGGAGGCGCTGATCGGCAAGTACCGTGCGACCACTATGGTGTTCGTCTCCAACACCGTGGCCGTGAGCAAGATTGCTGGCGATGAACTCCTGGTCTGGGCCGCACGCAAACATGAAGGCAGTTCAGTGCCCAAGGTCAATGTGTTGTGGACCGATGGCCTGGGTGTCATGAGCAGTGGCGCCACGGACGCCGATGGTTTACTGCGTCTGAAACACGCCAGCCCGGAGCGTTCCTTCGTGATCGGAGAGGACGAAGAGGGCGGGGTGTTTGTCTCCGAGAACTTCTATTACGACAGTGAGATCTACGACACCAAACTCTATGCATTCACCGACCGTCCGCTCTATCGGCCGGGGGATTGGGTGTCGCTGAAAATCGTGGGTCGCGAGTTCAAGAACGCCCGGGACTCGGTGCAGCCAGCGGCGGCCGACGTCAACGTCAGCGTGCTGGATGCCACCGGCACCGCGCTGCAATCGTTGGCGTTGAAGCTGGATTCCAAGGCCGGTACCCAGGGCCGCTTCCAGTTACCGGAAAACGCTGTGGCCGGTGGTTATGAGCTGCGCTTCAGCTACAAGGATCAGGCCTACAGCAGTGCCTTTCGCGTTGCTGAATACATCAAGCCGCACTTCGAAATTTCCCTGAGTCTGGCCAAACAGGATTACCGCACCGGCGAACCGGTCAAGGGTAGCCTCGTGCTGCTGTATCCGGACGGCAAGCCCGTGGCCAACGCCAAGTTGAGCCTGAGCCTGCGCGCCCAGCAACTGTCGATGGTCGACAACGAGCTGCAATACCTCGGGCAATTCCCGGTGGAGCTGACCAGCACCGAACTGACCACCGATGCCAAGGGTAACGCCACGCTGGACCTGCCGGCCGCCGAGAAACCGAGTCGCTACATGCTCACGGTGTTCGCCAGCGACGGCGCGGCGTATCGGGTCAAGACCACCAAGGAAATCCTCATCGACCGCGGCGCCGCAAGTTTCCGCTTGAGCGCGCCGCAGCGCTTCAGTGCGGTAGGCGACAAGGTTGCATTCAGCTACGCCAACGAGGGTGGCAGCGAGCAGGGCAAAGCGCTGAGCCCTAGCACCTACAGCTGGGTGCGCCTGGAAGACCAGACCCAGGGCGAGGGCAAGCTCGCGGCCGCGGATAAAGGTTTTGCACTGACGTTCGATCGCCCGGGTACCTACAACCTGACGTTGAAGGATGAGCACGGTCGTGCGCTGGGTGGCACCGGCCATTCGGTCACCGGCGACGGGGTCAAAGCCGTACCAGGCACTGTGGAAATCGTTCTCGACAAACCCGAGTACAAGGCGGGCGATGAAGCGCTGGCACTGATCACGTTCCCCGAGCCGGTCAGTGATGCCCTGTTGTCTCTGGAGCGCGACAAAGTCGAGGCCACGGCATTGCTGTCCAAGGGCGGCGACTGGCTGAAAATGGAAAAACTCAGCCCCACGCAGTACCGCGCGCGGATTGCGGTGAAGGACACGTTCGCCCCGAACCTGACCTTTTCCGTGCTCTACACCAAGGGCGGCCAGTACAGCTTCCAGAACATCGGCATCAAAGTCGTCGCGCCGCAGATCGATGTGACCATCGCCACCGACAAGGACAGCTACCAGCCGGGCGACACCGTGTCGGTGGACCTGACCACCCGGTTCGCCGGCAAGCCGGTTCCGGCGCACCTGACGGTCAGCGTGGTGGATGAAATGATTTACGCGTTGCAACCGGAAGTCGCGCCGACCATCGACCAGTTCTTCTACCACCCACGGCGCAACAACGTGCGCACCAGCGCCAGCCTGTCGTTCATCAGCTACGACGTGGCCTTGCCGGGCAGCCCTGGCGCGCCAGGCAAGGCCAACCGTAGCGAGCGCGGAGTGAAAGTGCTGGAGCGACCACGCCGCGAAGACGTCGACACGGCGGCGTGGCAGCCGGAGTTGATGACCGACGCCAACGGCAAGACCCGCTTCACCTTCAAGATGCCCGACTCCCTGACTCGCTGGCGCATCACCGCCCGGGCCATTGCCGATGACGGTCAGGTCGGTCAGAAGAAGCAATTCGTGCGCTCGGACAAACCGCTGTACCTGAAGTGGAGCGGGCCCGGCAAATTCCGCAGCGGCGACAAACCGGATCTCGGGGTGTTCGCTTTCAGCCAGTCCGAGAAACCGGTCAAGGCCGAGCTGGTGATCCATTACGGCGGCGTCGATCAGCGTGTACCGGTGACCCTGAACAACGGCATCAACTACATCGCGCTACCCGCCTTCGCATTGGCCAGTGGCGAATGGACCGCCGAGCTGGTGCAGGATGGCAAAACCGCAGACGCCCTGGCCGTGCACTTGACCGCGACCGGCGAAGGTTGGCAAGTGACTCAAAGCCAAAGTCTGGATGTGCTCGGCGGCGATACACCGCTGACCCTGCCGGCGGATGCCAGCGATATCCGCCTGCGGCTGGATGACAGCCCGCAAGCGCTGTTCCGTTCGGCCCTCGACGACCTGTTGAGCTACCCGTACGGTGGCGTCGAGCAGACCGCCAGTCGTTTGCTGCCGCTGAGCATCGCTTACCCGACCTTGTCGTCGAACCCGCGGATTCGTGACCGCTTGCGGCTGATCATGCAGAACAGCCGTCTGCGGCTGGTGCAAATGGCCGGGCCTTCCGCGTGCTTCACCTGGTGGGGCCAGGATGGCGAGCCGGACGCGTTCCTCACCGCTTACGCCTATTACGCCGACTGGTACGCCAGCAAGGCGCTGGATCTGAGTCTGCCGCCGGAGCACTGGCAGCAGGTGCTGGAGATCTACGCAAAACAGGCGAAGGACACGCCGCTGTTGCAGCGAGCGCTGATTGTGTCGTTCGCCCGGCAGATGCAATTACCGGTGAATACGTTGCTCAGCGGTTTGATGGACGATCTGGCGAAAGCCGGCGAGGGCAATGCTGCAAACCTGATGGACGAGGGGCAAGACAGCATCGTCATGAGCGATCCGGACTCGGCGCTGGGTCTGGCCAGTGCTCGCGTGCTGACCGCATCGATGGCCGTACAGGCCAAGGTCAATCTGCCGGACGCTTTCAATCGGCAACTGGCGGATGCCCGGCAACGTTTGGCTGCCAGCTCCCAGCCGTTTGTCGAAGCCTTGAACCTGTCGCTGCAACCCTTCGATCAGGCACACGCGACAGCGTTGTTGCAACGTCTGTTGCCGCAGCAATCGACCCTGGAGCGTGCTTTGGCGCTGACCTGGTTGCAGCGCAGCATCGAACAGGCTTCCCCCGCCGTTGCATTGACACCGGGTGAAGGCTGGAAGCAAGGGCAGGGCGCTACCGGCGAAATCTACTGGCAGTGGCAAGGTGCGCAAGTGCCTGGCGTGTTGTCCCTGACCGGCGCCCAGGAGCGTCCGCTGCGGGCCGCGTTGAGCTTCCAGAGCAAGCAACCGGCATTCGATCCGATGGCCGTGACCATCACCCGTCGCCTGTCGCGGCTGGTGCCGGGTGACGAAGCCTTCAACTTCAAGCTGGAAGCGGTCGGCACCCAGCCATTGTCCAGTGACAGCCTGTACCTGGACGAAGTGATCATCGCCAGCAACGCCGCGAAGCCACTGCGCTACGGCATGCTCGAAGTGCCGCTGCCACCCGGTGCGGATGTAGAGCGTACGACCTGGGGCATCAAACTCATGGGCAAGGCCGGCAGCGAGCCGAGCTCGCTGGAAAAGGCCCGTTTCGAACCGGGACAATTGGCCTACGCGATTCCGGTCGATGCCCTGAGCGGTGAATTGCGCTTGCGTCATCTGGTGCGTTTCTCGCAAAAAGGCCAGTTCAACCTGCCGCCGGTACGCTTCACCCAGGTCTATGCGCCACAGCACCAGGCCCTGGAACAGAAGCCGGCCCTCGGCCAGATCACGGTTAAATGACATGATCCGGCCTCTGGTCTGGTGGCTGCTGTGTCTGATCCCTGCGCTGGCCACGGCGCAGGACGAGCCGCTGCGCCTGGCTTTGAAGGGTGAGTTGCTGCAGTTGAGCCGGACTCAGGTGATGGCGCGCGAGCCGTTGCCGCAGACGCTGCAAACGCCGCTGGGGAGTGTATGGAAGCTGTTCGTTTACGGGTGGCTGGTCGATACCGGCGCTCGTGAGCCGGTTTATGAGTGTCGCGGGCAGTCGAAGGAAGAAGTGTATTGCTGCACCGCTGGCGCGAGCATTGGGCGGGATCAGGCGTTGGCGAAATCCTGCGGACTGTATTTCGAGCCGAAGCGGTTGGGTATTACTGACGCCGGATGGCGGGAATATTGGCAGGCGCGTCAGGCGCCGGAGTGGTTGCTGGATTTGCCATCATTGCAGCCGCAAGCCCGGGTTTCGGTGGCTGAGTTGTTAAAGGCACTGGCGCTGATGCCGGCACAGGATCAGGCCCGTCGAGTGTTGCTGGATGTGGTGTTGAACGCTGCTGATGGCAATGCCGTGGGTGAACTCGGTGGCCGCCTGCGAGTGAAAACCTGGAGCTGGCTGGGGGATCGGGACCCTTCGTCGCGTCAGGGCGGGTTCGCCGGATGGCTGGCGGACGGAACGCCGATCTGGGCCGGCGGGCGGGGCACCAGCCAGAAGGTCCTGCGCAACTACGCGGAGGCGCTGTCCAGCGTGTTGCCGTCCACTTGGCCTGCGCAAGCGGGGCGATGCGTCGAAGTCAGCCTGTTCTCCCGCTATCCACTGCAACGCGTGCTCTCAGGTGATCGCGTGGCGCCCCCTGGCCCCTTGCAGGGCGACTACCGCGTCGAGTTCGTCAACGGTAACCAACTCGAGATCCACAGCGACGGCGAGCTGTTTCTGTTGAAGGACGGCCCTTCACAAAAGCTGGTCGCCCGCCTGGACCGTGAAGAATATGTCGCCCGCGTCCTTCAGCGCGAAGCCAGGCCCGAACCCGCTGAAGCCGCCAAAGCCCTGGCCGTCGCGATCCGCACCTACCTGCTGCAAAACGCCACACGCAACGGTGACTGCCTGAGCATCGACGACAGCAGCAGCCGTCAGCGCGTCGCCCCACGCCCGGCCACGGCGGATTCGCGCAACATTGCCGCCTGGACCAGCGACCTGATTCTTGCCGGCAGCACCGTCACTTACCACTCCGATCAGCCCGGCACCGACAAACTCTCCTGGCAGCAAGCCGTCGAACAAGCCAGTGCCGGCCAGCGCTACGACGCGATCCTGCTCCATGCCTACCCGCGCGGGAGCCTCAGCCGTTGGGACAATCCCGTCGCCTCCTGCGAGGCCCTGCCCGCTGCACAAAACTGGCTGCAGAAGCAGCGCCGCGGCTGGCGCCAACGCCTTGAAAGCGAAGTCGGCTACAACGAAGTCAGCACCTTCGCCGTCTGCCGCCTTGCTTTCGGTAACCCTTATGTCGACCGCGAACGTCAGCGCATTTATGTGCGCGGCGTGCTGTCGCTACAGGATCGCCTCGACCTGACTCACGAATACCTGCACCTGGCCTTCGATGCACACCCCAACGGCCAGGACGAAACCTACATCGAAGGGCTCGCCCGTCAACTTTTACTGGAATAGGCCATGAAACGTCGTTATCCACAGGTCATCCTGTTCCTCTGCTCTTTGACAGCGTTGCCGATGGCGATGGCAGCCGATGCCGTCAAACTCGACACCCCTGTCGGTGGCTGGCGCATCGGTGCCGCCGAAGGTGAAGGCGAAAACTTCCGTCAGACCGTCAACTACCCTGCTTCCTCGGTCAACACCCCGGCGGGCCAGGCCAACACCGCTCGCATTAGCGGTCAGATCAAAGCCACGCCCAAGCGCAACGAGCCTGGAAAACTCATTGTCAACGGCGTCAGCATGCCGCTGAAACTCGACCCCGCCGGACATTTCGACCGCCCGTTTTCATTCCCCAATGGCAGCAATAGCGTCGAAGTCCGCAGCCCGGACGGTCAGCAACGCCACCGCACTCAATTCCTCCACCTCAGCGGCGGCGCTACCCCGGCCAAACTGCGGGTACTGCTGTCCTGGGACAGCGATAACACCGATCTGGATTTGCACCTCATCACCCCTGATGGCGCACACATCTGGTACGGCGACCGTGTGGCGCCCAATGGCGCGGCGCTGGATGTCGACGTCACCACCGGCTACGGGCCGGAGATTTTTTCCATGCCGGCGCCGATCAAGGGGCAATACCTGGTGTATCTGAATTACTTTGGAGGCGGGTATCGCAGTGGTGAGGAGGGTCAGGAGAATGCTGTTCAGCCGCTGACCACAGCGCAGGTGACGGTGATTACAGAAGAGGGAACGCCTGACGAGAAGATGCAGACGTTTGTCGTGCCGATGCGGGCGGTGGGGGAGTTGACGCTGGTTCGGGCGTTTAGTTATCCGTGAGGAGGACATTGTCCAGTGGGCTGCTGCCCGGATCCAACGTGGGTGGTCCATGGCTGTGAGCCGAATAATAGGGTTATTCGGCTCATCTGATGAGCCGATTGTGTGGCTATTCGGCTCACCGTCCAGTAGATCGTCAGTGCGCCTGGCGATTCAGAAGAAACGATCGGCCATCGCTCAATCACTCTGATCCGCTGTGGACAGCACGTCATTGATCTTCCAGCAGCCATTGTTCTTGACCAGCAGCACATCCACGATCTGGGTTGTATCGGGCGTATTGCCCAATGTCACCTGCTCCCTGGCTGAGGCTCCCTGCACGAGTGGCTCACTGACCTGGATGTGGGTGAGCCATTCTTCCATGTAGTCTTGAGCCTTGATGAAATAGTCCTCTTCCAGCCCATCCGGGCTGGCCATCTGCTTTTTGATCTTGTCGATCAGCTCGTCCGAAACGTACTGCTTCATCTGCGCACTATCATCGGTCAGCGGATCTTTTCCAGCGCTGAAACTTTGCAGGTACCCGCTATAGAAAGCTTCGGCCACGGGTTTGGGGGAGCTGGCGCAGTCGGCGAAGGCAACGGGGGGATGAAAAACCGCGGCGGCGAACAGCAGGGAAAGCCACTTTCTCATGGTTGTGTCCTTACAGATTCGATGGGGTTGGACGAGGCGTGGGGCATTCGCCGAGCTCGTTCAGGCGCCCGATAGATTGAGCGCTTTGGGGAAGGGCAGTCAATGGATGGCTCGTGAGGTGGCGCGGGAGCGGTCCACCTGCGCTTGGTGATGCCGGCATGCAGACCGAATCCGGTTGCGCCACGATGACTCGCAGTCGACCAGCACAATGCCCTCCACCCGTTCTGGCGCTTATATACCAACATTCATGAGCCTTATATAAAAACTCAGTCTAAGCAAATTTGTGGCGGGATCTGGAAGTGTGATCTACACATATAGCCACACATTGTTTATACGATGTGTTTTCTCAGGTGCTCACGGAGATTGAGTACCTGCAGATCAAGGATGAACGAAGATGTACTTCAAGGAAGATTCCGCTCATGCATGCTTACTCGCAAGAAAGTCACCATTCCTTTTTCGATGGAATGTGCGACCGGCCCCTAAAGACTTTTGCCTTCTGCGCAATCGACTTGGATTATGACGCCTCGCTGCCCCCCGGGTCTGCGGACATCCTCAAACCCCGTCTCCGCGGCTTCATGCCTGCTTCTTGCGACAGCCTGCAGATTCATCGTGTCGATCCATTGCAAAAAACACCTTTGGCGATATCAGGCGATCGTCCTGACGCGCTGAGCGGTGGTGATCTTCGCGGCCATAGCGATCCCCCCATTTAGGGCAACCCTGCCCGGCTTGAAACGAACGCCAGGTTCATTCGATTTTTCGAAACAGTCCTCCGGGTCGGAACCCGCGTAGGCGTTCGTCCAACCATTTACGAAGCAGTTCCCAATTTTCCAGGATGGAGATGGTAATGACTGTACTCAGAGTTGGCATCGTTGGTCTCGGCGCACAGATGCAAGAAAATCTGTTGCCCACACTTCTACAAATGCCGGACATACGTATCGTGGCGGTCTGTGACAGCGACCTCACGCGTGCCGGACAGATTCATCGCTTCATCTCGAATGTGTCGATAACGGACGATTTCGACGAGATGCTGGCGTCCAACTCGATCGATGCCGTGGTCATGGCATGCCCACCTCAGGCACACCGCGATCTTGCGCTCAAGGCCATGGCCAAGGGCGTCCACGTGTTTGTCGAAAAACCGCCTTGCTTCACCCTCGCCGAGCTGGAAACCCTGATCGAGGCCAGTCGCCGCTCGAACGTCGTCACAGGCGTCGGGATGAACTTCAAGTTTGCCAAACCCATGCGTCAACTGCGCGACATGACCCGTACCGAGCAATTCGGGAAGGTTGTGCATATCCAGCTCAATCACTATGCAAGCAAGCCAACGGCGCCGCTCTGGGGCCTGGACTCGACGCTGAGATCCTTCCTGCTGGCGCAGGCAATCCACACGATCGACCTGGGTGTCACCTTCGGCGGTGGCGAGCTGCGCGATATCGAGTCGCGGGTTCAGCGCCACGACGACTCGCTGCTGGTGAGTCTGGAGCTGCAGTTTTCCACCGGTGCCACCGTTAGCCTCTTGAGCGGAACCATGTTCCCGTACTTCGAATTCGACATGAAGATCGTCAGCTCGAATTCGATGATGGTCGAGCTCAACAACCTCTGGAATATCACCATGCACGAGCCGGAACACGGCACCAGCGCTACCGGCACGGCCAAGCGCTGGCGTGGTGCGTGGCAGCCCGGGCCACTCGATTCCGGGTACGAGCGCAGTGGTTATTTTGGCGAGCTGGAGAAGTTCTTCGACGCCGTGCGCAGTCGTTCGTCCTATGAGGCGAGCTTCGAAAGCCTGCGACCTACCTACAAGATCATCGAAAAGATTTGCGCCGCCGACATTGCCCGGTCCGACCTGGCGCCTGTGCTGTCCCTGCGTACCGAGCAATCCGCCAAGTCCAACGCCCACTTCGGAGCCGATTCCAATGTCATCTAATCTTGCCAATGCCGCGACTGCCCGACTGACTGTGTCCGATAAATACCGCCCGGTGTATGCAGACGATCTGCAGACCATGAAAAAAACCCTGGAACGCCCGCTGTCGGGCACCAGTGATGTGGTGGCGGAATACGAAGGCAAACTCGCCGCCTGGTTCAAGGCACGGCATGCGATCGCCGTATCGTCGGGCGGTGCGGCGCTTAGCGTGGCCATTTATGCGGCAGGCGTAGGCCCTGGCGATGACGTGCTGCTGACGCCGAGCTGCCCGCTGTGCACCATCTACCCGATCATCGCGGCAGGCGCCAATCCGGTCTTCGTCGACACCCGTCCTCATGGCTTCGGCGCAGACCCGGCGTCTATCAAGGCGCGGATGACACCGCGCACCCGCGCAATTATCGATATCCCGATGTGGGGCTACCCGACCGAAGTCGACGAGATGCGTACACTCACCCACGAGCTGGGAATCAAGCTGATCCTGGACCTGGCCCACTCCCACGGTACGACGCTGCATGGCCGTCCGCTTTCGCAGTTTGGCGACTTGTCGTGCTTCAGCACTCACGAGCGCAAACCATTGGCAACCGGCGAGGGCGGTTTCATCCTCACCGACGACGATGCGCTGGCTCAGCGCAGTCGCGATTACAGCCGTTTCGGGAACCTCAACGGTAAAGACTTCGGCCTTAACTACAAACTCGCTGCGCTGCCGGCAGCCCTGGGCGAAAGCCGTCTGGCCTCACTGGCCGGGCAGATCGATCAGCGCCGTGAAAACGCGGCCTACTTCCTGAGCAAGCTGGATCACAGCAAGGTTCGCGAGAAAAAAATCATCGCAGGGGGGGAGCCGAACTATTACTTCCTCAATCTTGAACTGCACTTCGCCGACAACCGTGCGTTCATTGACTACCTCGATGACGCCGGCATTCCGTCCGACATCAAGCGCTACGGTTGCAAGGCACTCTACGAGTTCCCGGCGCTGGCCCACTATCGCAACGAGTGCCCGAATGCCGAAGCACTGCTGGCAAGCATGACGACGATTCCGGTTCATCCTGACATTACCCGCGCCGAGCTGGACTACATGGCCGACCGCATCAACCAGTACGGTGCTGCGTGAATGACTGACGCACTCGATCGCTCGCAATTGGATCGGCACTTCACCGCGTCCGGGTTCGTACTGAACCCGGACCGGAAGATGTTGCTGCTGCATCACCGCAAGCTCGGGGTCTGGTTGTACCCGGGCGGCCATATCGAACAGGGCGAAACCCCCGACGTGGCGGTATTAAGGGAGATTTTCGAAGAGACCGGCATCCGTGCCGAACTGCTCGGCGAGCGCGATGAGGCGCTCGCCGATGTCGAGACCGATGTCACTGTGCTGCACCAGCCGTATCGGGTGCTGTGCGAATACATCGATGACAAGCGCGGGCCGCATTACCACCTGGACTTGATCTACGTGTGTGCCACCCATCTGCGCTCCTGCCCGGACGACAGAGAGGTCGAGCACGCTCGCTTCTTCAGTCGTCAGGAGACGGCAGAGCTGAAGATGTTTCCCAACTTCCGGCGCATGGTGGATCGGGTCTTCGCGGACGATGCACTGTGGGACCTGGTTGGCATGAAGGTGTCGCCATGAACCTGCGAACCATCGTGCAAAAGGCGACTCACGGTACTGGCGACGATCTGCACGAGCTTGGACGAGCCCTGGGCTCGGGCCTGACCGGCACGTCGTCGATTGTCGAGGAGTACGAGGCGGCGCTCGCGGCGTTGTACGGCGTACGGCATGTGATTGCCGTGTCGTCCGGCGCAGCATCGGTGACGGCAGCGCTGGCCGGCGTCGACTTCCGGCCGGGCGATGAAGTCATCGTCGCCCCGACAGGCCCGATCTGTACGGTGCTGCCGATTCTGGCGCTGGGGCTTGTACCGGTCTTTTGCGATGTGGCACCAGACAGTTTTGGCCTTGACCTGGAGGATCTGCAGCGCTGTGTCAGCGAGCGCACCTGCGCGGTCATCGAGGTGCCGATGTGGGGATATCCGATCCGTTCGCACGCAACGTGGGCATTCCTGCGTGATGCCGGGATCCCGCTGATTCAGGACCTGGCCCATGCCCACATGACCCGGTTGAACGGCACGTGGCTTGCGCAGCATGGCGACATCAGCTGTTTCAGCACCCACGACTGCAAGTTTATCTCGACCGGTGAGGGCGGCTTCGTCATGACCGATGACGATAGTCGGGCCAGGCGCATTCGGGCTTACACGCGCTTTGGCAATCTGACGGGCGAAACCCTGGGCATCAATCTGAAGTTGGGTGGCCTGCAGGCGGCGCTCGGCCTGGCGCGTTCACGTCAGCTCGGGGCACACCTTGCACAACGCTTGCGTAACCGCGAACGGCTGCTCGGGTTGCTCGACAACCCGGCCTTTCGCGAGTTGCCGGTGGTCGCCGGCGGTGAGGTGAATGGTTATTCGCTGTTGCTGCAATCGGTAGGGCATGACGGTCGTCAGTTGGTGCACTACCAGCAACGGCATGGCATCGAGTCGGATATCGGCAAGTACGACAACCAGCCGTTGTACCAGTTGCCGTTGCTGGCCCGGTACCACCGCGACTGCCCCAACGCTGCCAGGTTGCTGCGCTCACTGACCACAGTGCCGTTGCATCCTGACCTGGTGGACGACGATCTGCATTACATCGCCAAGGTGCTCAATGACTACTCTCCTGCCTGACTCAGCGACCCGCGCGCGCCACGCGGTGGTGATTGGCGGCAGTGTGACCGGATGCCTGACGGCTGCGGTGCTGGCTCGTCGTTTCGAGCGAGTCACGGTGATCGAAAAAAGCGATTTCTACGACGAAACCGGTCCGCGCCAGAGTGTTCCCCAAGAGCATCACGTGCATTTGCTGCTGTTGCGCGGCAAGCAGATCATCGACCGCATTTTCCCCGGCATCCTGAGCGCACTCGAGCAGAGTGGCGCCCAGGTGGCGGACCTGGGACACGACGTGAAGTGGTACCAGGGCGGGCGTTGGAAGAACCGCTATCGCAGTGGCATTTATGCCCATTATTGCAGCCGGCGACTGATCGATAACCAGCTGCGTCGTTGTCTGGCGTCGGTGCCGCGGGTCGACATCCTATCGGGTACGCGGGTGACCCGAGTCGAGTTTTCCGGTGCTGACGACCAGCGTGCCGTGAGTGGCGTGATCATCGACGACGGTTCGGGTGAGCGCAGCATGTCCTGTGATCTGTTGGTGGATGCCAGCGGCAGGGGCACGCACATGCCCTCCTGGCTGAAAGAGGCGGGTTTCGGGACCGTGGAAAACAGCGTGGTCAAGACCGAACTGGGCTACGCCTCGCGCATCTATCGCCGCCTGCCTGCGTTTGCTGAGCAATGGCAAGTGCTGCTGGTGCTGCCAACCGCGCCGGCGCAGCGCTCGATGGGCGTCATCAGCCCCATCGAGGGGAATCGCTGGATGGTGACGACCGGTGGCTGGTTTGGCCACTTTCCCGGCAAGGACCCGGACGATTTTCTGCAAGCGCTGGCCGCACTGCCAGTGCCGGATATCCACGAGGTCATTCGCGATGCCGAACCGTTGTCGGAGGTCTTTACGTTCAAGATGCCCGGCAGCCGCCGCAGCCACTATGACCGCATCGAGCACTGGCCTGACGGTTTGCTGGTGGTGGGTGATGCCTTGAGCAGCATGAACCCGCTGTACAGCCAGGGCATGACGATCGGTGCGCTTGAGGCTGATTGCATTGATGTCCGTCTCGACGAAGTACTGGCGCGGTCGCTGAGTTGTCGTCAGTTGCAAGGCTTGTTGTGTGGCGTGGTCGATGGCGCCTGGAACATGGCCACGACCGAGGATTTCCGCTTTCCGGAAACCATCGGCAAACGCACCTGGCGCACCCGCTTTCATCATTGGTACGGCGCAGGGCTTGGAAAACTGTCAGCGAGCAATCGTCGTGCGCTCGAAACACAAATCGGTGTGACCAATCTGGTGATGGAGCCCAACCGGCTTTATACACCAGCGATTGCCTCTCGCATCGCACTCAATGCCATCCTTCCCGGGAACACTCGACAATGATCGACGATCTCCTGCATTTCTCTGGTATCGAACACGTGGTGTTCGACTGGAACGGTACCCTGATCGACGATATCGATCTCGCCGTCTCTGCGGTCAACCGCTGTGGCGAGCAGTTTGATGTCGCGCCCATTACCGCCAGCCAATACCGGGCCAAGTTCGATTTCCCGATTGCCGATTTTTATGCGGCGCTCGGGTTTGATCTCGAACGTGTGCCGTTCGCGACGATCGTTCAGCGATACCTCGAACATTTCGACACGAATGTCGCCCACTGTCCGCTGCACCCGGGTGTATTCGAGTTTCTCGACGCGGCCGGGCGTGCCGGCATCCGGGTGTCGATCCTGTCGGCGTCCCATTGCGATGTACTGGTCCAGACCCTTCAGGCCAAGGGCTTGCATGACCGTTTCGAGCACGTTGTTGGCCTGAGTCACAACCAGGCCACCAGCAAGGCCGCCGAGGCCGCCATCCTGCAAACGAAACTCGGCTCGCCACCCGCACGAACGCTACTGGTTGGCGACACGTTGCATGACGTTGACGTGGCGCGCTCGGTGGGCTGGCAACCAGTGCTGGTATCGACCGGCCACCAGGATAGCGAGCGCCTGCGGCGCAGCGGTGCACCCTTGTTCAAGGACTTGGGCGATCTGCTCGAACGCTTTGCACCTCGTGACACCCTCTCGACTGTGCAGAGGGGGGCCTGATCGTGACCACATCGCAGAGTGTCTTGATTTGCCTGATTGCCACGACGCTGACGTTGCGCGCGGTTGTCGCCTTCTATTACCGCGACAAGCTGCGCATCTTGCGTTTGCTGAAGCTGGTTCCACGGATTGAAGGGCGCAAGGAGCATTACTACCGGCCACTCGATGAATGGTTCGCGCCGCTGCCCTTTATCTGGACATGGCTGGATATCGTTGCCGGGGTTCTGCTTGCATCGATCTATCCAACGCCGCTGATGTGGCTGGCCGTGGTGCTCTGGAGTGGCGGGCGCCTGCGCGCACTGCAAGAGTTCGGTCACAACGCCGTGCATTTCGCGTTGTGCCCCAACCATGCCTGGCAATGGTGGTTGAGCAATATTTTCTATCAGTTCCCGGCGTTCAAGCGCGACATGCGCAGTCGTCACCAGACCCACACGCTGGAACATCATCGCAACCCCAATCACCCCAAGCTTGATCCCAACCGTGCACGGGTGCATGCCGGTGGTTATGTGGCCGGTATCTCGCCCGGAGGGTTCTACACGCTGCTGCTATACCCGCTGACACCGCGTGGTGCCTGGGTGAACCTGAGCACCATGGCGCGCAGCAGCCTGTTGAACCACTCGCGGCTGACGACGGTTGTACGGTGTTTGTGTGTGATAGCCGTCGCGGCGCTGCTCTATTGGGCGGGCGGCTGGAAGGGAGTGATGTTTGGCTGGCTGGTCCCGTTGCTGACTTCGTATCCGGTGTTCGCCTGGGTCTCGCTGCTCACCGAACACCGCTGGTTCATCGAGGGGGCTTCGAAAGATCGACGCGATCTCGAATACCTCGCAGGCAGGCCGACCGATTACTTCGGCCTGACAGGATGGTTGATCCGCGTGTTCATTGCGCCGACGTCCGATGCCTACCACCTGGCGCACTCGTTGTACCCCGGCGTGCGCTGGAACTATCTGCCGGCGATCGACCGGCACCTGAAAATCCATGAGCCCCGCTACAGCACCAACGCCAGTGAAGGCCTGTTGCTGCGCCGTGGCAGTGCACCGACCGCGCTTTCCGAATTGTATGAGCGTCTGGTGATTGCCGGACAAGAAGAGCCCACCCTGAAGACGAGAGGCAATGCGTGACTAATTCAACAGCATCCCGGCAAATTCAACGTATCGGCATCATTGGTGGCAGTGGTCTTCAACAATTGCCCGGGTTGGCAGACGTGCAGCAGGTCGACTGCGAAACCGCATTCGGCAAGCCGTCATCTCCGGTCACCCTCGGTACACTCAATGGTGTACCGGTGGCGTTCGTGCAACGCCACGGGATCGGGCACACGATCCCGCCAGCGTCCATCAACGTGCGCGCCAATATTGCCGCGTTGCGCAGCGTTGGCTGTACGCAACTGTTGTCGGTCAGTGCCGTGGGCAGCCTGACCCACGATGCACCACCGGGCAGCTTCGTGTTGATTGATCAATTCATCGATCGCACGATCCAGCGCGACAAGACCTTCTTCGGCCCGGGCCTGGTCGGCCACGTGCCGTTCGGCGATCCCGTCTGCGGGCGTATGCGTTCGGTGCTGGCGGCCAGTGCCGAAACAGCCGATGTGCAGGCGCGCAATGGCGGTACCTACGTGGTGATGGAGGGGCCGCAGTTTTCCACTCGTGCCGAATCCAATCTCTATCGTCAATGGGGCGGCACGGTGATTGGCATGACGGCCATGCCCGAAGCCAAGCTGGCGCGCGAGGCGGAGCTTTGCTACGCGATGATCGCCATCCCGACCGACTTCGATTGCTGGCATGAATCCCACGAGGATGTGAACGCAACGCTGGTTGCCCAGCGGATGGCCGACACCTTCTCACTGACCCGTCGCCTGGTCACCGAGGCGGTCTCGCAGCTCGGTAAGCATCACGGCGCCTGCCCGTGCGGATGCGACCATGCACTGGACACCGCCGTGATGACGGCCCCTGAGCGGCGTGATCCAGAGATGGTCGCGCGCCTGCTCACCGTCGCCCCTAACGCCACTCATCTGGGAACAAGATCATGAACCAGGCTATCGCCACCAAGGACCGGGTACGTATCCAGCACGTCGAAGTACTGTCGGACAACTGGTACGTACTGCGCAAGACCACCTACGATTTCCTGGGACGGGACGGGACCTGGCGCAACATGTCCCGGGAAACCTATGACCGGGGCAACGGCGCGACGATTCTGCTCTACAGCAAGCTGAAAAAAACCGTGGTCCTGACCCGGCAGTTTCGCTTTCCCGCGTTCGTCAACGAGCACGACGGCATGCTCATCGAAACCTGCGCGGGGCTACTGGATCGCGACGATCCGCATACCTGTATCCGCAAGGAAACCGAAGAGGAAACCGGTTATCGCATTGAAGAAGTGCGCAAGGTCTTCGAGGCGTTCATGAGCCCGGGGTCGGTCACCGAGCGCCTGTATTTCTTCGTGGGGGAATATTTCGACGAAGACAAATTGGGCGAGGGCGGAGGTGTTGAAGCGGAGGGTGAGGAAATCGAAGTGCTCGAATTGCCCCTCGACGATGCATTGGCAATGATCGAGACGGGGGAGATCACCGATGGCAAGACCATCATGCTCTTGCAGTACGCCAAACTGCACCGGCTACTGGATTGAGGCCGGGCATGACTGAACTTGTCGCCATCAGCTCGATGGAAAACGCCGAACTCGCCGAGTTCGTCGACGGTATTGCCTCCCACATCGGTATGCCCATACGCCTCACACGCTGGTCAACCGCAGAGTTGATCGAACGCGTGAAAACCGACACGGCCGGCGCCTGGGATCTGTTGCTGGGAACCGCAGCGACGGCGCTCCTTGACCCAGCGCTCGCCTCGCGGCTGCTGCCACTTGAACAGCTCGATTGTTCGGCGTTGCCGTCAGAGGCCGTCGCTGCAGATCGTCGCTGGTTCAGCCCGTCGGGTTTCGTGCCCGCATTCTGTTACGACCCGCGAGTGCTTGCCGAACACGGACTGGCGCCACCCCATAACTGGGAAGCGCTCAACACGTTGGCGTGGTCGCAACGCATCGCGCTGCCGGACCCGGCCCGATCGGGCGCCGGTTATCTGCATCTGAGTGCACTCCTGGAACATTACGGCGATGGGGCGTGGGAGATGCTTGCCGATATTGCCCGGCTGCAACCCTCGATCAGCGGGTCTTCCACGGCGCCGATCGAGGCCGTGCTCGAAGGCCGTGCGTGGGTCGGTGTGACGGTCTCGACCGCCGCGACCCGCGCTGCTCAGGAGCATCCGTCGTTGCGCTGGTGCGTACCCGACGACACGCGTCGCTATGAGTTCGAGGTCTTCGGCTGTCGAGCCGATTCACGCCAGGCGGCACAGGCCTTACAAGCACTGGCCTGGATGCTCTCGCCGGACGCCGCAGCGATCAGCCGGCGTTATGGCAAGGTTGTGGTGGGCGGTGTCTCGAGCGCCGGGCTGGCCGCGGTCGATCTGCGGGCGCTGGATGCGGGCACGGCCAGTCGCGCCAAGGTTGCCCGTTGCGCGCGATGGCATTCGCTTTTCGAAGGGGCGGCCGATCAATGACGGACATGGCGCGCAATGAATCGACAAGTCCGCTCCCGTCATCCCGAGACGCAGGGCTTGAGCGGCGCCCGTGGGCGATCTATCTGATGTTCGGGTTGTTCGGCGCCCAGCAAGGCATGCTCGGCCCGATCATGCCGTTCCTGCGGGCCGAGTTCGATCTGGACCTGCGCTGGACGGGCTTGCACTTCGCGGCGTATGCCTTGGGGCTGGTATTGATCGGTGTTCCGTATCGCTGGCTGGAGCGCCGGGCGTTGCGGGTCGGCATGGGGCGTATCGCAACAGGCTGCGTTGTCGTGGCCAGCGGGCTGTTTGCCGGGGCCAACGGTTTACCGATGACACTGTCTGGCAGCGTGTTGATGGGGCTGTCGGGTGGTCTGGTGATGGCCGTTGGTCAGGCCATGCTCGGCGTGCGCTATCGCCAGCATGCCGCCGCGAAACTGGTGGAGGCGCATGTGGTGGCTGGTCTCTGCGTGTTGGGAGGGGCGTTGCTGGTGGGCGGGGTTACGGCTCTCGGGCTGTCGTGGCGCACGGCTCCGCTGATCGTCAGCGCGTGTGCCTTGATGCTGTTCGCGGCGCCGCTGAAGATCCATCGCCCGGAACAATCGCCTGCCCAGGGAGGACAACCGACCAATTCCCCGGACACCTTGCGCCTTGCACGAATGACCCGCGCAAGCCTGTGGGCCCTGGTGCTTTTGGGGATTTCGGCCGAGTGGGGCGTTGGCTTCTGGGGCGCTGAATACATGAAGGCCCATGTGCAGATCACGGCATCCGTCGCTGCGACATTGATGAGCGTGTATTTCGCCGGCACCGTCTGTGGGCGTCTGGCCAGCAGTCACGCCTTGCGCCGGGTGACGCCGTTGGTGCTGCTGACCGGCGTGATACTGGGGGCGATCGCAACACTGCTGGCGCTGTTTTTCATCCGGGGGATGGTGGCCACCGCGATCCTCACGTTCCTGCTGGGGGCCTGTCTCGGTAATTTTTTCCCGCTGATTCTCGGTTCTGCAATGAGAGTCGCCCCTGAGGCGAGTTCCGCACTCAGCACCCAGGCGTCGCAAGCGGTTGGCGTGGCGCTATTGCTGGCGCCGTTCCTGCTGGGGCTGCTGTCCGAGCGGATCGGGGTCGAGGCAGCCTTCAGCCTGCTGATCGTCTATCCCATTCTCATGCTGCCGTTGGTGCGGGGGCTGCGTGGCACCTCGCCCGCCGGCAACACGGCCATAAATTTACAGGAGTAAGGATCAATGGGCCTATCTGCACTGTTGTTCGACCTGGACGGTACACTCATCGACACCGATGAACTGCACTTGAAAGCCTATAACCAATTGTTGGCGCGCTGGTATCGGTCGATGGACATCACCTACTACAAGGCCAACGTCATGGGTTTTCCCGATGACATGATCTTTGGCGGACTGTTTCCCGGTCTGCCGGCTTCGAAATACCCTGAGCTGGCGGCGGAAAAAGAGGCGATGTTCCGCGCCCAACTGGGTAAAACCATCCCCACACCTGGCGTGTCACGGATTCTCGACCATGCCCAGCAGCTCGGCCTGCGCACGGCGGTGGTGACGAACGCGCCGCGAGAAAATGCGATGGCCATGCTGACGGGCCTGAACATCGTCGATCGCTTCGATAGCATCGTCATCGGCGGTGAACTCGAACGCGGCAAGCCCCATCCCATGCCTTATCTGACGGCTCTTGAGCTACTGGGCGTGACAGCTGACAACGCCATCGCCTTCGAGGACTCGCTGGCCGGTGTCCAGTCAGCTCATGCGGCCGGTATCCATACTTTTGGTGTGTTATCGGGGTTGCAAGATCAGCAGCTTCGAGAAGCCGGTGCCCAGAGTGTCATTCGTGACTTTAATGACGATGTTCTGTGGCATTTTTTGCAGTCTGCATCGTAAAAACCGCTTCGTAGGTGCCGGGTTCGGTCAGGTTTTCGACTTGTATTGGATTCGGCTTGCCTGTTGGATTTTCCCTGTCGTTCTATTTGTCCTCCCCACTTCTTCATCGTCGGGTCAGGTCAAATGGCGTTGAACACGATTGGACAGGGGGAATAGCCAGGCGATCAGGTGGATTCCCGGATGGGGCAGGATTATTTCGGGCATTAAAAAGCCGGCTTGTGGGCGGCATTATTTTCTGATTTTCGCCTTGTTTTGTTGGTTTTTAAGGCGGTTGTTCTTTTTGTCCCCCATTTGTCCCCCCACCTAGGTCCTGCGTAGGGCGGATTGCAAGGAATAAGTGGACGGCGCCAACAGATGTTTACCCTGCATTTGAAAATGCGGCCATAGCTCCTAGCGAAAGAGAAATTATTATCTTGATCTTGGATCGATAGTTACGCGTTTTACGTCGCATTGAAGCAGCAGTGGTTGGAGGCGTTCTACCTGTCCCAGGTAGCTTTCCTTGTCGTCGTATTTCTACTCTCCCCCATCGTCTGGAATGACCCCATTCAAGACGTAGCACTTCCCCATCCGGGCCGAGAGTGTATGGGGCGGCAGCTGCGCAATCGCATTCGCCCGCTGCGTTGGCAGCCGCATGAGGGTGTCCTTCAAAAGAGCGGGCGTCAGTGCTATGCGTGATTAACGGTTTTCTATCCTGGCGCCACCTTATTCAGGTGAAGCCAGGCTGTACTCACCTTCATCACAATGCCCCCCAACAGCAGCAAGCCGGTGAGCGTCATGGCAAGCCCTTCCAGCAAGATGTTTGCCGGTACCTTATCGGCCACGACGCCTGTCAGCATGACCGAAACAAGAAAGGCCGCGCCTGTGCCGGTATCCAGCAATGCAATCACACGGGCATAGAAATCCCCAGCAACCTGTTGATAGATGCGCAACAGGCTCAGGGTAATGACCAGCCCCTCCGCCAGCCCCGTCACAGCCACCAACGGCAATGCCAAACCGAGGCTGTCGACTTGCGATACAACCCAGATAGAGGCACATATCAGGGTCAGACTGATCAACATCCATGCGCCATATTGCTGCACGACACGGGACCATGACGACAAAGCAAGTCCAGCCAACATGCCGACACCATAGGCGCCGAATAGCAACCCGACATCGGCCGGTGGACGTTCCAGCACCTGGACCACATAGACAAGCGCAAGAATCTCAAAACTGCCAAGGGCCAGCATCACCAGCATACTGGCCGTCATGGGCAGTATCAGGCTGGCTCCATAGCGTGAAACCGCCGTGCGCAAATCGCGCCAGATACCTGCTTCATCGGCCTGCTCCCGCTTGACATGGAGCGAGGGCAACAACACACACAAGACACTGGCGATGAGCAGCAGCACTCCAATTACCACAACCGCCACCACATGCCCGTAGTGACTGGCCAGCACGCCAGCCAACAGCGTACCGATGGCCATCCCTGACATGCGCGCGGCCATGATAATGGCGTTGGCAGCGGGTAGCCGATCTGCCGAAACCAGGCTGGGTAATAAGGCACTGGCACCCGGCACGAAGAACCGGTTGCATGTCGCCGCCAGGGCAGCAATGGCAAGGATAGGGATAAGCTGCCCACGCATCGCCGGCAGCAAGAGTGCCAGGATGATGAACAGACGCGCCACACAGGCCCAGACCAGTACCCGTTTGAGATCGGTGCGATCGGCCACTGCACCGGCCCATGCGCCGAACAGCAGCATCGGGATCAACTCGCAAATGACCAGCAACATGATGTTGAACGCCGACTGGGTCAGATCGAATACCACGATCTGCAGCAGCACGATCAGCATCCAATCCGCCACCGAAATCACCCACTGCAGACCGGTCAAGAGCAAAAGACCGGTGCCATGTTTGTGTAGCAGCCGCTTCACCGCTGGTCTTCCACAGTCAGGTTTTCCAGCGCGAGCTTGTCCTGGTCGTGCTTGAGCACAAATCGACGCAGGAGCATGCGAAGCAGTCGTCCGAGCCACTTGGGATTGGCTTGCATCCAGGCGTAACAGGCTTGCAGGCGACAGCCCATTTCGACTTTGCCCTGTTCGTTGGAAATACCAAAGTTAATGCTGCGCAATCCTTTGCCGATGGCGTGGCGAACGATCTGGTAGCCCATTGCGCGGTGGATGGACAGGCGACTCGTTGCCTCCAGATCCACACCGCAATAGGTGGACTCCAGATGGTCGCCCAGAACAAAACAGAGGTCGAACGCATCAATACGTCCTTCCTTGCGCAGCAGCAACCACACCGCATGGTCGAGCTGGCTCATTTGCAGAAAGAAATCTTCGGTGACCATGATTTGGTCAGGCGAGTGATGTTTGCGATACAGCTGTAACCATAAGGCGTGCAAGCGCTGCGCTTCATCAATCGACAGTGCCTGACCCTCGCGAATTTCAAGACGGTAGCCTGCCTTTTCAAGCGATCGCATATCACGGCGTATGCTTTTGCGCTTGGGGTGCTGCTCCAGATACTGCTCAAAGTCTGTCCAGGGCAGCTCCAAATGCGCGCAGCTGTAGAGCTTGTCGAGCGCCTGCTTGTGGAGGTAGTCGGATGTCGGAAAATCCCGCCCGACGAACAATCGGACGCCGCGCTTGATTGAAGCCCGCTCCAGCGCAGTCACCAGACCATATCGCAGGCTTATGGAATTCGCAGTGATCGCTAACATCAGCGGCAACCCAGTATTGACCGGCGTTCCCAGGGTTGTGACGCGCAACGACATCCCATATGGCAGATGAATCCGCCATAGGGTGGCTACAGCAGCGCCGACCAGTTCACCGTTTGAAATGGCCAGCGCATAAAGGTACTGGCATTCCAGACCGCTGGCCTCCAGGGCAGCCATATACTCATGGCTGCAAAACTGATGAGGCTTGCACAGTTGATTCCAGGACGTTCGGTCAATCGTCGCAATCGAGTCCTTGATTTCAATATGTTCCGCCGCCCAAGTGGTGTCATTTGTGCAGGCCGGCAAGCCGATCCGCACCACCTGTTCCATGCGTGTCATATGCGACTTCCTGACCTAGTTCGCTGCCGCTAGCAGACGCTCGTCCAATCGACTGGATGAGTCATCCCAACCGAGCAGATTTTCCAGGCTATGGGCGAACCTCTCGATTTCCGCGTCGGTGTGGTGCCGGTGCAGGATCAGCCGCATCAGTGCCTGATTAGGCTTGACCGCCGGATAGCGGAAGATCGGCACGCAGAAGCCTTGTTGCTCCAACTGCTCCCGAACTTGCTCGGCCTTGCTGTCCTTGCCGATCAACACGGAGGTGATGTAAGACGGTGCGCTATTGAGTTGCAGGCCACTGTCAAGCAATCGCATGCGAAACGCCAAGCTTCTGCGCAGGAAGTCATCCATGATGGAAGGGTCGCGTTTGAGGTGCTCGATGATGGATGCCGCTGCGTCTGCCGTTGGCGGTTGAATGGCTGCAGTGAAGATCGACGTTCCACTCAGTACTTCAAAGGCGTCGATGTACTCCGCGTTGGCGCTGATCGCGCCGCCTTCCAGGCCTACTGATTTCGATAATGAGATCATGATGAAATCGGCGCGGCGAAGGTGCTGGAACTCTTCATAGAAATTGCGCTGCGGCTCGCCATACACCATGAAGCCATTGGCGTCGTCGATATAGCTCAGGGCATTGAATCGTTCACACACATCCAGGATCGTACCGATAGGCGCCACACTCCCATCGGAGGAGTAGACACTTTCGAAAACCACAATGGCCTTTCGATCTCCGATATTTTGCAGAACACGCTCAAGGTCGGCCACATCGTTATGCTTGAACGACAGCAGCGATTCGCCGTACTTAAGGTGCCCGGCTGCTTTCCAGAGACTCCAGTGGCAATCACGGTCAAAGATCAGCACGGCATCGCGGTTATCAATGCCGCTGCTGGGGGAGAAATTGAACTTCGCCGTCATGGCATTGATGAAGCCAAGGTTGGCCAGCATGCCTGAGGCAAACGTGAGTGTTTTGTCTTTGCCATGATGCTCGCTGAGCAACGTTTCCAATCGGAAATGTGGCTCGCAGACACCCTGCGTCGCCCGCGACCCACCGGTGGAAAGCCCATAGCGCTTGACCGACTCACAGAACGCATCGAGCACTTGCGGGTCCTGTTGCCAGCCAAGGTAGTTGATCCCCGAGAAATTCACATACGGCAGGCCATTGCGCGTGATACGCGAACCAGACATACCTTCCATAATGACCGGCTCGCGCAGGAACCCTTCGGACACCGACGACTCAACGAAGCGCTGAAAGCCCCAGCGATCTACATTAGGTGATATTTCCATATGTCCCCCCCTCCATTCATCCTGATTGCCAACATTTGATAAATCTTGACAAATGACTAAAAATAAGATTTTCGATTCGTTTTCCAGTAGTAGCAGTTAGTCATCTCAACGATTTACCACCGCATTCAGAAGCGCAATTATCGTTGCACCGCAATATCAAGTAACGATCAACAATCCATCAAGATCGTATGAAGGAGTGACCTGTGAGTTTAGGACGAGTACTGATCGTCGAGGATGATTTCGATGGGGCTGAAGTACTGGAGGCCTATCTTGGCCGGGATGGATTCCAGACGCGACATGCAGCAGATGGTCATAAAGCCTTGGACTACCACGTGCGTTGGCGGCCGGATCTGGTGCTGCTGGACATCATGTTGCCGGGACTCAGCGGCAACGAGGTTTTGACTGCCATTCGCCAACACTCAGCGACCCCAGTCATTATGGTGACCGCTGTTGGGCACGAACCCAGCCGCATCAACTCCCTGCTGTACGGTGCTGATGACTATGTGGTCAAACCCTACAACCCAGGGGAAGTGGTTGCTCGCGTGCATGCGGTGCTGCGGCGTTGGCGTGGGGGTGGCCAGGGTCAGTCGACCTTGCTACGGCATAATCACCTGGTCATTGATTTGAACGCGGCACTGGCGACCATTGAAATCAATGGCACGAGTCAACCCCTGGAGTTGACTCGCACCGAGTTCAATCTACTGTCCATGATGATGGCAGCGCCATCGCGCATGTACACACGTGCCGAGCTGCTCGCCAACTGCCTGCCCGAAAGTGATGCGATGGAGCGAGTGGTCGATGCCCACCTGTACAACCTGCGACGCAAGCTGGAGCGTGCAGGTATTCACGATGTCGTTCTGACGGTGCGGGGACTGGGGTATCGCTTCAGCAATCCGGCATGAGCACGGCAAAGAAAGGACTCTCCCGCCAACTCTGGTACTGGATCAGCCTGCGCATGACCGGCCTGGCACTGGCGGCCATACTGGTGGTGGGTGCTGGCATGTGGCTACGCTTTTTCTCGTGGGAAACCAAACTGCGAAACGCACTGCCCGAGGCCGTGCGCCAGGAACTCAAGGTCCTGGAAGTCGACCATGCCGCCAATGCCGTGCGCCTGCGTGAAATCTATGGGCAATACCTCTATGGCGATTACTTCACGCCAGAGGTCCTGCGGGCGGATCTGCTGTGGTTCAGCGGGCTGGCACTGATTGCGCTCCCCCTGATTATCGGCGGCGGCATCTGGGTCTCGTTGCGCCTGTCGCGCCAACTCAGCGCCGTTGCAATCTCGGCAATGCACATCGCTGGCGGAGACTTCCGGTCACGAGCAGGCAGCGTGCGCGATGCACCCGCAGCGCTGTATAGCCTGATGGCCGATTTCAACCACATGGCTGAGCGCCTGGAGCGGCAGGAGCGGGAATTACAGGCATCCAGCGCCGCCATCGCCCACGAGCTGCGCACGCCCCTCACCGCTGCCAAGGGGCGGCTACAGGGTCTGATCGATGGCGTATTCGAGGCCTCACCACAACAGTTGGCCATGATCATGCGACAGCTTGATCAGCTCAATCGGCTCATTGATGATCTGTACTTATTGTCGCTGGCCACAGCAGACCAGTTGCAGTTGACGCCCTCAAGCTTTGCGCTCAAGCCCCTGATGGAGGAGCGAGTGGCTTGGGCGGCACCACGCTTGCAACAGCAACCGGTGAACATCGTCCTCGACTGTCCGGACGGTTTGATGTTGATCGCCGATCGCGACCGCTTAGGCCAGGTACTGTCTATCCTGCTCGACAATGCCCTGTGCTACGCAGCATCCGGGGGCTATCTGGCGCTACGGGCCAGCAAGTGGCAAGACCGGTTGCTGCTCGACGTCGAGGATGCTGGCCCGGGCTTCGCACCGGAGCATATCGAGCGCTCGTGCGACCGCTTCTGGCGTGCCGAACATTCGCGCTCTCGCCATGCAGGCGGCAGCGGGCTGGGGCTGTCGGTGGCAGTAGCTATCTGCCAAGCCCATGGTGGCAAGCTGAGTGTCCATAATCGTGCCGAGGGCGGCGGTCGCATCCATATCGAGTTGCCTGGCTGATTCAAGGCAAAGGCTGCGCCAGCCTGAAAGCGGGCACAGGCAAAACCTGGCCCGCTGTCCTTGACGAAGTCTTCATCGTTTCTTGGCACGACCTTGTATCGAGGACGGCTCACTACCGGGGTACTAAACCTCAAAGGATGAACCGCCATGAGCAAGCCCGTTTCTCGATACAAACACAAGCGGCACATGACCAGCGCTGTCTCGGTCTTCATTGCCGGCAGCCTCTGCTTGCTGATGCCGCTGAAAAGCCAGGCCCAGCAGCAAGTCGCTGACGTATCCACCAGCTTGTTTGGCGAAAAAACCGAGGTCACGGTGGGACTGGGTGCCGCCTACACCCCCCGCTATCTGGGCGCAAAAGAATCGCGAGCCATGCTGGTGCCGACACTGAGTATTTATCGCGGCATTTTCTTTGCCGATTCCGTGCGCGGCCTTGGCGCGGAATACCTGACTCAGAGCGGGTTTTACTCCAGCGTGGCAATCGGCTACGACTTTGGCCGTACTGATGAAGACAGCGTTTGGCGTCCTGGCTCCAAGCGACTCCAGGGGATGGGTGAAGTCACAGGCGCGACCACTGCCACGTTTCTGCTGGCACAGGATCTGACCTCCTGGCTGTCGATCAATGGTGAAGCAGAGCTGCGCGTTGCCGGTCATAAGCGTGGTAATCGTTACCGGTTGGGCCTGGAAAGCACCGTACTGGAAACGGCAGGTGATGTGATTACCCTTGGCATGAACGTGCATGCCGGGGATAAGCGCTACAACCAAACCTATTTCGGGGTGAGCGATGCCCAGGCCCAGGCTTCCCGATTCTCTCGTTTCGATGCCGAGTCCGGCGTCTATGCCTACTCGTTATCAGCGGACTGGCAACATAATTTCAATAAGCATTGGGCGATGTTGGTCGGGGTGAATGTCATGGAGTTTCGCGAAGAGGCGGACAAAAGTCCTGTGGTGGAAGAAAAAACCGGCGTCACCAGTTTTGCCTCATTGCACTATTCATTCTGAGGCGAATAGACATCCATCGTGCGCGCACGTAGACAGCCCATCCCGGCATGGGGGCCATGGTGCCGGAAACTGATTTGGTTGGCCTGTACCGTGGCGGCAGTCTTGTTATTGGTGACGGGCGCTTGGCTGCTCATGGGCGAGCCGCCCGTTTCAGTGCTGACACCGCTACCGCCTCCAAAATAATCTCAGACGCTCAAGGCAAGGCTGCGCCGTGGGCGTCTGTTCCGCAGTCCRGCATTTGGCCGCACTTGATGAAATCTTGATTAAACCTTGAAAGACGATTGACGCGTGAAGAGCACACTTCCCTCCATGCCTCCTATGGATCGGAAACTTCACGCCATGTCACGACAGTGCAATGCAGCATTTGTGATGGTGCTGCTATCAGGCTGCACTACGCTAATACCGCCGTATACAACCCCCAACAACAGCACCTTGCCTGCGCATTACCAGCAAGGGAGCGGTAAAAGATTCGAGGATGCCGCACTAACCTCGGCGGCCGATAAAACCTGGCAGAGCTATTTTCCCGATCCTCATCTACAGGCTTTGATCCGCCAGGCGCTGCTTCACAACCACGACCTGCGCAGTGCCGCTTTGCGGGTTCGACAAGCACAGGCTGCCTACCGCATCGAGCGCAGCTCCCTGACGCCCACCGTTGCTCTGGGAGTCGATGCGCAACGCTCGCGCACGCCTGCGGATCTGACGGAAATCGGTCAGACCTCGACTGGCAACGAATTCAAGGCAGGTGTGGGTATCAGCAGTTGGGAGATCGACTTCTGGGGGCGTATCACCAGCCTGAACGAAGAAGCCTTGCAGCAATTCCTGGCGACCCAAGCCGGGCATCGGGCAGTGACGATCAGCCTGGTGGCGCAGGTGGCCGACGCCTGGATTGGCCTCCGCGAGCTGGATGAGCGCCTGCGCCTGGCTAACGCCGCTCAGGCCAACCAGAGCGAATCGCTGCGCATCTTCACACATCGGTTTGAGATGGGGTCAGTGACCAAGCTGGAACTGACCCAGGTGCAGACGCTGCTGACCCAGGCCGAGGCATTGGCGCTGCAACTGCAACAGCAACGCGACTTGCAACGCAATGCAGTGAATCTGCTGGTCGGACAGGTTGACCTTGTCGATGCCAACTACAGCCCTGTCGCCGATCAGACCCTGGTCCAGCCCCTGGATGCCGGCCTGCCATCCGACCTGCTGAGCAACCGCCCGGACATCGTCGCGGCAGAGCATCGCCTGCGTGCCGCCAACGCCCATATCGGCGCGGCCCGCGCGGCCTTCTTCCCGCGCATCAGCTTGACCGCTTTCGGCGGCCTGGCCAGCGCAGAACTGAGCGACTTATTCAACGCAAGCAGCCGTGCCTGGAACTTCGCACCAAGCCTGTCGTTGCCGGTCTTCGATGGGGGACTGAACCAGGCCAACCTGGATTTGGCGAATGTGCGCAAACACCTTGCCGTCGTTGAGTACGAGCAAATCATCCAGAGCGCCTTTCGCGACGTAGCGGATGCCCTGGCCAACCAGCACTGGCTGCAACAGCAATTATCAGTGCAACAGCAAGCCGTCGAGATCCAGGAAGAACGCAGTCGGCTGGCGCGCCTGAGCCATGACCGTGGCCGGTCCAGTTTCCTGGAGGTGCTTGACGCCGAACGTGATCGGCTGCAGACCCAGCAACAAGTGGTACAAGCGCAACACGCACTGCTACGCAACCGGGTGGTGCTGTATGCCGCACTGGGTGGCGGCTCACGGCATGTGCCGAGCGCCCCGTTACTTGATCAGCCGCCATCCACCCTGTTTTCTGATATCGCAGAGGAATAACCCAGCCATGAGCGCCACCATCAAGAAGAAAATCACCGCAGTTGCCATCGTGGCGGCCATTGCCGGTGCAACCTGGATCGGCTGGGACTGGTTCGATCAACGCGCCGTGCCGGACGGTCTGATGGTCAGCAATGGACGCATTGAAGCCACGGAGGTGGACGTGGCCGCCAAATTTGGCGGTCGCGTCGCGCAGATCCTGGCCGATGAAGGTGACGAGGTGCAGGCTGGGCAGGTGTTGGCACACATGCATATCGATTCGCTGCTGGCCCAGATGCGCGAGGCCCAAGCGCAATTGCAGCGGGCAGAACATGCCGTGAAGGCCACTCAGGCGCAGGCGAACATGCGCCGCAGCGAGCAGGCGGCCGCCGAGGCTGTCGTGGTTCAGCGCCATACGGAACTGAATGCCGCCCAGCGTCGACTGGTGCGCACCGAGGTATTGGTCAAGGACGGCGCCACAACAGGCCAGGAGTTGGACGATGACCGCGCCAGCGTGGCGAATACCGGGGCCGCGCTCAACGCCGCGCGCGCGCAGGCTAACGCCGCCAGATCGGCCATCGAAGCCACCGACGCCGAAGTCACCGGCGCAACATCGACCGTCGCTGCAGCGCAGGCCACGGTCGAGCGCATCCAGTCCGAGTTGGACGACAGCACTCTCAAGGCCCCGCGCACTGGCCGCGTGCAGTATCGCCTGGCCCAGCCCGGCGAAATGCTCGGCGATGGCGGCAAGGTGCTTAACCTGATCGACCTGTCAGATGTCTACATGAGCTTCTTCTTGCCCACCGAAGCCGCCGGGCAAGTGGCCCTGGGCAGTGAAGTGCGCATCGTGCTGGACACCGCGCCGCACTTGCCGATACCAGCCAAGGTCACCTTTGTCTCGCGCCAGGCCCAGTTCACCCCCAAATTCGTGGAGACCGCCAATGAGCGGCAGAAGCTGATGTTCCGGGTCAAGGCTCGGATCGACAAAGCATTGCTGCGCAAGTACCAGGATTACGTAAAGTCCGGCCTGCCCGGCGTTGCCTGGATCAGGACCGATCCACAGGCCCAATGGCCTGAAGCCTTACAGCTTAGGGACTTGCCATGAACAGCCTCGCTGAACCCGTGGTTCGCTTGCGGGACGTAAGCCTGCATTACGGCAAGACCCAGGCGCTGGCGGGCATCACCCAGGACATCCCTGGCGGTTGCATGGTAGGGCTGATCGGCCCGGATGGCGTAGGCAAGTCCAGTCTGCTGTCGTTGCTTTCCGGCGCGCGTCGGGTACAGCAAGGCACAGTAGAGGTGCTGGGCGCCGACATCGCCAGCAAGGCCCACCGCGACCAGATCTGCCCGCGTATTGCCTACATGCCCCAAGGCCTGGGCAAGAACCTGTACCCCACACTGTCAGTGGAGGAAAACCTGCAGTTCATCGCACGGTTGTTCAGTCAAAACGCCAGCGAACGGCGCCGACGCATCGACGATTTGACCCGTAGCACTGGCATGTATCCATTTCTTGCGCGACCCGCCGGGAAGCTTTCGGGAGGCATGAAGCAGAAACTGAGCCTGTGCTGCGCTCTGATCCATGATCCCGACCTGCTGATCCTCGACGAACCCACTACGGGTGTCGATCCGCTGGCGCGCGCGCAGTTCTGGGAACTGATCGCCCGTATCCGTCGCCAGCGAGTCGGCATGAGCGTGATCGTCGCCACGGCCTATATGGATGAAGCACAAGGCTTTGACTGGCTGGCAGTCATGGACGAAGGTCGGGTGCGGGCCACCGGCACGCCTGCCGAACTGCTGGCACGCACCAATTGCGATTCATTGGAGTCGGCCTTCATCAGTTTGTTGCCGGACGAGAAAAAGCAAGACCACGAGCCTGTGGTCATTCCCCCCTTGCAGACCGACCCGGACGATATCGCCATCCAAGCCCAGGGACTGACAATGCGCTTTGGCGACTTCACGGCCGTGGATCACGTGAGCTTTCGCATCCGTCGCGGAGAAATCTTCGGGTTTCTCGGCTCCAACGGCTGCGGCAAGAGCACCACGATGAAAATGCTCACCGGCCTGCTACCCGCCAGCGAAGGCCGTGCCTGGCTGTTCGGCAAGGAGATCGACTCTCACGACCTTGCCACACGCAGTCGCGTAGGCTACATGTCGCAATCGTTCTCGCTCTATAACGAATTGACGGTAAGGCAGAACCTGGTCCTGCATGCCAAGCTATTCCATGTGCCCGCCACAGAGATCGACGCTCGCGTGCGGCAAATGGCCGGGCGTTTTGAATTGCTGGACGTCATGGATAGCCTGCCGCCCAGCATCCCCATGGGCATGCGCCAGCGCCTATCGCTGGCCGTGGCGATGGTTCACAAGCCCGAACTGCTTATTCTGGACGAGCCGACTTCGGGCGTCGATCCGGTGGCGCGCGACAAGTTCTGGCGCTTGTTGGTGCAACTGTCGCGGCGCGACCACGTGACCATCTTCATCTCCACCCACTTCATGAACGAGGCCGAGCGCTGCGACCGCATGTCGATGATGCATGCGGGCAAGGTGCTCGACAGTGATGCACCGATGCAGTTGGTGGAAAAACGCGGTGCCGCCAGCCTGGAGGAGGCCTTTATCGGTTATCTGATCGAGGCCGATAACAATACCACGCATGTGCCGGATGAGAGCGCTCCCACACAGCACGGCACGGCCACAATAGCACCCGAACAGGCTCAGTCTTTCAGCCTGCAGCGTCTACTCAGCTACGCCTGGCGCGAGTCGCTGGAACTGCGGCGCGATCCGGTACGCGCCACACTGGCGCTACTGGGATCGCTGCTGCTGATGTTTGTTATCGGCTATGGCATCAGCACCGACGTCAATGACCTGCGCTACGCCGTGCTTGACCGTGATCAGACCGGCCTGAGCCATGACTACACCCTGGCGCTCTCCGGTTCGCCGTATTTTCTTGAGCGCCCGCCGTTGCACAGTTACGCAGAGCTGGACCGACGCATGCAGACCGGCGAACTGAGTCTGGTCATCGAGATCCCGTCCGGCTTTGCCCGCGACACCACGCTGGGGCGCAACGCCCAGGTCGGTGCCTGGATCAACGGCGCCATGCCCAGCCGCGCCGAAACCGTGCAAGGCTATGTGCAGGGCATGCACCTGCTCTGGCTGACGCAAAAATCCCGGCAATTGAACGGCGAAACCTACACCAACCCGGTCGAAGTGCAGACGCGCTTTCGCTACAACCCGGATATCAAGAGCCTGCCCGCCATCGTCCCGGCGGTGGTGCCATTGCTGCTGTTGATGCTGCCGGCGATGCTGACCGCGCTAGCCGTGGTGCGTGAGAAGGAGCTGGGCGCGATCATCAACTTCTACGTCACCCCTGTCACCCGCACCGAGTTCCTGCTTGGCAAGCAACTGCCCTATGTGGCGCTGGGAATGCTGAACTTCCTGTTGATGAGCGTGCTGGCGGTGACCGTACTGGATGTGCCCATGAAGGGCAGCTTTGCCACCCTGGCGCTGGCCACCCTGGTGTTTCTGGTGATATCCACCAGCATGGGGCTGGTCGCATCGGCCGTCACACGCAGTCAGATCGCCGCGATGTTCGCCGCGCTGATCGGCACGCTGGTGCCTGCCACCCAGTTCGCCGGGCTGACTACACCCGTTTCCTCGTTGGAGGGCATCGGCAAGCTGATCGGCGAAGCCCACCCGGCCACCCATATGTTTCTCATCAGCCGTGGCGTATTCGCGAAGGCTTTGGGGCTGGCTGATCTGCAGCAGTCCTTCATTGCCTTGTTGGTGGCCGTACCGCTGGTGATGGGGCTGTCGATTGCGATGCTGCACAAACAGGAGCGCTGAGATGAAACGCACTTTTTCCAACATCTGGCAACTGAGCGTCAAGGAGCTTCGCAGCCTGTGGCGCGATCCGGTCATGCTGCTGCTGATCGTCTTCAGCTTCACGGCGATGGTCTACACGGCCGCCTCGGCCATTCCAGACACCCTGAACAACGCACCGATCGCCTTCGTCGACGAAGATGATTCGCCCCTGTCGCAGCGCATCGCCACCGCTTTCTACCCACCTCAGTTCACGCAACCAGAGCACATCAGTGTTGCCGAGATGGACGCCGGTCTGGACTCCGGTCGCTATACCTTCGTGCTGCACATGCCGCCCAACCTGCAGCGCGATGTTCTGGCGGGTCGTCCCGCGCAGGTGCAGCTCAACGTCGATGCCACACGCATGGATCAAGCCTTCAGCGGCAGCGCCTATGTCGAGCAGATCGTCACCGATGAGGTCAAGACCTTCGTGCAGCGTTATCGCGGCAATTCGGCCCTGTCGGTGGAACTGGCGCTGCGCGCACGCTTCAACCCGGCGTTGGACAAGACCTGGTTCAGTAGCCTGCTGCAGATCATCGACAACATCACCATGCTGGCGATCATTCTGACCGGAGCCGCGCTGATCCGCGAACGCGAGCACGGCACTATCGAACACCTGCTGGTGATGCCGGTCACCCCCACGCAKATCATGCTGGCCAAGGTCTTGGCGATGGGCACGGTGGTGCTGGTGGCGGCGGCGTTGTCGTTGCAGTTCGTGGTACGTGGGTTGCTCGCCGTACCCATCGAAGGCTCGGTCTGGCTGTTCCTGGTCGGCGCCGCGCTGAGCTTATTCGCCAACACCGCCCTGGGCATCTATCTCGCCACCGTGGCCCGCAGCATGCCGCAGTTCGGCCTGTTGCTGATGCTGGTGCTGTTGCCGTTGATCCTGCTCTCCGGCGGCGCCACTCCGCGCGAAAGCATGCCCACGCTGGTGCAGTACCTGATGCTGGCCGCGCCCACCACCCACTTGGTGCAGTTGGGAGAAGGCGTGCTGTACCGCGGCGCGGGGCTGGACGTCGTGTGGGTTCAACTTCTTGCGCTACTTCTCATCGGCAGCGTGCTGTTCGCACTTTCGTTGCAGCGTTTTCGCCGGATGCTTGCGCAGATGGATGGAGGCTGATCGATGCCTGGCCCTTCATGGCGCCAATGTGTCATTGCTGGAGATTTAAGCGGCTAGCTCGGCATCCTACGCAATGCCTGTGTTCGGCCTGCTGGAAGGGGCATTTATCCCCCCATCACATCGCCGGATGAGGTTAGGTGGCGTTAAACACCATTGGACAGAGAAATGCCTTATGGCCCCTGAATAGAGAGGCTATCAGTTGATTTCTCAGAATGGATAGGATTATTTCAGGCATTAAAAAGCCGGCTTGTGGCCGGCTTCTCGGGGACGGGCTTGGTTCATTTTTGGTAAACCGTACCAGCCTTCAAAACGTACACCCGGATCTTGCGTCCGGCTGTGGGACTTGGCGAGAAAGTCATCTGCCTTGTCGGTGCGATCGGACCGGCGTTGGCGGGTCGATGCAAATGTGGGGCGCAGCATACTGATTTTTGTGGGGAATTCCCAGCGTGAAGTGCTATCCAGAGCGTTGTGCTGCTTAAAAGGGCGCCCCGGTTTCAACTGAACGGCACCGGAGGCCGCTGTTTGTTCAGCGTGGACCACCAGAAGACCCAGCCGAGGATTTCGATGTTTTGTTCTTCGATCTGTTTGGCGCTGAAGATTTCGTCGGGGTAATCGTTGCAGTTATGGCTGCGCAGTCGCAGGGCGCCGGAGGGCAGGCGGTGCAGGTATTTGATGCGCAGCATGCCGGCGTGTTCGAGGGCGTAGATCTGGCCGTCGACGACCTGGGTCAGGCTGCGGTCGATGGCGAGGGTCGAGCCGTCTTCGATTTTCTCCGACATGCTGTCGCCGACCATCGGCACGCAGATGGCCTGGGCCGGTTCGACTTCGAGGCTTTCGAGGTAGTGTCGTGGCAGGCGGATGAATTCGCCGGGTATTTCGGCGACCTGGGTGTCGCTGGCACCGGGGGCTGTGGGGACTTCGTTATACAGCGGGATTTCTACATCGAGCGAATCGACGTTCACGGAGTACACGCCGCGGGTTTCTTGCGCGTCGTAAACGTTGCCGGTCTGATCCGTCAGTTGTCCCGGACCGGGATTTCTTGGGCCCTCGCCGTTGAGCAGCCACAGGCTGTTCACACTTAACAGACGGGCGATTTGTTCCATCCGCGGGTAGGGAACGCCGCGGGTGTACCAGTTATTCACGTGCTGGGGCTCGACGTTGCAGAAGGCCGCGAATTCCGTAGGGGTGATGTTCACCTCTTTCAGGAGCGCTTTGAAGCGTGGGCCGCATTTGTGCTTTTTCATGAATACGGAGTTTACGGGCCGGGGTGGCCGGATTAAATAAACAACCGGATCAATTTGCGCGGGAATATTCAGCTGAAGTGCAGGATATTGTTAGTTCATATTAAACATGTCTAAACGTTAGACTTTGTTTCATTAAACACCCTGTTTAACTTGATGTTTTAACGCGCATAAAAAAACCCCGGATAACCGGGGTTTCTTCAAGAGGTCAGTGGCGTTCAGCCAATGCCGTCTCAGCCTTTATAGGCAGCAACCGACTTGGTGATCGCGGCGCGAGCGGCATCGGCGCCGTCCCAGCCTTCGATCTTCACCCATTTGCCTTTTTCGAGATCTTTGTAGTTCGCAAAGAAGTGCTCGATCTGCTGAATCAGCAGCGCTGGCAGGTCGGTGTATTCCTTCACGTCAACGTACAGTTGGGACAGCTTGTCGTGTGGAACAGCGATAACTTTGGCATCGCCGCCGCCGTCGTCGGTCATGTTCAGGATGCCGACTGGACGCGCACGGATTACCGAACCTGGAGCAACCGGGTAAGGGGTCACGACCAGCACGTCGAGGGGATCACCGTCGTCTGCCAGGGTGTTCGGGATGTAACCGTAGTTGGCCGGGTAGAACATTGGGGTGGCCATGAAACGGTCAACGAACAGGCAATCGCTGTCTTTGTCGATTTCGTATTTGATCGGCGCGTGGTTGGCCGGAATCTCGATCGCGACGTAGATGTCGTTCGGCAGGTCTTTGCCAGCCGGAATCTTGCTGTAGCTCATTGGGCGGTGCCCCCGTAAGTGGCCAAATGACTTGGCCGGATTGACCAAAAAGTGGCGGCGATTATAGGCATATTCCGCCGCCTGTGCCATGTGCCAGAGGTCGTATAGACCCTAGTCGTGTGCCTGATAGCCCGGATGGGTGGCTTGCAGTTGCTCAAGCCTCGCCAGCGGGTCCTGGCGGTAAAACAGCTGCAGTTGCTGATAGACCTGTGGATACGTTGCGTGCAGCAGATCCGGGGCGCTGAAGAAGTATTCGCTGGTGACGGCGAAGAACTCGGCCGGATTTTCCGCCGCGTAAGGGTCGATCGGAGTGTCGAGGTGCGGATGGCGATCCAGTTGGCGATTGAGGTCGTCGTAGGCCTGTTGCATGACCTTCGCCCAGTCGCTGACGCGCATGTCGCTGTGCAGCGGCGGCAAGCCGTTGGCATTGCCGTTGAGCATGTCGAGTTTGTGCGCCAGTTCGTGGATCACCAGGTTGTAGCCTTCCCAGCCCCCGCTGGCCATCACGCCCGGCCAGGCCAGAATGATCGGCCCCTGTTGCCAGGCTTCGCCGCTGTGCTCGCCGTTCCATTCATGCTCGACGCCGCTGGCGTCGCGATGTCGTTGCGGGCTGAGGAAATCGTCGGGGTAGAGCACGATTTCGTGAAAACCCTGATACCAGTTCAAGTCGCCCAGGTGCAGCAGCGGCAATTGCGCCTGCGCGGCAAGCAGCAGGCGCTGCTCCTGGTGCAGTTCGACGCCGGGCAGGCAGGTCAGGTGTTTTTCTTGCAGAAAGAGCACGGCGGCTTCGCGCAGCCACCGGTCTTCGGCCTCGCTGAGACCGTAGAGGAAACTCAGGTGTTGGCGCACCCGCTGCCAGGTTTCATCGGCAACGGGGTGCTTGGCCAGCGTACGCCGGCGGCGCCAGGCGTTAAGGAACCACATGGACGCTCAGCGCGACGCGGCTTTGGAGCTCGCGTTGGCCAGGCGGTTACGGATCACGCCAATGATCATCGGCACCAGCGACAGCAGGATGATGCCCACTACCAGCAACGACAGGTTCTTCTTGATGAACGGCACGTTACCGAAGAAATAACCCAGGGTCACCAGGCCGCCGACCCAGAGGACGGTGCCGAATACGCTGAAGGCGAAGAAGCGCGGGTAAGGCATCTTGCCTACGCCGGCGACGAACGGTGCGAAGGTCCGGATGATCGGCAGGAAGCGCGCCAGGGTCACGGTCTTGCCGCCATGCTTGTCGTAGAAATCATGGGTTTGTTGCAGGTAATCGCGACGGAAGATCTTCGAATTCGGATTGCTGAACAACTTTTCGCCGGCCGTTCGCCCGACAAGGTAGTTGGTGCTATCACCGAGAATCGCCGCCAGCATCAACAAGCCGCCCAGTAGCACCGGGTCCATGCCGCCACCGGCCGCTACCGCGCCAGCGATGAACAACAACGAATCGCCCGGCAGGAAAGGCATCACCACCAGGCCGGTTTCGCAGAAAATCACCATGAACAGGATGGCGTAGATCCATGGCCCGTAGTTGGTCACCAGCAAGTCGAGGTAGACATCGAGATGCAGGATTAGGTCGATCGGGTTGAAATCCATGGTTGGCACCTGTGGTAACGACCCGACTCAGCAGGCCTGTGCGAATATTTTGGAAAATTGGGCTACAGGGCTGTGGAGTTTTTCTTACAGCCCGTAAGGTTCGTGATTATACGGACTGAAAGGTGAAAAGCGTGTCGAGTTTGTAGCGAGGGATTTCCAAGTCGGATCGGTGGTTCGGTACTGAACTCTGTGGGAGCGAGCCTGCTCGCGATAGCATCGCCTCGGTATGACTGACACACCGAGGCGTCTGAATCGCGAGCAGGCTCGCTCCCACAGAGTCTGGATCAGAGCTCTTCGCTGATCGGCAAAATGTAGTTCTTGAACTCGGTGTCTTCGCGAAACCCGATGGATTCGTAGGTTTTCTGCGCAATTTTGTTGTCGCTGCTGGTCGATACGCGCATGCGTACAGCCTGGGTTTCCTTGGCCATTTTCTTTGCGGTACGCATCAGGTTGTCGGCAACCAGTTGGCGGCGGGCGTCTTCGGCGACGTAGATGTCGTTGAGGATCCACACGCGCTTGAGCGACAGCGACGAGAAGCTTGGGTACAGCTGGCAAAAACCCAGCAGTTTATTGTCGTCATCATCGGGCAGGGCCAGATAGATCACCGACTCTTTGCGCCGCAGGCGCTTTTCCAGGAAGGCCCGGGACGAGTCTGGATAAGGCAGCGAGCCATAAAACTCGCGGTATTTGACGAACAGCGGCGTCAGAAGGTCCAGGTGCTCGAGGGTTGCTTGAGTAATCCGCATGCTAGGCCTCAACTTTCAAGTAGATAGGGCGGCAGTTTCCAGTGGATACGACGGCAATTGGTTCACTGCTCGGGCAGCCGTTCGTCGACTCTGCCTGAAAGCGGATCAAAAACGCAATTCGAATACGGGTCAGGCATTCGGCAGGCTCAGTAGGAAATTTCCTTTCATATCAGCGTCATTTTTCGACCCAATAGTCTGGACCTGGGMTTCGTCTTTCAGGTTAACCCCCGACAACTGCCGTCGACAGGCTTCGCGCATCAAGTACAGCAAACGGTGTGCCGCCATGCCATAGCTCAAACCTTCAAGGCGGACGTTGGAAATACAGTTGCGATAGGCGTCCGTCAGGCCGACCTTTGGATTATAGGTGAAATACAAGCCGAGACTGTCTGGCGAGCTGAGTCCAGGGCGTTCGCCGATCAGGATCACGACCATTTTTGCGCCCAGCAATTCGCCGATTTCGTCAGCCACGGCGACGCGACCCTGTTCCACCAGAATCACCGGCGACAATGACCAGCCTTCGGCGTGAGTCTGTTCTTCCATGCGTGTCAGAAACGGCAAGGTGTGCCGATGCACCGCCAGCGCCGAAAGGCCGTCGGCCACGACTATCGCCAGATCAACGCCGCCCGGGTTGGCCAGCGCGTGTTCGCGCAGCTTTTGCGCGGACCCATCACTCAACTTGCGCCCCAGGTCTGGCCGTTGCAGATAACTGTGGCGATCACTGGCGGCGCTGTGCAGCAGCAGGCTGTCGCGTCCACGCTCGGCCAGTTGCTGGCTGAGCCCGGCATGGTCGAAGGGCAGGTGCACGGCATCGCGGGCCTCGGCGTGGGCGTACTGGAAATCCAGTTGCGCGCTGGTCGGCATGCTGGTGCCGGTACGACCCAGGGCGATGCGTGCCGGAGTCAGGCGGCGCAGTCCCAGCCAGGGGTTTTGCGGATCGACGGTTGGTTTATCCATCAGCAGATTACTCATCCCAGTTGCGCCATGGCCTGGCGGAAAGCCGGCGGCAGGTTATTGCCAAAGTGCACCTTGCCGTCACCTTGGGTGAAGATGCCCATATGTGCCAGCCACCGCTCAAACTCAGGTGCCGGTTTCAGGCCCAGGGTCTGGCGCGCGTAGAGCGCGTCGTGGAACGAGGTGGTCTGGTAGTTGAGCATGATGTCGTCGGAGCCGGGGATGCCCATGATGAAGTTGATCCCGGCCACGCCGAGTAGCGTCAGCAGGGTGTCCATGTCGTCCTGATCGGCTTCGGCGTGGTTGGTGTAGCAGATGTCGCAGCCCATCGGCACACCGAGCAACTTGCCGCAGAAGTGGTCTTCGAGGCCGGCACGGATGATCTGTTTGCCGTTGTAGAGGTATTCCGGGCCAATGAAGCCGACCACAGTGTTTACCAGAAACGGCTTGAAGTGCCGGGCCACGGCGTAGGCGCGGGTTTCGCAGGTTTGCTGGTCGATGCCGTGATGGGCGTTGGCCGAGAGCGCGCTGCCCTGGCCGGTTTCGAAGTACATCAGGTTTTGCCCCAGGGTACCGCGATTGAGGCTCAAGCCTGCTTCATAACCTTCCTGCAGCACGCTCAGGCTGATGCCGAAACTGGCGTTGGCCGCTTCGGTGCCGGCGATCGACTGGAACACCAGGTCCAGCGGCACGCCACGGTTGATCGCCTCGATGGAGGTGGTGACGTGGGTCAGCACGCAGGCTTGGGTCGGAATTTCGTAGCGCTGGATGACCGCGTCGAGCATTTCCAGCATGGCGCAGATCGAGGCGATGCTGTCGGTGGCCGGGTTGATGCCGATCATTGCGTCGCCGTTGCCGTAGAGCAGGCCGTCGAGAATGCTCGCGGCAATCCCGGCGGGTTCGTCGGTAGGGTGGTTGGGTTGCAGGCGGGTCGACAGGCGCCCGCGCAGGCCCATGGTGCCGCGAAACCGAGTCACCACGCGGATTTTCTGCGCCACCAGCACCAGGTCCTGCACGCGCATGATCTTCGACACGGCAGCGGCCATTTCCGGGGTCAGGCCGGGGGCCAGCGCCCGCAGGCTCTGCTCGTCGGCTGCATCGCTGAGCAGCCAGTCGCGAAAACCGCCAACGGTCAGGTGGCTGACGGTCTCAAAGGCGCGGGCATCGTGGGTGTCGATGATCAGTCGGGTGACTTCATCGGATTCGTAAGGAATCAGCACTTCTTGCAGGAAATGCTTGAGCGGGATGTCAGCCAAGGTCATTTGCGCGGCGACCCGTTCGCCATCGTTCAGGGCGGCGACGCCGGCCAGAAAGTCTCCGGAACGTGCCGGGCTGGCCTTGGCCATGACTTCCTTGAGGCCGTCGAAACGGTAGGTCCGGGCGCCGACGGTATGGGCAAATGCAGCCATGAGCGGTGTCCTCTTGATTCTGTAAGTGACTCAAATACACCGCTAACCCCTTGTGGGAGCGAGCTTGCTCGCGATTCAGGCACCTCGGTGTGTCAGTCATACCTAGGCGATGCTATCGCGAGCAGGCTCGCTCCCACACTGGATCTCAGTGCACTTCAATAATGCAGGCGCCGGGTTATTCGCCCGACGCCGGTGCAACTCAGATACCCGTGAGCATCGCGTCCGCCGGGGCGTCGAGGCGCTGTTTGGCGGTCAATTGGAAGTAGATGAAGCCGGCGACCATGAAACCGAGGAAAATCATCCCGATCAAGGTATTGAACCAGGCCATCGCCACCAGGCAGACCACCGCCAGGAACAGCGCGATGCCCGGCACGATCGGATAGCCCGGCGCGCGGAAGGTACGTTCCAGCAACGGCTCGGTTTTACGCAGTTTGAACAGGCTGAGCATGCTGATGATGTACATCACGATGGCGCCGAACACCGACATGGTGATCATCGCGGCGGTCAGGGTCATGCCTTGCAGGTTGACCAGCCCATCGCTGTAGATCGCCGCGATGCCGATCACGCCACCCGCCAGAATTGCCCGATGCGGGGTCTGGAAGCGCGAGAGCTTGGCCAGGCCGCGAGGCAGGTAGCCGGCGCGAGCGAGGGCGAAGAACTGGCGCGAGTAGCCGAGGATGATCCCGTGGAAGCTCGCCACCAGACCGAACAGGCCGATCCACACCAGCATGTGCATCCAGCTGGAGTTGTTGCCAACCACGGCTTTCATGGCCTGAGGCAGCGGGTCGTTGATGTTCGCCAGTTGGCGCCAGTCGCCCACACCGCCGGCCATCACCATCACGCCGATCGCCAGGGACACCAGGGTCAGGATGCCGCTGACGTAGGCCCGTGGAATGGTGCGTTTCGGGTCCTTGGCTTCTTCGGCAGCCATGGCCGCACCTTCGATGGCGAGGAAGAACCAGATGGCGAAGGGAATCGCCGCAAAGATGCCGGGGATCGAAGCGACCGTGAACTCATTGGAGCCGGACCAGCCGTTGAGCACGAAGTTGCTGAAGCTGAAGCCCGGTGCAACCACGCCCATGAACACCAGCAGTTCGGCTACCGCCAGAACGGTCACCACCAGCTCGAAGGTCGCGGCGATGCTGACGCCGAGGATGTTCAGGCCCATGAACACGAAGTAGGCGCCGACTGCGGCGATTTTCGGGTCCAGATCCGGGTATTGCACGTTCAGGTAGGCGCCGATGGCCATCGCAATGGCCGGTGGCGCAAAGACGAATTCGATCAGCGTGGCGATCCCGGCGATCAAGCCGCCTTTTTCACCAAAGGCCCGTCGGCTGTAGGCAAAGGGCCCGCCAGCGTGGGGAATCGCGGTGGTGAGTTCGGTGAAACTGAAGATGAAACAGGTGTACATCGTCGCCACCATCAATGCGGTGACGAGGAACCCCAGGGTGCCTGCGGTGCCCCAGCCGTAACTCCAGCCGAAGTATTCGCCGGAAATCACCAGGCCGACGGCAATGCCCCATAGATGCAAGGTGCCGAGTGTGGGTTTGAGTGTTGTTGAAGAAGTCATAACTCCTCTCTGTTTTTCAGTGTTCGATCTGTTGGACTTTCGGGTGTGGCGGTTTGGGTGGATCGACGCTGTTCACGCAGCGGTTAATCTGTCGAGCGGGCAAGCAAAGGCCGTGCCAGGGCGGCAAGCGATGTTCGGTGTGTCAGTTAGGACGCCATCGCGAGCAAGTCCGCTCCCACAGTGGACTTGCGTCAGCCCACGCAGGTGGGTTCACCACAAAACCCCTGTGGGAGCGAGCTTGCTCGCGATAACCACTCGAAGGGCGACGCCGAAACATCAGCGTCGCCCTCGGCTCTTAGAAGAAGCCCAACGGATTGATGTCGTAGCTCACCAGCAGGTTTTTGGTTTGCTGGTAGTGGTCGAGCATCATTTTGTGGGTTTCACGGCCGACACCGGACTTCTTGTAACCGCCGAACGCGGCGTGAGCCGGGTACAGGTGGTAGCAGTTGGTCCAGACGCGACCGGCCTTGATCGCCCGGCCCATGCGGTAGGCGCGGTTGATGTCGCGGGTCCAGAGTCCGGCGCCAAGACCGAACTCGGTGTCGTTGGCAATCGCCAGGGCTTCGGCTTCGTCCTTGAAGGTGGTGATGCTCACCACCGGGCCAAAGATTTCTTCCTGGAACACACGCATTTTGTTGGTGCCCTTGAGCAGGGTCGGCTGGATGTAATACCCGGTCGCCAGGTTGCCCTCGAGTTTTTCCACCTTGCCGCCGGTCAGCAACTCGGCACCTTCGCCTTTGGCGATTTCCAGGTACGAGAGGATCTTGTCGAATTGCTGCTCGGACGCCTGGGCGCCGACCATGGTGTCGGTGTCCAGCGGGTCGCCACGTTTGATTTGCAGGACCTTCTTCATCACCACTTTCATGAAGTCGTCGTAGATCGACTCTTGCACCAGTGCGCGGGACGGGCAGGTGCAGACTTCGCCCTGGTTGAAGAACGCCAGCACCAGGCCTTCGGCAGCTTTCTCGATGAAGGTCGGTTCGGCTTGCATGATGTCGGCGAAGAAGATGTTCGGCGACTTGCCGCCCAGTTCCACGGTGGACGGAATGATGTTTTCGGCAGCGCATTTCATGATGTGCGAGCCGACCGGGGTCGAGCCGGTAAAGGCAATTTTGGCAATGCGTTTGCTGGTGGCCAGGGCTTCACCGGCTTCTTTGCCGAAACCTTGCACGACGTTCAGCACGCCGGGCGGCAGCAGGTCGCCGATCAGTTCCAGCAGCACGGTAATGCCCAGCGGGGTTTGCTCGGCGGGCTTGAGCACCACGCAGTTACCGGCAGCCAGCGCCGGGGCGAGTTTCCAGGCGGCCATCAGGATCGGGAAGTTCCACGGGATGATCTGCCCGACCACGCCCAGCGGTTCGTGAATGTGATAAGCCACGGTGTTGCCGTCGATTTCCGCGGCGCTGCCTTCCTGGGCTCGCAGGCAACCGGCGAAGTAGCGGAAGTGGTCAGCGGCCAGCGGGATGTCGGCGTTGAGGGTTTCACGCACGGCTTTGCCGTTGTCCCAGCTTTCGGTGATTGCCAGGACTTCGAGGTTTTGCTCGATGCGGTCGGCGATTTTCAGCAGCACCAGCGAGCGCGCCTGAGCAGACGTGCTGCCCCAGGCGTCGGCGGCTGCGTGGGCAGCGTCCAGGGCTTTTTCGATGTCTTCGGCCGTGGAGCGGGGGAATTCGGCAATCGGTTGGCCGTTGACCGGGGAGGTATTGGTGAAGTACTGACCTTTGACAGGCGCGACGAATTCGCCGCCGATGTAGTTGCCGTATTGACTCTTGAACGAAACGATAGCGCCTTCAGTACCTGGGTGAGCGTAACGCATGGTGAGTATCTCCTTGGCTTTTGTGCTTATTAAGGGAGTACGCGCAGTAAGCGCTTGAGAAGCGTAGAGCAAAGGTCGGGCCAGTGCTTTGCAGGTCAGGTAAATCAAGGGCTTACGGTTTTTTTGAGGCAGTGGTGGTACAGGACGTGTGACAGATGCGGTACGGCGCCTGTGACAGTTTGTACCGCTTGTGGCACAGCCTGTGACCGGGCGGTCTTGCCAGCATTGCAAAGCAATCGAGGCAGGAGGATGCTGGGCGCCACAAGGTGGTGACAGTCCTTCATTGGGCTCAGCACAGTGTTCGGAGAGAATAATAAAAAATGCACAGCAACCATTTGAGTCGCCATGCTCAGCAAGTCTTGACCGTGACCCAAGGCAAATCCCATTTGCACGGTCCGGGTAGCGATCCGTCCATTGCCCGTTCCTGGCTGCGTTGTCTTGAGGACTATCACCTCGACCCGGCCCTGAGCATGGCGCCGACGGTGCTTGAGCACGGTCGAGTGCTGGAGAGTCGCGAGCGCTTGCAGCAAGTGCTGCAGATTGCCGGTGGCGAAATGACCAGCCTGCATCAGCAACTTTCCGGTGCCGGCCACGCCGTGCTGTTGACCGACGCCCGCGGGGTGATCCTCAACTGTGTCACCGCGCCTGCCGAACGGAAGATTTTCGAGCGCGCCGGTCTTTGGCTCGGTGCCGACTGGAGCGAAGCCTGCGAAGGCACCAATGGCATCGGCACCTGCCTGGTGGAGCGGCAGTCGCTGACCATTCACCAGGATGAACATTTTCGGGGACGTCATACAGGGCTGACCTGTTCGGCGAGCCCGGTGTTCGACCCGCATGGCGAACTGCTGGCGGTGCTCGACGTTTCGTCGGCACGCCACGATGTCTCGCGTCAAAGCCAGTTCCACACCATGGCGCTGGTCAACCTCTCGGCGAAGATGATCGAGAGCTGCTATTTCCTGCGTTACTTCGACAATCAATGGCTGCTGCGCTTTCACTTGCAGGCCGAGTCGGTCGGGCTGTTCAGCGAAGGGCTGCTGGCATTCGACGGCGAAGGGCGGATCAGCGCGATCAATCAGAGCGCGTTGAACCTGCTGGGGCATATTCGTGGCGGGTTGCTGGGTCAACCGGTCGAGGCGTTTTTCGATTGCTCGCTGGACGAACTGCTGGGGCGCGCGAGCGTCAACGCCACCGCCAGTTGGCCATTGCGCACTCGCGATGGGCGGGTGTTGTTTGCGCTGTTGCGCGGCCAGCCGCGTAGCGTGCCGACCCCGATGCTGCAACCGCCGTTCATTGCCGAACGCCCGGTTCTTACGGGTATTTGTTTGGGAGACGAAGGGCTGCAGGCTGATTTTCGTAAAGCCTTGCGGGTCTTCGAGCGTGATGTGCCGCTGTTGATCAACGGTGAAACCGGCTCAGGTAAAGAAGCCTTCGCCAAGGCCGTGCACCAGGCCAGTCAGCGCGCCGACAAGGCCTTCGTCGCGCTCAACTGTGCGGCGATCCCGGAAAGCCTGATCGAGAGCGAACTGTTCGGCTATCGCGGCGGCAGTTTTACTGGCGCCCGCAAAGAAGGCATGCGCGGCAAGTTGCAGCAGGCCGATGGCGGCACACTGTTCCTCGACGAAATCGGTGACATGCCGCTGGCGCTGCAAACCCGGCTATTAAGGGTGCTGGAAGACCGGCAGGTGGTGCCGATCGGTGGCGAGCCGCTGCCGGTCAACGTGCGGATCATCAGCGCCACTCACCGGAATTTGCTCGAACGGGTGCAGGACAGCAGTTTCCGCGAAGATTTGTATTACCGCCTCAATGGCCTGGAAGTCGCCTTGCCGGCGTTGCGTGAACGCAGCGACAAGTCGCAGTTGCTGGACTTTTTGCTGGCTGAAGAGTCGGGCGGGGAGGCGGTGCTGATCGACGCTGCGGCGCGCCAGGCGCTGCTCGACTTCGCCTGGCCAGGTAACGTGCGGCAATTGCGCAATGTGCTGCGGACCCTGGCGGCATTGTGCGATGACGGGCGAATCGGGGTTGAGGATTTGCCGGTGATGATTCGCCAGGCCCGACCGGTTCCAGTGTTGGCGCAGGTGGAAGAGGTGTCTGAATATCCGCTGGACGATGCCGAACGCCTGGCGTTGCTCAATGCCCTGGAGCAGCAGCGTTGGCACATGACCCATACCGCTGAACAACTGGGAGTCAGCCGCAACACCCTCTATAGAAAGCTGCGCAAGCACGGGATTGCGCGGTAGCCAGTTAGATCCACCCCTCACCCCAGCCCTCTCCCCAAAGGGGAGAGGGGGAAAGGGGGCAGATCTATGTCGTTTTCAAACCTGAGTTCGACTCGGGATTTCAGGTCGCAGTATTCCAACCAATCACCTCGGTCAGTCCCCTCGCCCATTTGGGGCGGTCCGACGTTTCGGGAGGGTTAGGGTGAGGGGTGGATATTGAGCCAAATAGAAATGCCCAAGACCAACAATCCTCTGTCTCATCACCTAAAGAGTGCGATTTTCGGCCCTCTACGCTAACCTGCCTCGATGTTTTACGAGGTTGACTATGCACATTCATATTCTGGGTATTTGCGGCACTTTCATGGGTTCGATGGCGGTCCTGGCCAAAGAGCTGGGCCATCATGTGACGGGCTCCGATGCCAACGTCTACCCGCCGATGAGCACTCAGTTGCAGGCGCAGGGCATCGAGCTGACGCAAGGCTATGATCCTGCCCAACTCGATCCGGCCCCGGATCTGGTGGTGATCGGCAATGCGATGTCGCGCGGCAACCCGGCGGTCGAATACGTATTGAACAAAGGCCTGCCATACGTCTCCGGTCCGCAATGGCTGGCCGACCACGTGCTGCAAGGTCGCTGGGTGCTGGCGGTTGCCGGTACCCACGGTAAAACCACTACCAGCAGCATGCTTGCCTGGGTACTGGAACACGCCGGCATGAGCCCGGGTTTTTTGATTGGTGGCGTGCCGCAGAACTTCTCGGTATCGGCGCGTCTGGGTGACACACCGTTCTTCGTGATCGAAGCCGATGAATACGACAGCGCCTTCTTCGACAAGCGTTCGAAATTCGTTCACTACCGTCCGCGTACCGCGATCCTCAATAACCTTGAGTTCGATCACGCCGACATCTTCCCTGATCTGCCGGCCATCGAGCGACAGTTCCACCATTTGGTGCGGACCATCCCGAGTGAAGGCCTGGTGATCCACCCGACCACCGAACCTGCGTTGCAGCGCGTGATCGAAATGGGTTGCTGGACCCCGGTGCAAACCACTGGCGCAGGCGGGCAGTGGCAGGTCAAGTTGCTCAGCGAAGACGGCTCGAAGTTTGAAGTGATGTTCGAAGGCGTCGCCCAAGGCGTGGTCGAGTGGGACATGACCGGCCAGCACAACGTTGCCAACGCCTTGGCCACTCTGGCGGCCGCGCGGCATGTTGGCGTGGTTCCGAGTATGGGCATCGCCGCGTTGAGCGCGTTCAAGAGCGTCAAGCGCCGCATGGAAAAAGTCGCTGAAGTTCATGGTGTCACCATCTACGACGACTTCGCTCACCACCCGACCGCCATCGCAACCACCCTCGACGGTCTGCGCAAACGCATCGGCGACGCACCGTTGATCGCGATCATCGAACCGCGTTCCAACTCGATGAAGCTCGGCGCGCACCGTGACGGTTTGCCGGAAAGCGTGGTCGATGCCGATCAGGTGATCTGGTATGCACCGGCCAACCTCGGCTGGGACTTGCCCGCCGTTGCTGCGCTGTGCACCGTGCCGTCGATGGTTTGCGACTCGCTGGAGGGCATTATCGAGCAGGTGAAAAGCCAGGCCAAACCGGGCACTCACGTGGTGATCATGAGCAACGGCGGCTTCGGCGGCCTGCATGGTAAATTGGCCGAGGCGCTTAAATGAGTAACGGTCCGGATCGCATCACGCTGGCCATGACCGGCGCTTCCGGCGCCCAGTACGGTTTGCGCCTGCTCGATTGTCTGGTGCGCGAAGACCGCGAGGTGCACTTCCTGATCTCCAAGGCGGCGCAACTGGTGATGGCGACCGAGACCGACGTCACACTGCCGCCGAAACCGCAGATGATGCAGGCCTTCCTCACCGAATACACCGGCGCTGCTGCCGGGCAGATTCGGGTGTATGGCAAGGAAGACTGGATGTCGCCCGTGGCTTCGGGCTCCGGCTCGCCGGCCGCGATGGTGGTGGTGCCGTGCTCGACCGGGACCTTGTCGGCGATTGCCACAGGCGCCTGCAACAACCTGATCGAGCGCGCCGCCGACGTGACCTTGAAAGAGCGTCGGCAGTTGATTCTGGTGCCACGCGAGGCGCCATACTCAAGCATTCACCTGGAAAACATGCTCAAGCTGTCGAACATGGGGGTGACCATTCTGCCGGCCTCGCCGGGCTTCTATCACCAGCCGCAGACCATTGATGATCTGGTGGACTTTGTCGTGGCGCGGATTCTCAATTTGTTGAACATCCCCCAAGACATGCTGCCGCGTTGGGGCGAACACCATTTGAGCAGCGATGAATAAGCTATTGAGTCTGCTGCTCGCCCTGCAATTGGGCGGTTGTGCCACCGCGCGGACATTGGACGCGGCCAAGCCTGGCGCGCCAGTGGTGTACTCGGGGATGCGTCTTGACCTGTATGCGCTGGACGGTGGTTGCTGCGCCAAGGATCATTTTGGTGCCGAAGCACCGAGCTACCCCGGCCTCGACCTGCCGGCCAGCGCGCTGCTCGACACGCTGCTGTTGCCGCTGTCGGTGTTGACGGTGTTAGGGGTTGGGTTTCAAGCGACGGGCGGGTTGTAACAGAGCGCTGCCGCGCTCTATCGCGAGCAGGCTCGCTCCCACACTGGATCTGTGAGCGACATAAAATCAATGTGGGAGCGAGCCTGCTCGCGATGACGGACGATTCGTCACTGCCGATCTATTTGCCTAACTTGCGCAACTCATCCGACTCGACAATCCGCAAGCCATCCTGTTCTTCCAGCGCCAGGCGCCACATGGCGCGGGCCAGTTGGCAGGCTTCGATGCCGTGGTATTTGCCGGGAATCAGTTTGGACAGCGGGCCTGCCAGTTGTTCGGCGAGTCGCGGTTCAAGGCGATCACCCAGTAGCAGGGAAGGCCGGCAGATGGTCAGTTGCGGCCAGTTCTGTGCGCGCAATGCGTATTCCATCTCGCCCTTGACCCGGTTGTAGAAAACCGAGGATCTGCGATCGGCCCCCAGGGCGCTGATCACGATCAAGTGCCGTGCGCCCATTTCCCGTGCACGTTTGGCGAACGCTACCACCAGGTCCAGATCGACTGCGCGAAAGGCTTGTTCGGAGCCGGCCTGTTTGATCGTCGTGCCCAGGCAGCAGTAGGCAATGTCGACGCGGCCACTGAGTTGGGGGAGAAGCACTGCCGGATCGCCAACCGGATTTTCCAGATGAGGATGTTCAGCCAGTGGTCGGCGTGACGGTGCCAGTACGCGGCTGATGGTCGGTTCGTTCAGCAGCCGATCGAGTAAGTGTTCACCGACCAGGCCGGTGGCTCCAGCGAGCAATACATGCTGAGGCGTCAAGTACATAATGTTTCCCCCTTGATACTGTTTCAGCTTAGTTGCTCTTTGCTTCCTTGCTGGTTAAAGCGGCACTTTGCAGTGCCTTGCGTGCTTGCTGCTTGCGCAGTGATTGCCAATGCGCCAACACCCCTTTAGGCGCCCAGATCTGTGGTTCCGATGCCTCGAAGCTATCTGCCAGTTCGCGCTCGGCGACTGTGGCCTTGGCCAGTTTGAACGCCTGCTCCAGATCGTCGGTCTGGTTCAGTGCCTGAACGAACAACGCGTCGCCGAAGTACGTGAAGTCAGCTTCCTCCGAGCAGCCAAACGACACTCGATCGGCGCGCGAGGCGGTCATGATCAGTGTGCGTTCATCTTTGAGTGCCGGGATGAAACCGCCGGAGTAGCAGGCCGAAATCACGATGATCTTGTCGCGGTTTTTCAGCGGTGCGAGGACGGCGGCCAATTCGTCAGCCGGCAAATCGGCCAGCTCCATACGCGGTTGGTCGAGCACCAGTTCGTGTTCGTGGGTGCCGTGGCTGGTCAGGTAGATGAATATCAGATCTTCCGGCCCGCTGCGTTCGGCCAGGGTCAGGGCGGCGCGGCGCAGGTTCTCGCGGGTGGCCATCGGCCGGTCACCGAGGTGGTCGCGATGGTTGACCAGGCGGATCTGGCCATAGGCGCCGAAGCGGCTGGCGAGCATGTTGCTGACGTAATCGGACTCGCGCAGAAACACGCTCTGCTTGCCGTCGCCACCCACGGTCAGGGTGTACAGCTCGATCGCCGGGGTCGAGGCGGGCACATTGGCCAGCGCGTCTTCGAGCAGACGCCCTTGCGCCAGCAACCCCAGTTCGAGGGTGTCTGGCAGCAACTTGCCATTGGCATCGCGTACACGCTGGCCATTGATCCAGTCGCCGCTTTGCACGGTGCCATCCGTCAGCACCAGCGTGCCGTGCCCTTGATAGCTGTCGTTATCGAACTCGCCGATGTAGAAGCTGCCGTCCGCCAGGTTCAAACGGCCTTGACCGGTGAAACGCCAATCACTGAATTGGCCGATATAGTGGCTGTTGTCGGCGCCAATCAATTCGCCTTTTCCGTTCAGCGCGCCTTCCTTGAACTCGCCGACCCACACGTCACCGTCGGCATTCTCGTAGCGGCCTTTGCCGTTCAACTGATTTTGTTTGAAACCACCGACGTAGCTGTCGCCCTCGGCACTGCTGAAGGTGCCATTGCCTTCCAGTTGGCCGTCGACGAAATGACCGGTGAACTGGTTGCCGCTGGCATCGCCACGCTGGCCTTCACCGTTGGGTTTGCCGTTGGCGAACTGGCCCTGATACTGGCTGCCGTCTTCAAGTTCGAGACGGCCGAGGCCGGAATACTGATCGGCCTTGAACTCGCCACGGTAAGTCATGCCATCTTCTTTGAGAGTGCCTTCACCGTCGCGCCGCCCGAGTTTGAAGCCGCCGGTGTAGCTGCTGCCGTTGGTGGTCAGCGTGCCCTGGCCATGAAACAGTCCCTGCTGGAATTCCCCGCGATAAACCTCGCCGTTGCTGCCGTGCCATTCGCCCTGACCGTGCCACTGGCCCTTGTCGAACTGACCGGCGTACCAGCTGCCGTTCGGATAGTCGATCCGGCCCTGGCCTTGCAGCAACCCATTGACCAGATCACCCCGATAGCGGCCGCCATCGGGCAGGCGTGCGTCGGGCGGCAACAGCGATTCGCCGTCACCACACGCGGTGAGCAACAGGGTCAGGGCAAGGGGTGCAAGTGAGCGCATAGCGGGATCCGGGCAATTAGGCGAGGGAGTATGCCGCAGCTATGTGTCTGATATATAGAGACGCGGTGCGAAACAGCAGGAACTGCTTCGCATCCGGCAGGGGTTAAACGAACGCCAGCGACAACGGTTCAGCGATGTACGCCGGTTTTTCCTGGCCTTCGATTTCCAGCGTGGCGGTGGCCTTGAGCAGCCATTGGCCGGGTTTCTTTTCGGTGACGTCGCTCAGTTCGACCTTGAGCCGGACCCTGGAGTCGACCTTCACCGGTTGAATGAAACGCACACTGTCCAGGCCGTAATTGACGACCATCTTCAAGCCTTGCGGCAGGATCAGGATGTCTTCCATCAGTTTCGGGATCAGCGACAGCGACAGGAAACCGTGTGCGATCGTGCTGCCAAACGGGGTTTGTGCGGCTTTTACCGGGTCAACGTGGATGAACTGATAATCGCCTGTAGCTTCAGCGAACAGGTTGATGCGGTCCTGATCGATCGTGAGCCATTCGGAACGTCCGAGTTCCTTGCCGACATAGTCTTTGAGCTCTGCAACGGGAACATAGGGCATTGAGACTCTCCTTGGGTTCATCGGTTTTATAGTTTTTTCAGGTGGGGGGTTGGCCCCGGAACAACCACTTTAGATCATCATGGTGTTTAGGTCCGGTCAAGCTTCCATACCTTTGGCGAATACCCATGCATAGCGAGTGCCATGCTTATAATGTCCGGCCCGCTTGTGGGGACGAGTTTTGCTGGAGATGACGGATGTTGCTACGTGGCCTGACCTGGCTGGTGCTGTTTCAATTGCTCGGCACGGCCCTCAACCATTTGTTATTACCGGTGCTGCCAGGGCCGATTATCGGCCTGCTGTTGCTGCTGGGGTTCCTGGTCATCCGTGGCGAAGTGGCTGAGCCCCTGAGCCTGGCCGCTGGCAGCCTGCTGCGTTATTTGCCGTTGTTGCTGGTGCCGCCAGCGGTGGGCGTGATGGTGTATGCCGCCGATATCGCGGCGGACTTCTGGGCCATCGTTGGTGCACTGGTGTTGTCGTTGCTGCTGTCCATGGCGTTCGCCGGGGTCTTGATGCAACGGCTGATCAAGCGCCACGCTGTTCGTTCGGAGGAGTCGTGATGATCTTCGACTGGCAGGGTGCGCTGGCGGCAGTCATTCATCACCCGTTGTTCGGTATCGGCGTAACGTTGGGCGCCTATCAACTGGTGTTGGCGGCGTTCGAGAAAACCCGCTGGATCTTTCTGCAGCCCGTGCTGGTATCGATGCTGCTGGTGATCGGCGTGTTGCTCGCGTGTGGGCTGACGTATGCCGAATACCGCAAAAGCACCGAGATCCTCAGCATTCTGCTGGGGCCGGCGACCGTTGCACTGGCGGTGCCGCTCTACCTGAACCTGCGGCGGATTCGACAGCTGTTCTGGCCGATATTTACTACGCTGGTGATAGGTGGTGTGGTTGCCACCGGCATGGGCGTGCTGCTGGGTTGGTGGTTTGGTGCCGAGCACATGATCCTGATGACCATGGCGCCCAAATCGGTCACCTCGCCGATTGCCATGCTGGTGGCCGAGCAGATTGGCGGAGTGGCGGCGCTGGCGGCGGTGTTCGTGTTGATCACCGGGGTGATTGGCGCCATTTTCGGCCCGAGCCTGTTGAACCGGCTCGGTGTGCACAGCCCTGAAGCCCGCGGTATGGCCCTGGGTATGACCGCCCACGCGGTCGGGACTGCGGTGGCGATGCAGGAAAGTGAAGAGTGCGGCGCCTTCGCGGCGCTGGCGATGAGTCTGATGGGCGTGGCCACGGCGGTGTTCCTGCCGTTGGCGGTGTCGATGGTGGTGTAAGGAAATGTCTATGAGCTTGCCGCTTTTTCCGCTGAACACGGTGCTGTTTCCTGGCTGCATCCTCGACTTGCAGATTTTTGAAGCGCGCTACCTGGACATGATCAGCCGCTGCATGAAACAGGGCGGCGGCTTTGGTGTGGTGTGCATCCTCGACGGCGAAGAAGTCGGCATCGCCCCGGAGGGCTACGCGCTGGTGGGGTGCGAAGCGCTGATTACCGATTTCAAGCAGCAGGATAATGGTCTGCTGGGTATCCGGGTGCAGGGTGGGCGGCGTTTCCACGTGCTGCGCACCGAGACTCAGCGCGATCAGTTGACCGTCGCTGACGTCGAGTGGCTGGAAGATGAACCGGAGCAACCGCTACAGGACGAAGACGCCGACCTTGTCGCACTGCTCAAGGCCTTGGCCGAACACCCGATGGTCGAAGCATTGAACATGGGCACCGACGCGGCCGGGCAACAGTCATTGGCCAATCAATTGGCGTACCTGCTGCCATTTTCTGAAGTGGACAAGATCGAACTGCTGCAACTCGACAACCCGCAGCAGCGCCTGGATGCGATTCAGGCGCTGCTGGATGAGTTGCAGGGGGAATTGTTTGCCTGATACTTGTCAGTAGGCATACCGCTGCAATGTATGAGGCAAATGCCACAGCGCGAAGAACCCGAACAATGCCAGCATTACCGGCAACACTGACCACCAGACCTTGGCCGGCATAGGGCTCAAGGGTGTCTGGCGCTGGGTCACGGCCAGGCTGGCGGCGCACACGCAAGCCGCCAGCATCGCGCCGGCGGTTATATCGGTTGGCCAGTGTGCGCCGAGATAAACCCGCGACAGGGCGATAGCCGCTGCCGGCAAGCAACCGAGCAGCAACCAGGTCAGGCGCATGCGCGTTGGCTGGCCTCGGCCGGCCAGTACCGCCAGCGTCAGGAACAACGCAAACGAACCCGACGCGTGACCACTGGGCATGCTGTAGCTGGTCAGTGGGTCGGTCAGTACTTCCGGGCGCATCCGGGCGAACAGGTTCTTGGTTCCGGTGTTCAGCAGCGCGGTGATCAGCAGCGTGCAGCCGGCGAAGATCATGTGTCGCCATTGCCGCGTGACCAGCAGCAGGATCGTCAGCGCCGCGCTGATCACCAGCATGTTTTTGAATTCACCGACCAGGGTGAACATCACCGCGACTTCATCCAGCGCCGGGCTGCGGTGTTCTTGAATCAGCGTCATCAGGCCTTGGTCGAAGGCGCTCAGGTGCGGATAGCCTATGAACAGCCCGCCGAGTATCACCAGGCTGAGGCCGGCGATCAGCGCAGTAGCCTGGCGATGACCGCGCAAGCTGCTGTTGATGCTCAGGCCCATCAATACCGCGATGCTACCGACGACCAGCCCGGCTTGAGGCCAGAAACCTTCCGGCAGCGGCAGGCGTATCGCCGCGCCCGTGGCCCAGCCCGGCAGCAGGTAGGCCACCGACCAGCCGGCACCCGCCAGCAAGCTGACCGCAAAGAAGCGCGCGAAGGGCATGTCGAACATCCCGGCAACCATTGGCAGCATCGGGCGCAAGGGGCCGATAAAGCGTCCGACCAATAGGCTCACGATGCCATAGCGCTGGAAATAGTTTTCGGCGCCGTTGATCCATTCCGGATGGTGACGCAATCCCGGCAAACGCCGAATGTTCTGGTGAAAGTGCCTGCCCAGGAAATACGACAGCAGATCGCCGAACAGGCCGCCGAGAAAACCCAGCAGCAGCGTTTCGCCCAGCGACAGCGCGCCGCTGCCGGCCAGCACCGTGATGGCAAACAGCAACACGATGCCGGGCACAATCAGCCCGACAATTGCCAGGCACTCAACGCAGGCCACTATGAATACCGCCACCGCCAGCCATTGCGGATTTGCCGTCAACCAGACGGTCAGGCTATCGAGCCATGGGCCCATACATACAACTCCATCAAATCATTAGATGAACTGTGGGAGCGAGCCTGCTCGCGATGGCGGATTAACATTCAACATTGATGTTGGCCGTTACACCGCTATCGCGAGCAAGCTCGCTCCCACAGTCGGGTTTTTTGCTGCTAGTCGCAGCACCATTCAGGGAAGCAGGAAATAGTCGCGGTTTTCGACCTGGCCGCGTCGCAGGGGGTTCCGGGTGCAGTAGGGGGCATAAGCGCCGTCGACGAAGCGGTACATCAGGTGTTCGTCGCGGCCATGAGGAATCCCCAGGCGTGTGGTCTGGATGACATGCGGGGGAGGTGCGCCGACGTCTTCGACAAACAGCACTTCATGATCGAAGCGCTTGGCATCCCAGATCGGTACTTTCAGGCCCAGTGCCTTGCACAGCAAGGTCTGGCCGGCGCAGAGCTTTTGCGAGGGGCGCGGTCGGCCCTTGGCGTCGGGGTTGTTCAGCAGCATCTGCGCCAGGCTCGCCGGGCCGGAGATTTCATCGACCCACGGGTAAGCCGATTTGATCAGCACCGCATTGCCCGGCCCGTGAGCGCTGAAGTTCAGCGAATCGCCACCACGGGCGTAGTACATATAGATGTGGCCGCCATCCAGAAACAAAGCCTTACGCTTTTCTGTGTAGCCAAGCGAGGCGTGGCTGCCCTTTTCTTCGCAGTAATAGGCTTCGGTCTCGATAATCCGCGCCGAAAGCCACAGGTCACCGACCCGATGGCGGATCACTTTACCCAGCAATTCACAGGCAAGCAGCTGAGCATCGCGGTTGAAAAAGCTGTCGGGCAGGGCTTTTGGCAGTTTCTCTGTGGTCAAAATAGGCATGGCGACCGAAGTGATCAGGTAAATATGACGGAATGATAACAACTGCGGACTTAATCGAGGCTGAACACTGCCCATTTCGACCATCCGCCCGTCACTGCTGTTAGTAGGAGCGCGCGACAGCTATAATCTGCCGCTTTCCTCTTTGCCAAGACCACAGAGACCATGACTGAGTCCGTTCTTGACTACATGACCCGTTTGGGTCGCGCTGCCCGCGACGCTTCCCGCGTGATCGGCCGTGCCAGTACCGCGCAGAAAAACCGCGCTCTGCTGGCTGCCGCCGACGCTTTGGATAACGCTCGCGCCGAGTTGACCGCCGCCAATGAGCTGGATCTGGCCGCAGGCCGGGCCAATGGGCTTGAGCCGGCCATGCTCGAACGTCTGGCCCTGACCCCCGCACGCATCGACGGCATGATCGTCGGCTTGCGTCAGGTGGCGGCGCTGCCCGATCCGGTTGGCGCGATCCGCGACATGAGTTACCGGCCGTCGGGTATTCAGGTCGGCAAGATGCGCGTGCCCCTGGGTGTGGTCGGGATCATCTATGAGTCGCGGCCAAACGTGACCATCGATGCCGCGAGCCTGTGCCTGAAGTCGGGTAACGCAACCATCCTGCGCGGTGGTTCCGAGGCCATTCATTCCAATCGTGCGATTGCCGCCTGCATTCAGCGCGGTCTGGCGGAAGCCGGCTTGCCGGCGGCCGTGGTGCAAGTGGTCGAAACCACCGACCGTGCTGCCGTCGGTGCGTTGATCACCATGCCCGAGTACGTCGACGTGATCGTACCGCGCGGCGGCAAGGGCCTGATCGAACGGGTCAGTCGCGACGCTCGCGTGCCGGTGATCAAGCACCTGGACGGTATCTGCCATGTGTATGTCAGTGCCCACGCCGATTTGCCGAAAGCCCAGCGCATTGCGTTCAACGCCAAGACTTACCGTTACGGCATCTGCGGCGCGATGGAAACCCTGTTGGTCGATCAAGCGGTCGCCAAGCAATTCCTGCCAGCGATGGCTGAACAGTTCCGCGAAAAAGGCGTCGAACTGCGCGGTTGCGAACGCACCCGGGCGATCATCGACGTCGTGGCTGCGACTGAAGAAGACTGGAGCACCGAATACCTGGCGCCGATCCTGTCGATCCTGGTGGTCGATGGCCTGGACCAGGCGATCGAGCACATCAACCATTACGGCTCGCACCACACCGACTCGATCGTCAGCGAACACCAGGGCGAAGCCCGGCGTTTCGTGGCTGAAGTCGATTCGGCCTCGGTGATGATCAACACCCCGACGTGCTTTGCCGATGGCTTCGAATACGGATTGGGTGCCGAGATTGGCATTTCTACTGATAAGCTGCACGCCCGCGGCCCGGTGGGCCTCGAAGGTCTGACCTGCGAGAAGTACATCGTGGTCGGTGATGGCCAGTTGCGCGGCCAGGAGCCGGTCTGACTTGGGCGATCTTGGCCAGAGCGCCGCTGTGACCACCAGCGAAACCGGCCCCCGGCGCATTGGCGTCCTGGGCGGGACCTTCGATCCGGTGCACATCGGCCATTTGCGCAGCGCACTGGAAGTCGCTGAAGCGCTGGCCCTCGATGAGTTGCGCCTGACGCCCAGCGCCAGGCCGCCGCATCGGGATACGCCGCAGGTTTCGGCGCAGGACCGTCTGGCGATGGTCGAGCGCGCGGTGGCCGGTATGGCACCGTTGGTGGTGGATGACCGCGAACTCAAGCGCGACAAGCCGTCCTACACCATCGACACCCTGGAACTGATGCGCGCAGAACTCGCCGCTGATGACCAGTTGTTTCTACTTTTGGGCTGGGACGCATTTTGCGGCCTGCCCACTTGGCACCGCTGGGAAGAGTTGCTCCAGCATTGCCACATCCTGGTGCTGCAACGCCCGGATGCCGACAGCGAACCGCCGGATGCCTTGCGCAACCTGCTGGCAGCGCGCTCGGTGAGCGACCCGCTGGCCCTCAAAGGGTCGAGCGGACAGATTGCATTCGTCTGGCAGACGCCGCTCGCGGTATCCGCCACCCAGATCCGTCAACTGCTGGCCAGCGGTAAGTCGGTACGTTTCCTGGTGCCCGACGCGGTCCTGGCCTATATCGATGCGCACGGACTTTACCGTGCGTCGAACTGAAAAAGGCGCGCTTCAAGGCACGTGAACGCGTGTATCGAAGCGCCCGAACATACGAGCAAAACGAGTTTTATATGACTGACAAAGACGTAAACAAAGTAAAGCGCAAGGGCACATTCAAGAGCGCCCCGCTGCCAGTAGAAGCTCATACCGGTGTCGTACTTGCCGGTGAAGAGCTGGTCAAGGTTGCCGTCGCGGCCCTGGAAGACGTCAAGGCCCAGGACATTCAGGTGATCGACGTTCGTGACAAGCAGAGCATCACTGACTTCATGATCATCGCCACCGGTACTTCCAACCGTCAGATCGGCGCGATGCTGGATAAGGTCCGCGAGGCGGTCAAGGCCCAGGGCGTCAAGCCGCTGGGTGAAGAAGGCAAGGGCGACAGCGACTGGGTGCTGCTGGATATGGACGACGTCATCGTGCACATGATGACCGCCTCGGCTCGCCAGTTCTATGACCTGGAGCGCCTGTGGGCCGGTGCCGAGCAAAGCCGTTCGGCCAGCGCCGCGCATCACAGCCCGGAAAACCCTCATGAGCATTTCACCAAGCTCAACAAAGACCAGCAATAAGGGTTCGCTGTGCGACTGCGTCTGATCGCCGTCGGTTCACGCATGCCCAAGTGGGTGGAAGAAGGCTGGCATGAATATGCCAAGCGTCTTCCTTCCGAGCTGGCGCTGGAACTGGTGGAAATACCGCTCAACACCCGTGGCAAGAACGCTGACGTGGCGCGCTTCATTCGCCAGGAAGGCGAAGCCATGCTGGCCAAGGTCGGCCCGAACGAGCGCATCGTCACCCTCGAAGTTCACGGCAAGCCCTGGAGCACCGAGCAACTGGCGGTCGAACTGGACCGCTGGCGGCTGGACTCGCGTACGGTGAACTTCATGGTCGGCGGCCCCGAAGGGCTGGCGCCGGAAGTCTGCGCGCGGGCTGATCAGCGCTGGTCGCTGTCGCCCCTGACCTTGCCGCACCCACTGGTGCGGATTCTGATCGGTGAACAGTTGTATCGCGCCTGGACAGTGCTGTCCGGGCACCCTTACCACAAGTAGTTCAGCGCCCCCATGCCTCAGCCGATCCGCATCAAGGACCACGAGAAAGACGCCCGTCTGGTGCGCGGCCGGGTCGTGTTCGGGGCAATTGCGGTGGTCACGCTGATCGGCGTGCTGATTGCGCGGCTGTATTTCCTGCAAGTGATTCAGTACGAGTACCACTCGACGCTGTCGGAAAACAACCGCGTCCACGTTCAGCCGATTCCGCCGACTCGCGGGTTGATCTATGACCGTAATGGCGTGGTGGTGGCCGATAACCGGCCCAGCTTCAGCCTGAGCATGACCCGCGAACGTTCGGGTGACTGGAAGCAAGTGCTCGATGTCATCGTTGAGGTGCTGCAACTGACGCCTGAAGATCGGGCGGTCTTCGAAAAGCGCATGAAGCAGGGGCGCCGACCGTTCGAGCCGGTGCCGATCCTGTTCGAGCTGACAGAAGAGCAGATCGCCCGGATCGCGGTGAATCAGTTCCGCCTGCCGGGCGTCGAAGTGGTTGCGCAGTTGGTACGTCACTATCCGCAGGGTCCGCATTTTGCGCACTCGGTCGGGTATATGGGGCGGATCAACGAGAAAGAACTCAAGTCTCTGGATCCGGTGGCTTACAGCGGCACCCATCAAATTGGCAAAACCGGCATCGAGCGCTTCTACGAGCCGGAATTGCACGGTCAGGTCGGTTACGAAGAGGTCGAGACCAACGCCCGTGGCCGCGTACTGCGGGTGCTCAAGCGTACCGATCCGATCCCCGGCAAGGACATCGTCCTGAGCCTGGACATCAAGTTGCAGGAAGCCGCGGAAGCCGCATTGGGTGGGCGCCGTGGTGCCGTGGTGGCGCTGGACCCGAACACCGGCGAAGTGCTGGCAATGGTCAGCCAGCCGAGTTTTGACCCGAACCTGTTCGTGACCGGCATCAGCTTCAAGGCCTACGCCGAGTTGCGTGACTCGGTCGACCGGCCACTGTTCAACCGCGTGCTGCGCGGCCTGTACCCGCCGGGTTCGACCATCAAGCCGGCCGTGGCGATTGCCGGGCTGGACTCTGGCGTCGTGACGGCCTCGACCCGGGTATTCGACCCGGGTTACTACATGCTGCCCAATTACGATCACAAATACCGTAACTGGAACCGCACCGGCGACGGCTATGTGGATCTGGACACGGCGATCATGCGCTCCAACGACACCTACTTCTACGACCTGGCGCACAAGCTGGGGATCGATCGGTTGGCGGCCTATCTGGGCAAGTTCGGTATCGGCCAGAAGGTCTCGCTGGACATGTTCGAAGAGTCGCCGGGGCTGATGCCGTCCCGCGAATGGAAGCGCGCGACCCGACGCCAGGCGTGGTTCCCGGGTGAAACGCTGATTCTGGGGATCGGCCAGGGCTACATGCAGTCCACCCCGTTGCAGTTGGCCCAGGCCACGGCGCTGGTCGCCAACAAGGGCAAGTGGAACCGTCCGCACCTGGCGAAAACCATCGAAGGCCAGAAGCCGCAGGACCCGAACCCGATGCCGGACATCGTTCTGCGTGACTCGTCGGACTGGACCAAGGTCAACCATGGCATGCAGCAAGTGATGCACGGTGCCCGCGGCACCGCGCGTAAAGCGGCGATCGGCTCGCAATACCGGATTGCCGGCAAGTCGGGTACCGCCCAGGTGGTCGCGATCAAGCAGGGCGAGAAGTACGACCGCTCCAAGGTTCAGGAACGCCACCGCGACCACGCCCTGTTCGTCGGCTTTGCGCCGGCCGACAACCCGAAAATCACCGTGGCGGTGATGGTCGAGAACGGTGAGTCCGGTTCCGGTGTCGCGGCGCCAGTGGTGCGGCAAGTCATGGACGCCTGGCTCCTGGGCCCGGATGGCCGACTCAAACCCGAGTACGACAGCCCTATCAGCGCGGAGGCTACGGCCCGTGAAGAGTAATTTTGATCGCATCCTCTCCAGTGAGGATGTGATGCGTCGCCGCGCGACGCTGTTGCAACGCCTGCACATCGATGGCCCCTTGCTGATCCTGCTGCTGATCCTCGCGGCCGGCAGCCTGTTCGTGCTGTATTCGGCGAGTGGCAAGAGCTGGGACTTGCTGGCCAAACAAGCGACATCGTTCGGGATCGGCCTGGTGTCGATGATCGTCATCGCCCAGTTCGAACCGCGTTTCATGGCGCGTTGGGTGCCGCTGGGCTATGTGCTCGGGGTGATCTTGCTGGTGGTGGTGGACGTGATGGGCCACAACGCCATGGGCGCGACGCGCTGGATCAACATTCCCGGGGTGATCCGCTTCCAGCCCTCGGAATTCATGAAGATCCTGATGCCGGCAACCATTGCCTGGTACCTGTCCAAGCGCACGTTGCCACCGCAGCTCAAGCATGTCGGGGTCAGCCTGTTCCTGATCGGCTTGCCATTCATACTGATCGTGCGTCAGCCGGACCTTGGCACGTCGCTGCTGATCCTCGCGGGCGGGGCTTTCGTGCTGTTTATGGGTGGCTTGCGCTGGCGCTGGATCCTCAGCGTGGTCGCGGCGACCGTGCCGGTGGCCGTCGGCATGTGGTTCTTCATCATGCATGACTACCAGAAGCAGCGGATCCTGACCTTTCTCGACCCGGAGAGCGATCCGCTCGGCACTGGCTGGAACATCATTCAGTCCAAGGCCGCCATCGGCTCCGGCGGCGTGTTTGGCAAAGGCTGGCTGCTGGGCACCCAGTCGCACCTGGACTTTCTGCCAGAAAGCCACACCGACTTCATCATCGCAGTGATGGGCGAAGAGTTCGGTCTGGTGGGCATTTGCGCCTTGCTGCTGATTTACCTGCTGTTGATTGGCCGTGGGCTGGTGATTACCGCCCAGGCGCAGACATTGTTCGGCAAATTGCTGGCCGGCAGCCTGACCATGACGTTTTTTGTTTACGTTTTCGTCAACATCGGTATGGTCAGTGGCCTGTTGCCGGTGGTGGGGGTGCCTTTGCCGTTCATTAGCTACGGCGGAACTTCGCTGGTGACGCTGCTGTCAGCGTTTGGGGTTTTGATGTCGGTCCATACCCATCGTAAGTGGATCGCACAGGTTTGAATAAGGTGAAGATTTCAATGCAAGTAATGCGTGGCTGGGCGACTCGATACGCTCCGTGGGTCGGCCTGGTAAGCATCCTTGGTGCAGCGCAGGAAGCGCTGGCCGGCGATTATGAAGGCTCGCCCCAAGTGGCCGAATTCGTCGGTGAAATGACCCGCGACTATGGTTTTGCCGGTGAACAGCTGATGGGCGTGTTCCGCGAGGCCGAGCGCAAGCAATCGATTCTCGACGCAATCTCCCGGCCGGCCGAGCGGGTCAAGCAATGGAAGGAATATCGCCCGATGTTCCTGACCGACGCGCGGATCGCCCGGGGCGTGGATTTCTGGCGTCAGCACGAAGCGGCGCTGGCTCGCGCGGAGCAGGAATACGGCGTGCCGGCGCAAGTTATTGTTTCGATCATAGGTGTTGAAACCTTTTTCGGCCGAAATACCGGTAATTATCGGGTGATCGACGCGTTGTCGACCCTCAGTTTCGACTACCCTCCACGTGCAGAATTCTTTCGCAAGGAATTGCGCGAGTTCCTCCTGCTAGCGCGAGAAGAGCAGGTCGACCCGCTGACGCTTAAAGGTTCGTATGCTGGCGCCATGGGCTTGCCGCAGTTCATGCCGAGCAGCTTTCGCGCTTATGCGGTGGACTTCGACGGTGATGGTCACATTAATATCTGGACCGACCCGGACGACGCCATCGGCAGCGTAGCCAGCTATTTCAAGCGTCACGGCTGGGAAGCGGGCGAACCGGTGGTCAGCCGGGCCGATGTGCGTGGCGATCAGGTCGACGACGGCTTGACCACCGGCATCGAACCGACGAAAACCGTCGGGGAGTTGCGGGCGTTGGGCTGGTCGAGTCATGATGCGCTGCGCGATGATATGCCGGTCACGGCTTTCAGGCTGGAAGGTGACAATGGCCCTGAATACTGGATGGGCCTGAAGAATTTTTACGCGATTACGCGTTATAACCGCAGCGTGATGTACGCCATGGCTGTACATCAGTTGTCTGAAATGCTGGTCCAAGCACGGGGCGTCAAGTAATGCTGGCATCGCCAATCCGCAAACCCCTGAAGCTGGTGACTTTCGCCGCGTTGTCGTTGCTCGTGGTCAGTTGTTCGACCAGTCGTGCGCCGCAACAGAAATACTCGACCGCGGTACGCGCGACACCAGGCCTGGATATCAACCGTGCCCACAAAGACGGTGCGCCGTGGTGGGATGTGGACATTTCGCGCATTCCCGATGCCACGCCGACCCTGCACACCGGCCCGTACAAGGCCAACCCGTATACCGTATTGGGCAAGACCTACTTTCCGCTGGCCGAATCCAAGCGTTATGTCGCTTCGGGCACGGCGTCCTGGTACGGCACCAAGTTTCACGGGCAGAACACTGCCAACGGCGAAGTGTATGACCTGTACGGCATGAGCGCCGCGCACAAGACCCTGCCGTTGCCCAGCTACGTTCGGGTGACCAACCTGGACAACAACAAGAGCGTGATCCTGCGGGTCAACGACCGTGGGCCGTTCTATTCGGATCGCATCATCGACTTGTCCTACGCTGCGGCGAAGAAACTCGGGTATGCCGAGATTGGCACTGCGCGGGTCAAGGTTGAAGGCATCGACCCGCAAGAGTGGTGGGCGGCAAAAGGCCGACCCGCGCCGTTGATGCTCAATGAGCCGCAAGTCGCGCAAAATAGCGCACCAGTGATTACCGCGTCGGCTGGCACCGTCGAGCAATGGACGCCACCGCCGCAGCAACATGCCGCGGCCGTTGTGCCGGTGCAGATCGATGCAAAAAAAAACGCTTCTGTACCAGCCTCTGGCCAGTATCTGCAGGTGGGCGCGTTCGCCAACCCGGACGCTGCAGAACTCCTGAGATCGAAGCTGAGCGGGATGGTGAGCGCTCCGGTGTTCATCAGCTCGATCGTGCGCAACCAACAGACACTGCATCGGGTTCGCCTGGGGCCAATCGGCTCGCAGGGTGAAATCACGCAAGTGCAAAACAGCGTGCGCCTGGCCAATCTCGGTTCGCCGAGCCTGGTGACGGCTGAATAAGCAATTCCTGATTCAAGGTTCGCTTGCGGTTTGGGGGGTGAACCTGAGTTGTTGGCTCGTTGAACAATAAAAGCCCGGCAAGGGTTAGAGAGTGAACAACTGAACACGCGACAATTGTCAGGTTCCGATACTGAACCTGGGTTGTCTGATTAGTTTTGCCCATAGGGCAGTTTCCATTAGCGATTTCGAGAGACGGATGAACATCACCACCTTTGCCAAACGCCTGTGCCTGCTAGTCCCGCTGCTCCTCTCGCCCGCCGCTTTTGCGGTCGAGATGATGCCGTCGCCACCACAACTGGCGGCTAAATCCTATGTGCTCATGGATGCCAGCAGCGGTAACGTGCTGGTCGAGAACAACGGTGACCAGCGTCTGCCGCCAGCCAGCCTGACCAAGCTGATGACAGCGTACATTGCGACCCTGGAAATCCGTCGCGGCCAGATCGGCGAAAACGATCCGGTCACCGTCAGCGAAAACGCCTGGCGCACCGGCGGTTCGCGGATGTTCATCAAGGTCGGCTCGCAGGTCACGGTCAGCGATCTGCTGCACGGTATCATCATCCAGTCGGGCAACGACGCCAGCGTCGCGCTCTCCGAGCACATCGCCGGCAGCGAAGACGCGTTCGCCGACCTCATGAACAAGACCGTTGCCGATCTGGGCATGAGCAACAGTCACTTCATGAACCCGACCGGTCTGCCAAATCCTGAGCACTATTCCACCGCTCACGACATGGCCATCCTGGCACGTGCGATCATCCACGAAGACCCGGCTCACTACGCGATCTATTCGCAGAAAGAGTTCTTCTGGAACGGCATCAAGCAACCCAACCGCAACCTGCTGTTGTGGCGTGACAAGACCGTTGACGGTCTGAAAACCGGTCACACCGAAGAGGCTGGCTACTGCATGGTGTCCTCGGCGGTACGTGACGGCATGCGCCTGATCGCCGTGGTGTTCGGCACCAACAGCGAAAGCGCTCGCGCCGCTGAAACCCAGAAGCTGCTGACCTACGGTTTCCGTTTCTTCGAAACCCAGACCTTCTATCAGAAAGGCGCCGAGCTGGCTCAGGCTCCAGTCTGGAAGGGCACCACCAACCAGGTCAAAGCCGGCCTGGCTGAAGACCTGACCATGACCCTGCCAAAAGGCCAGCTGAAGAAGCTCGCTGCCAGCATGACCATGAACCCGCAACTGGTCGCGCCGATCGCCAAGGGCGACGTGATTGGTAAAGTCGAAGTGAAACTGGACGACAAGGTCGTGCACAGCGCTGATCTGATCGCGCTGGACGCAGTCGACCAAGGTGGTATCTTCCGCCGCATGTGGGATAGCATCCGTCTATTCTTCTACGGCTTGTTCAACTGAATTAGTGTGGACCTGCATGGCCCCGTTCCAATCCGGAGCGGGGCCATGTCCGTTGCCACGGCTTACGAGGCCGTTACGCCATGACAGACACCGAAGTAAATGCGCCAAAGATCGAATTCCCCTGCGCGGATTACCCGATCAAGGTAATCGGCGATACCGGTGTGGGCTTCAAGGACAAGATCATCGCGATCCTTGAGAAGCACGCTACCGTTGACCACAAGACCCTGGCCGAGCGCCAGAGTACCAATGGCAAGTACACGACCATCCAGTTGCACATCATCGCTACCGGTCAAGAACAGCTGTATGACATCAACAGCGAGTTGCGGGCTACCGGTTTCGTGCACATGGTGTTGTGATGTCCGAACCGCTGGGCTTTCGCGAGCTCGGCCAGCTGGCTTACGAGCCGGTCTGGCATGCCATGCAACGGTTTACCAACGAGCGTGGCAGTGACTGCGCCGATGAGATCTGGCTGGTCGAGCACCCGCCGGTTTTCACCCAGGGCCAGGCCGGCAAGGCTGAGCATCTGCTGCTTCCCGGCGATATTCCGGTGGTGCAGGTCGACCGTGGCGGTCAAGTGACTTACCACGGCCCGGGTCAGTTGGTGGCGTATTTGCTGCTGGATGTGCGCAAGCTGGGTTTCGGCGTGCGTGACCTGGTCAGCCGGATGGAACAGTGCCTGATCGAGCTGTTGGCCAGCTACGGCGTCACTGCCGTGGCCAAGGCCGATGCACCGGGCGTCTACGTCAACGGTGCAAAAATTGCTTCTCTGGGTCTGCGGATCCGCCACGGTTGCTCCTTTCATGGCCTGGCCCTGAACGTGGATATGGACCTGGAGCCGTTTCGCCGGATTAACCCCTGTGGATACGCCGGGCTGGCCATGACCCAGCTGCGCGATCACACCGGGCCCATTGAATTTGCCGAGGTAAGTGCCCGGCTGCGTGCGCAGCTCGTCAAACACCTCGACTATGCTGAGCAGACGACCCTAACGGGCGGAATCGACTGATATGACTACTGCGCAAGACGCTGTGCAAACCATGATCCCGACGCTGGATGTTACCGAGCGCCCGGCCCCGCGAGCCAAAGTGGAAGCTGGCGTAAAGCTGCGCGGCGCCGAAAAGGTTGCGCGCATTCCGGTGAAGATCATTCCGACCACTGAATTGCCGAAAAAGCCTGACTGGATTCGCGTACGCATCCCGGTTTCCCCGGAAGTCGACCGTATCAAGGCCCTGCTGCGCAAACACAAGTTGCACAGCGTCTGCGAAGAAGCTTCCTGCCCGAACCTCGGCGAGTGCTTCTCTGGTGGCACCGCAACCTTCATGATCATGGGCGACATCTGCACCCGTCGCTGCCCGTTCTGTGACGTTGGCCACGGTCGTCCGAAGCCGCTGGACGTCAACGAGCCGGAAAGCCTGGCCATCGCCATCGCCGACCTGAAACTGAAGTACGTGGTGATCACCTCGGTAGACCGCGATGACCTGCGTGACGGCGGTGCCCAGCACTTCGCCGACTGCATCCGCGAAATCCGCAAGCTGTCGCCGAACGTGCAGCTCGAGACCCTCGTTCCGGACTACCGTGGCCGGATGGATGTTGCGCTGGCCATCACCGCCGCCGAGCCGCCGGATGTGTTCAACCACAACCTGGAAACCGTGCCGCGCCTGTACAAGGCCGCGCGTCCGGGGTCGGACTATCAGTGGTCGCTGACCTTGCTGCAAAAATTCAAGCAGATGATGCCGCACATTCCGACCAAGTCCGGCCTGATGCTGGGTCTGGGCGAAACCGACGAAGAAGTCATCGAAGTCATGAAGCGCATGCGCGAACATGACATCGACATGCTGACCCTGGGCCAGTACCTGCAACCGTCCCGCAGTCACTTGCCGGTGCAGCGTTTCGTGCACCCGGACACCTTCGCCTGGTTCGCCGAGGAAGGTTACAAGATGGGCTTCAAGAACGTCGCCTCCGGCCCGCTGGTACGTTCCTCGTATCACGCCGACGAGCAGGCGAAACTGGTCAAGGCCGAATTGATGTCGTCCTGATCCACGATGCCCGCAAGGCCTGTGCCTTGCGGGCATTTTTATTCAAGGGTTGACTCGGTACCACGTCACACTCAGTTTTTTCCTGCACCCTGTGGGACGACTGAACCTCTTCTGTTTGTCCCCGTTCCTGACTACTGTGTGCTGAAGCATTCACACAGGGAGAATCACGGATGACCACTCGCTCGACCCACGTTATTTCTGAGCATGCTCCAGTCCCGGCGTTACCCGCTGAAGGGCTGATCGGCGTGATTGCGCCGGCGGGTCCGGCAGCTCTGGATACTGAAAGGGCCCTTCAATGGATGCGTACACGCGGGTATTCGCTGCGGATTTTTCCGGGCGTCCTGGAAAGTGACGGCTACCTGGCTGGCAGTGACGACGTTCGCCTGAAGGATCTGCATGAGGCGTTTGCCGACACCGCCATTGATGCGATTCTCTGCCTGCGCGGCGGCTATGGTAGCCCGCGTCTGCTGGACCGGATCGATTTCGAGTTGCTGCGGCGCAATGCCAAGCCGTTTGTCGGCTATAGCGACATTACAGCGCTGCACCTGGCCATCAGCCGTTATGCGGGGTTCGTGACCTTTCACGGGCCGATGCTCAACGCCGATCTGCTAGGGAACAAGCAACAACCTACCGAGTCTTCGCTGTTCAGCTTGCTTAGAGGCCAGGTGAGCGCGGGGAGCCAATTGGCGCACCCGGTGGCCTACCCGTTGAGCACGATTGAGCCAGGCATCGCTCGTGGGCGTTTGCTGGGCGGTAATCTGTCGATGATTGCCGCGACCCTGGGCACGCCTTTTGAGATCGATGCTGACGGAATCATTCTGTTCATCGAGGACGTCAACGAGCCGTTGTATCGCATCGACCGGCTGCTGACCCATCTGCGCCTGTCCGGCAAGCTGAGCACGCTGCGCGGAGTGCTGGTGGGGGATGTGGCAGGCGTGGACAGCGATGCCTTGGCGCAGCTGCTCAAGCAAACCTTCGAGCCATTGCGGATTCCGGTGCTTGCCGGTTGGCGCAGCGGCCATTGCGACCCGAACCTGACGCTGCCCATGGGCGCGTTGGTGAGGCTGGATGCGGGGAGCAAGGCGTTGTGGCTGGAGCAGGATGTGGTGATCAGGCGTTAGATTGCTGTCGCCAGATATTCAGTCATCGCGAGCAGGCTCGCTCCCACAGGTGATCGGGTTTCCTCATGGAAATACGGTCGAATGTGGGAGCGAGCCTGCTCGCGAAAGCGGCATCGGCCATACAGTTGACTAACGATTACGCAAACCCTCCAGCAACTTGTGCGTCGGGTAACCATCTGCCGGCCAGCCAAACGACTGCTGGGCGCTGCGGATGGCTTTGCGAGTGTTGGCACCGATGATGCCGTCGGCGTTCCCCGCATCGTAGTTACTGGCACTCAGCAAGCTCTGTAGTTCGATGCGCTCGGAACGACTCAGGGGCAGGTCATCCTTCGGCCATTCGCCGTTGATCAGGCCCGCCCCGTTGAAGCGTTCAGACAACAGGTTCACCGCTAATGCGTAGGACGACGAGTTGTTGTACTTGAGGACTGCGCGGAAATTGTCGAGGATCAGGAACGCCGGGCCGCGATAACCGGCTGGCAGCAGCAGGGCGGCTGACAGTTGTTCGGAACCGGGTGGGACGACGCTGCCGTTGGGTAGTTTGATGCCCATTTGCATCCACTCGGAGACGCTTTTGCGAATCGCACCGTCAGCCAGCGAATAGTCGAAACCGCTCGTCAGCTGCACTTCGAAACCCCAAGGCTGGCCTTTCTGCCAGCCGGAGCTTTGCAGGTAGTGGGCAGTGGAGGCCAGCGCATCGGTCGGGCTACCCCAGATATCGCGGTGACCGGTGCCGTCAAAATCGACCGCGTGGGTGAGGTAGGTGGTCGGGATGAACTGGGTCTGGCCCATGGCGCCAGCCCAGGAGCCGAGCATCTTCTCGGGCGTGATATCACCCTGCTGCAGAATCTGTAGAGCGGCCAGCAATTGGGCGTGAGCAAAGCCTGGGCGCCGGCCTTCATAGGCCAGGGTCGCCAGCGAGCGGATCACTGATTTGTCGCCCTGGAAGCTGCCGAAGTTACTTTCCATGCCCCAGACCGCCACGAGTGCCTGGCGGTCGACACCATAACGCTGCTCGATAGTGTTCAAGGTCTCGGCGTACTGGCTGAGTAAGGCCTGGCCTTTGCGCACGCGCGCGGCGGAGAGCGCGCCATCGAGGTATTCCCACACCGGGCGGGTGAACTCTGGTTGGCTGCGGTCGGCGCGGATCACGCTCATGTCCGGCGTGACACCGGCAAAGGCGCGGTCGAACACATCCGGGCGGATACCGGCGGCGAGGGCATCCTGGCGAAAGCCGGCTTCCCACTCCTCGAAGGTCTGGGTCGGCTGGATGTCGAGATTGTCGCCAGTCGGCACTACCGGAGGAATGATGGCCGGTGTGGTCGCAACAGGGGCGGTTTGAAGCGGTTGCGCGTCGGCAGCGGTGGGTTTTTCCGCGCAGGCGACAAGCAAAACGAGGCTGGAGGCAGCAATCAGTTGGCGCAGGTGCCAACGACGGGAAAGACAAAGGGGCATGCACAGGTCCAGATAATACAAATCAGGTGCAGACCTTATCATGCCGAGAGGGAGCGAGGTGATGTTGAAACTTCATGCCGCCAGAAAGTAAGAAGCCTCCCAGCTTTTAGACTGGAAGGCTTCGCGGCGGTAGCTGCCTTTGCCCTTGCCGGGTTGTTCCTGACGGCTGCGGAACAATGGCTGGGCGACAATGGATTTGGCCTTGTTGGGCCGCTTGTGTTTGCTCATGGGCGGATCTCTCGTTGAGTGGTTTATGCGGGGCAAATCATCGGCCGAAGTCGGGGTTCTGTCTAGTCCCTGCGATGTGTAGGACCTTTCAGCCGTCATCGCGAGCAAGCTCGCTCCCACAAAGTTGACGCTATTGTTGTGGGAGCGAGCCTGCTCGCGATGGCCGTTATGCGGTCGAAAGACTTACTCGGCTGGCAATGCCAAGCGCTGGCCGGCCATCAACAACGACAAGCGGCTCAGGCTCATCCACGGCGAACCGGCAGCCTGGCCTTTGATTTGTGCGTCGATCCGCTGGGCATCCAGCAGCAGTTGCGCCCAGCGCTGCGCCGAATGGCGTTGCAGGGCTTTGCTCATCAGGGGTTTGCGCTTGTCCCAGACGGGCGGTCGGGCCTGGCTGAAGGCCTTGTCCAGCGGCACACCCTGGCTGTATTGCAGCGACAGGTTGGCCAATAGCCGAAGCTCCCGGGCCAGCGCCCAAAGAATCACCGGTGGTTCGACACCTTCGCCGCGCAAGCCTTCAAGCATCCGTAACGCATGCGCCGCTTCGCCATTAAGAATGGCATCGGTCAACCCGAAAACATCGAAGCGCGCGCTGTCGGCGACTGCGGCTTGCACCGTTTCGACCGTGATCTGGCCACCTTCGGCCATCAGCTTGAGCTTTTCGATTTCCTGGGCCGCCGCCAGCAGGTTGCCTTCCACCCTTGCTGCGATCAGTTCGACAGCGTCCTGGCTGGCGGCAAGCCCGGCCTGGGACAGGCGTTGACGAATCCACTGCGGCAACTGGTTGGTATCCACCGGCCAGATCTGTACGAACTGGGTCTGCGGACCTTCGACCAGCGCCTTGCCCCACTTGGTTTTTTGCGCGCTGCCGTCGAGCTTTGGCAGGCTGATGAGCAGCAAGGTGTCTTCGGCCGGACGCGAACAGTACTCCATCAGTGCCGCTGCACCCTTGTCGCCCGGTTTGCCGGACGGCAAGCGCAACTCCAGCAGACGCTTTTCGGCGAATAGCGACATGCTGGCGCCCGCTTGCAGCAGCGTACCCCAGTCGAAACTGGCGTCTGCGCTGAATACCTGGCGTTCGTCAAAACCTTGCTGGCGGGCAGCAGAGCGGATGGCGTCGGCGGCTTCCTGACACAGCAGTGGGTCATCACCACTGATGATGTAAACGGGCGCAAGGGTGCCTTGCAGGTGTTTTCCGAGCTGGGCGGGGGCTAGTTTCATAAGGCGGAGCGAACGGGGCGCCGGAGCGCCCCGTACGACTTACTCGGCAGGCACTTGCATAGGTGACTGACGCGGAGTGTTCGCTTCAGCTTTACGGGCTGCTTCCAGCGCGTCGGCTTCAGCTTTGGCACGGGCATCGGCAGTCTGTTGCAACTGATCGAGCTGAGCCGGGGTGAGCTGTTGCAGGCGCAGCATCATGCGTTGCACCAGGTCGCGACGCATTTCCTTGCGCACTTCGGCGGCTTCCTGGTCGGAGCCAGTGATGTTGTTGCCATCGTGCATGAAGACCTTCTGCACTTGCAGTTTGTCGTCGAGCAGGGACAGCTTGTTGTGGCCCACGATTTGATAGTTCAGCACGTTGGTCAGCTCATACTCGGCCGAATGGCCGCCGCCGGAGTAGCTGAGGTTGCGCTGGCTTTCCTGTTCGTCAGTCAATACCAGCTTGTAAGGTGCGCCGGCGTAGACTTTGACGCCGCTGCTTTCAAGCACCTGGCGCATCAGCGTCACGGTTTCGCCATAGGCGTTGCGCGCGCTCAGGTCGAGCTCCTTGATCGCCAGTTCGGTAGTGCCGGTGCCACGCAGCTGGAAACCGCAGGCACTCAACAGTACAGCGAGGCCCATCACCAGCAAGTTGCGTTTGATCATCTTGTTGCTCCCCTTGAAACCATGTGGGCCGAGCGTGCGACCCGAAAGGTTCTGTTCGGCGCCAGGTATGGACCTTGCGCCTGATCCAATTAGCTAGCGACGATATTGACCAGTTTTCCGGGCACTACGATCACTTTACGAATAGTCAGCCCGTCGACAAAGCGCAGCACGTTTTCATTGGCCCGTGCGGCGGCTTCGACTTCTTCGCGGCTGGCACTGGCCGGCATTTCGATCTGGCCGCGCAGCTTGCCGTTGACCTGAATCACCAGTTGCAGGCTGTCTTGAACCAGAGCGCTGTCGTCCAGAACCGGCCAGCCGGCATCGATCACCGGATCGGCGTGACCCAGTCGATGCCACAGCTCGTGGCTGATGTGCGGGGTGATCGGGGCCAGCAGCAGGGTCACGGTTTCCAGGCCTTCGTGAATCAGCGCGCGGTCCTGTTCGGTGCCTTGCGCAGCTTTTTCCAGCACGTTCATCAGCGTCATCACCTGGGCGATGGCAGTGTTGAATTTGTGGTTCTGGCCCACGTCGTGGCTGGCCTGTTTGATCGCCTGGTGGATCGAACGGCGAATGGCTTTCTGCTCGTCGTTCAAGGTGGCGATGTCCAGTTTGCCTGGAAGGCCCTGGGTGACGTGCGCTTGAGCGAGACGCCAGACGCGCTTGAGGAAGCGGTGCGAACCTTCTACTCCGGAGTCGGACCATTCCGCGCTCATGTCGGGTGGCGAGGCAAACATCATGAACAGGCGGCAAGTGTCTGCGCCGAACTGATCGATCATCGACTGCGGATCGACGCCGTTGTTCTTCGACTTGGCCATCTTCTCGGTCCCGCCGATTTCCACCGGCAAGCCGTCAGCTTTCAATTTGGCGCTGATAACCTTGGCTTTGCTGTCACGCTCGAGCTCGACGTCCGCGGGGTTGAACCAGGTATAAGCGCCGTTGGCTTCGCGACGATAGTAAGTCTCGGCGATCACCATGCCCTGGGTCAGCAGGTTCTTGAACGGTTCGTTGGAGCTCACCAGGCCTTCGTCACGCATCAGCTTGTGGAAGAAGCGCGCGTAGAGCAGGTGCAGGATCGCGTGTTCGATACCGCCGATGTATTGATCCACCGGCAGCCAGTGGTCGGCCGCGGATTTTTCAACCAGGCCACCTTCATAGTGCGGCGAGGCGTAGCGGGCGTAGTACCACGAGGACTCGACGAAGGTGTCCATGGTGTCGGTTTCACGCTTGGCCGGTGCGCCGCATTTCGGGCACGTGCATTCGTAGAACTCGGGCATGCGCGCCAATGGTGAACCGGCGCCATCGGGTACGACGTCTTCCGGCAGCACGACAGGCAGTTGATCTTCCGGCACCGGCACGTCACCGCAGGTATCGCAGTGGATGATCGGGATCGGGCAGCCCCAGTAACGCTGACGGCTGATGCCCCAGTCGCGCAGGCGGAACTGGGTGCGCGAGGCACCGAGGTTTTTCTTGATCAGGGCTACTTCGATGGCGTCGAACGCGCCCGCGAAGTCCAGGCCGTCGAACTCGCCGGAATTGATCAGCGTGCCGTGTTCGCCGTAGGCGTCTTGCCACGGTGTCGGGTTGCTATCGCCGGAACTGGTACGCACGACTGATTTAACCGGCAGGTTGTACTTGTGGGCAAATTCGAAATCGCGCTCGTCGTGGGCCGGAACCGCCATTACCGCGCCGTCGCCGTAGTGCATCAGCACATAGTTGGCGACCCATACCGGCAATTTTTCGCCGGTCAGCGGGTGCTCGACGAACAGGCCGGTCGGCAGGCCTTTTTTCTCCTGGGTGGCAACATCGGCTTCGGCCACGCTGCCGCCTTTGCATTCTGCGATGAACGCTTGCAGCTCAGGGTTGTTCTGCGCAGCCAGGGTCGCCAGGTGATGTTCGGCAGCCACGGCAACGTAGGTCGCGCCCATCAGGGTGTCCGGACGGGTAGTGAAGACTTTCAGTGCGCCCGTTTCGCCGATCGAGTCGACGTTGTACGGGAACTGCACTTCCATGCCACGGGATTTGCCAATCCAGTTGCGCTGCATGGTTTTGACTTGCTCAGGCCAGCCCGGCAGGTCGTCGAGACCCTCCAGCAGTTCATCCGCATAAGCGGTGATCTTGAAGTAGTACATCGGGATTTCGCGTTTTTCGATCAGCGCGCCGGAGCGCCAGCCGCGACCGTCGATCACCTGTTCGTTGGCCAGAACGGTCTGGTCGACCGGGTCCCAGTTCACGGTGCCGTTTTTACGGTAGATCACGCCTTTTTCGAACAGGCGAGTGAACAGCCATTGTTCCCAACGGTAGTAATCCGGCTTGCAGGTGGTCACTTCGCGCGACCAGTCCACCGCCAGGCCCAGGCTGCGCAGCTGGGTTTTCATGTAGGCGATGTTTTCGTAGGTCCATTTGGCGGGCGCTACGTTGTTCTTCATTGCGGCGTTTTCCGCCGGCATGCCGAAAGCGTCCCAACCCATGGGTTGCAGGACATTTTTGCCTTGCATGCGCTGATAGCGGGAGATCACGTCGCCGATGGTGTAGTTGCGCACGTGCCCCATGTGTAGCTTGCCGCTGGGGTAAGGGAACATCGACAGGCAGTAGAACGTCTCCTTGCCTGGCTGTTCACTGACTTCAAAGGACTTTTGCTCGTCCCAGAACGACTGGGCAGCATTTTCGATTTCGCGGGGCTGATAGTGTTCGTGCATGGCTACTTTTGAACTGAATAGGGGTGGCCTAATCCTCTTCAATGCAACGCTGGACGCTGATGACGCCAAAAGTGGCGTTTTCGATGCCCAGCCGAGCTGGAAGTGGAGTTACAGGAAGCGCCGTAGCATACATGACCGCGCTCTACCGAGGGAAACCCTGATTACACACGTAGGGCCGTTGGTCGCGGCACCTGAACGGTTTGCCAAGCGAAGCTAAGCTCTAGATGGGGAGTGAGTCTTATCTTCAATGAGGTGAGGGATGGTTGAGTCACAACGAAAAGTAACTAAGCCGGAGTTGTACGAAAAGCTGATAGAGCGCCTGGGGCTGGCCCTGGATGCCGCAAGGACAGCTGGCCGGTTACGCGATGAGCGTCCGGTGGAGCTGGAACTTCGCGGGTTGAGCCGCGCAGAGTTCGAACTGATCATGGCTTATCTTGATCGTAGTGAGCGTGAGGGGCAAGGATGCTTGTCATCAGAAGCAGTGAAGTCTAAGGACGTCCCCCGTTCGGCGAAAATTATCTGGTTGCAAGACAAGCTCTCTCGCAGAGACGCGGTAAAGGTCCGGTCCCTGCTGGTCAAGTAAGTGATCAGGCAAATGTGTGTTGCCCCAAGCGGGCGCATGAAGTCGCCCATGATGGCTTTTTGATGAAAAGGCCTTCCATCTTAGTTGTCGCATTGCTTCAACCCACTTAGGCTTCGGGCATCTCTGGAGATGCCCGATGCCCTTTCGTTATTTCGTTAAACAACTGCTTCTGCCGCCCGGTATCTTTTTGCTGCTGCTGGCGCTTGCCTGGTGGTTGCGCCGCTCAAGACCACGCCTTGCAGGGTTGTGTTTTGTCGTGGGGGCCGGTGGGTTCTGGTTGATGAGCTTGCCGGTCGTAGTGCAGTGGAGCGCCAAGGCCCTTGAGCGTGAAGCACCGCTGGCCCGCAGCGAATGGACGACTCTGGCCGAGCGCGCGGATGTGATTGTGGTGCTGGGGGCGGGGCGCGAGCGCGGTGATCTTGCCTGGGGTTCCGATCAGCCGACCGGTGTGGCGCTGGAGCGCGAGCGTTATGCGGCGCGGCTGGCCAAGGCGTCGGGTTTGCCGGTATTGACCAGCGGTGGTTTGCATTACGGCACGCCGCCAACCGAAGCGAAGTTGATGGCCGATTCGTTACAGGATGATTTTGGGGTCACGGTTCGTTGGCAGGAAGGGCGCAGCCGCACCACCTGGGAAAACGCTCAATTCACTGCCGAACTGCTGGAGCCTTTGGGGTTGAAGCGGGTCGTGGTGGTGACGCAAGCCTGGCATATGCCGCGCAGCGTCTGGAGTTTCGAACAGGCGGGATTTACCGTGGTGCCGGCTCCGGTGGGCTTTTTGGGCACCGATAATGGCGAACCGCTGGGTGGCTGGATGCCGACRTTCAAATCGATCTGGCGATCCGGTCAGTTGTTGAATGAGGCCGTGGGGCAGATCGGGTATTCGATCTTTTACCGCTGATTTGATCGTTCCCACCTCTGTGGCGAGGGAGCAAGCTCCCTCGCCACAAGCACTTAAACCGTCTTGGCGATCCGGCTGGCCAGCAGTGCCCAGCCAAACAGCAGTGCACAAAGGATGAGCAGTGGCCATGAGCGCCATTGCAGGTAAGGCGTCAGGTTGTGCATCGGCACTACGTCACCGTAGAGAATGCCGCGTTCGAATTGCGGGATTTGTACGGTGATTTTGCCGAAGGGGTCGATCAATCCGGTGACACCGTTGTTGGTTGCGCGAATCATCCAGCGGCCAGCCTCAAGCGCCCGCATCTGCGCCATCTGCAGGTGTTGCAGCGGGCCGATGGAGGTGCCGAACCAGGTGTCGTTACTGATGGTCAGTAGCAAATCGCTGCGCGCCGAAAGGCTGGCGGCAAATTCCGGGTAGACCACTTCGTAGCAGATGAACGGTGCAATCTGATAACCCTTGGCTTGCAACAATGGCTGATCAGCCGGGCCGCGGGCGAAATCCGACATCGGCAGATCGAAGAACGCAATCAGGCCACGCAACAGCTCTTGCAGCGGTACGTATTCGCCAAACGGCACCAGTTTCTGCTTGAGGTAAGTGCCATCGCCTTGGCCAACCACGGTGATGCCATTGTAGAAGCGTTTCTCGTGGTGCACTTCCTCGCGGATCGGCACGCCGGTAATCAGTGCCGAATTACGTTCGGCGGCGAAGCTGCCCATCATGTTCAGGTAGCCCTCGGCAGACTCCTTGAGCACCGGGACCGCAGTTTCCGGCCAGATCAGCAGGTCGACACGTTTGGAACTGAAACTCATGTCGCGGTACAGCGCCAGTTGCGCGTTGAGCTGCGCCGGGTCCCACTTCATGCTTTGTTCGATGTTGCCCTGAATCGCCGCGACGCTCAGCGGATTGCCCGAAGGGCTGGTCCAGGCGTGGCCTTTGAGCGACAGGCCGATGACCCAAGGCGCAGCCAGCAACAGCAGGCCGGCGACGATAAAGCCTTTGTGTCCGGCCTTGATCAGGCGTGGCAGGTTGTACACAAGCGCGGCGGTCAGGGCCAGGCTGAAGGAAATCAGCCACATGCCACCCAATGGCGCCAACCCGGCAAGCGGGCCGTCGAGTTGGCTGTAACCGGAATAGAGCCATGGAAAACCGGTGAGGAACCAGCCACGAAACGCTTCCTGACCCACCCACAGCGCGGCAAATGCCAAGGCGTCGGCCAATGGCGCTTCGTTGCGGCGCAACCAGCGCGCCCAGAGCCAGGCGGGCAGGGCGAAGAACCAGGCAATCGCGGCGGTGAAAGCCAGCATCAGCAACCCGGCCAGCAGCATCGAAGCGCCGCCAAAGTTGTGAATGCTGTAGTAGATCCAGCTGGTGCCCGCGCCAAACAGGCCAAAACCGAAGCACCAACCGCGACCCAGTGCCTGACGAGGTGTCAGTTCACGAAGGCCGGCATAGAAAAAACCGACCGCCAGCAACGCCAGCGGCCAGATATCGAACGGCGCCAAGGCCAGGGTGGTGAGTGCACCGGCCGCCACGGCCAGCAGGTTACCGGGCCAGCCGGGGCGGGTGATCCAACGCATGTCAGTCCTTAACGGGCTATAGGGGTCAAGCGCAGCAAGTGAATGCGACGGCTGTCGGCGTTCAGGATGCGGAAGCGATAGGCGCCGATTTCAGTGATTTCGTTGCGTTTTGGCAAGTGCCCGAACGCGCTCATCACCAGGCCGCCAACGGTGTCGAATTCGTCGTCGGAGAATTCGCTGTCGAAGAACTCGTTGAAGTTCTCGATCGGCGTCAGGGCCTTGATCAGGAAGTCGCCGCTTGGCAGTGGCTTGATGTAGCTGTCTTCTTCAACGTCGTGCTCGTCTTCGATGTCGCCGACGATTTGCTCGAGCACGTCTTCGATGGTCACCAGGCCCGCCACACCGCCGTATTCGTCGATAACGATGGCCATGTGGTTATGGTTGGCGCGGAACTCGCGCAGCAACACGTTCAGGCGCTTGGACTCGGGCACGAAAGTGGCCGGACGCAGCAAATCCTTGATGTTGAAGCTGTCGCCGTTCTCCTTGAGGATCAGTGGCAGCAGATCCTTGGCCAGCAACACGCCCATCACGTCGTCGTGGCTCTCACCGATTACCGGGTAACGCGAGTGCGCAGACTCAACCACGGCCGGGAGGAATTCACGGGGTGTCTGGGTCGCCTTGATGCTGACCATCTGCGAGCGCGGGACCATGATGTCGCGTACTTGCAGGTCAGCGACCTGGATGGCGCCTTCGACGATGGCCAGCGCTTCGCTGTCCAGCAACTTGTTCTGATGGGCATCACGCAGAAGCTCCAGCAGCTCCTGACGGTTTTTCGGCTCGTGGGCAAAAGCCTGGGTGAGTTTACCCAGCCAGGACTTTTGCCCGTTGCTCGATCGATCTTCGCTCATAGCGATTACTCTGAATCCTTTGTCGTAACGATAGGGGATGTTTCGGTTTCGTCGTCCGCATACGGGTCAGGATGACCCAACTCTGCAAGCAACGTTCGTTCCAGTGCTTCCATTTCTTCGGCTTCGTCGTCATCTATATGGTCGTAACCAAGCAGATGCAAGCAGCCGTGAATGACCAGATGCGCCCAATGGGCCTTCAATTCCTTGCCTTGCTCGGCGGCCTCGCGCTCAACCACGGCCACGCAGATCACCAGATCGCCCAGCAACGGGATGTCCAGCAATTCATCGGGCACATCGGCAGGGAACGACAACACATTGGTTGCGTAATCCTTTTGACGCCAGGTGTAGTTCAGCTCGCGAGCTTCTTCCTCGTCGACCAGGCGAATGGTCAACTCGGAGTCAGCGGTGCGCTGACGCAGGGCCAGTTCGCACCATTGGCGGAACTCGGCTTCGCTTGGAGCAGACGCTTCGGTCGCCAGTTGCAGATCAAGCTCAAGCATCGTGGCGATTGCCCTTTTCGGCGGAAAGCGTTGCAGGTTCGTCAATCAGGCGATTTTCGAAGCGCTCATAGGCTTCGACAATGCGCTGCACTAACGGGTGGCGCACGACGTCTTTGGGTTTGAAGTGGGTAAAACTGATGCCCGGTACTTCCTTGAGCACGTCGATCACATGAATCAGCCCGGACTTGGTGCCTTTTGGCAGGTCGATCTGGGTGATGTCACCGGTGATGACTGCGGTCGAGCCAAAACCGATCCGTGTCAGGAACATCTTCATCTGTTCGACGGTGGTGTTCTGGCTTTCGTCGAGGATGATGAAGCTGTTGTTCAGCGTACGGCCACGCATGTAAGCCAGTGGCGCAACTTCGATCACCTGGCGCTCGATCAGCTTGGCGACGTGTTCAAAACCGAGCATTTCGTACAGTGCGTCATACAGCGGGCGCAGGTACGGGTCGATTTTTTGTGCCAGGTCGCCGGGCAGGAAGCCGAGTTTCTCGCCGGCCTCGACCGCTGGACGTACCAGCAGGATGCGGCGGATCTGCTCGCGCTCCAGCGCATCGACTGCGCAGGCAACGGCCAGATAGGTCTTGCCGGTACCGGCCGGGCCGATGCCGAAGTTGATGTCATTGCCCAGGATTTCCTTCACGTAGCGCAGCTGATTCAAGCCGCGAGGGCGAATCATGCCTTTTTTGGTACGCAGGGCGACGGAAGGCTCGGCGGGCGAATGGTTGTCCATTTCTTCCACGGCCGATTCCTGCAGGAACAGGTGAACCATGTCTGGCGACAGCTCGCTACTCTTGGTTTCACGGTAGAGGCGGCGCAGAAGGTTTTCCGCGGAGATGGCGTGCTTGGGCTCGCCGATCAATTCGAACTGATTGCCGCGATTGCGGATCACGATCGCCAGGCGCTGTTCGATCAAGCGCAAATGCTCGTCGAATTGCCCGCACAGATTGGCGAAGCGATGAGCCTCAAAGGGCTCGAGGATGAAACGATGTGGTTCTATGGGTGCGTTCAAGGTTGTTTTTAGCCGCCCTGGGGCAATGGAGATGAATCAAGGATAACGCCAGAGGCCTGGGTGCGAAAGCTCTTAAACAGACCAACATCAAACACCAACCCTGTGGGAGCGAGCCGGCTCGCTCCCACAGTGGAGTGTGGTGTTAGCGGATCAACGAACCACGCAGCGAGTGCGGCTGTGCGGCGTCGATGTGCACGTCTGCGAACTGGCCGATCAAGGTCGGATTGTCGCAGCGAAAGTTTACGATTCGATTATTCTCGGTCCGGCCTTGCAGTTCGCCCGGGTCTTTTTTCGAATAATCGGTCACCAGGATCCGTTGGGTCGAACCGACCATTTGTCGGCTGATCTCGAAACCTTGCTGGTTGAGGCGATGTTGCAGGGCGTTCAAACGCTCCTTTTTCAGCTCTTCCGGGGTTTCGTCGGCCAAGTCGGCAGCCGGGGTGCCCGGGCGCTGGCTGTAGACGAACGAGTAGGAGAAGTCGAAACCGACGTCTTCGATCAGCTTCATGGTCTGTTCGAAGTCTTTTTCGGTCTCGCCGGGGAAGCCGACGATAAAGTCCGAACTGATGCAGATACCCGGTACGGCGGCCCGCAGCTTGCGCAGCTTCGACTTGTATTCGAGCGCCGTGTGGTTGCGCTTCATGGCTGCAAGAATCCGGTCCGAACCCGACTGCACCGGCAAATGCAGGTGTTTGACCAGTTCCGGTACTTCGGCGTGGGCCTGGATCAGGCTGTCGGAGAACTCCAGCGGGTGCGACGTGGTATAGCGAATACGGTCGATGCCATCGACAGCCGCCACCACACGGATCAGCTCGGCCAGATCGGCCAGGCGCCCGTCGTGGGTCAGGCCACGGTAGCCGTTGACGTTCTGCCCCAGCAAGGTGACTTCACGCACGCCGTTCTCGGCCAGGTGAATGATTTCGGCGATCACGTCGTCGAACGGTCGGCTGACTTCTTCACCGCGGGTATAGGGCACTACGCAGAACGTGCAGTACTTGCTGCAACCTTCCATCACCGACACATAGGCGCTTGGGCCATCGATGCGCGGTTCCGGCAGGTGGTCGAATTTTTCGATTTCCGGGAACGAGACGTCGACTTGCGGCAATTTGGTCAGGCGCGCGGCGTCGATCATTTCCGGCAGGCGGTGCAGGGTCTGCGGGCCGAAGACCACGTCGACATAGGGCGCGCGGTCACGGATTGCCGCGCCTTCCTGGCTGGCCACGCAACCGCCGACGGCGATGACCATTTCCGGGTTGGCGAGCTTCAGTTCGCGCCAGCGGCCAAGCTGGGAATACACCCGGTCCTGGGCACGCTCGCGAATCGAGCAGGTGTTGAGCAGGATGACGTCTGCGTCTTCGGCGCGCGCCGTCACTTCCAGGGCCTGATGTTCGCCCAGCAGATCGACCATGCGCGAGCTGTCGTACTCGTTCATCTGGCAACCGTGGGTTTCGATATAAAGCTTCTTGGCCATGGACGGGTTCATCACGTGATTCAAAGAACCGCGCATTATAGGGAACAAGTCCCCAGGTTCCTACCGTCGTGCGTCCAGCGGCTATGCTATAGTTCGCGCCCTCATTTTTATCCCTCGATGTGTTGCTCGCCCACCATGACCAAACGTGAAGCTCCAATCTACAAGGTGATTTTCCTCAACCAGGGCCAGGTGTTCGAAATGTACGCCAAGCAGATCTATCAAAGTGATCTGTGGGGCTTTCTGGAAGTGGAAGAGTTCGTCTTTGGCGAGCGCACGCAAGTGGTCGTCGATCCGAGCGAAGAGAAGCTCAAGGCTCAGTTCGAGGGCGTGGTGCGCAGTTTTGTGCCGATGCATTCGATTGTGCGCATCGACGAAGTCGAGCGCATGGGCACCCCGAAAATCAGCGAAGCCCGTGGCGCGGTCGGCAATGTCATGCCGTTTCCGATGCCGATGCCTGAGAAGTAAGCCTCAGAATCGAGTCGCCCCCATCGCGAGCAGGCTCGCTCTCACAGTGGATTGTGTTGATGCACAAATCAAATGTGGGAGCGAGCCTGCTCGCGATGGGGCCAGTCAGGTCAGTGCAGGATTCAGGGCAGCGGCGAGAACGGCGTACGTCCGTCTGCGCTTTGCAGTTCCATCAGGTATTTACGGAAAATTTGCCCCAGCACCTGGGTGGCGACTTCCAGTTCATTGCGTTGCATGTGCTCGGCGACTTCGTCGGCGGTGTCCAGCGCATCTTCTGCGCCGTTGACCGCGGCCATTTTCAGCACGATATACGCCTGAACGTTATTGGCCGGCACGCCTTCGCCATGGAAGAACATGATGCCGAGTTTGAATTGCGCCTGAGCGTGGCCTTGCAGCGAAGCTTTTTCGAAGTAGCTCAGGGCTTGATTGAGGTCGCGCGGCACGCGTTTGCCTTCGTAGTAGAACTCGCCCAATTCGTATTGCGCTTCCGCATCCCCGGCGTCTGACGCTTTCTGGCAGGCGGCGAGCGCCTCCTTCAGGTCTTCAGGCTGGGTATTGAGGGTGCAACGACCCATCGCTGGGATCAACAACGAGTTGCCGCCTGCTTGTGCATGCGCGAGCAGGGGCTGAAGGAGCAACAGGCAGCCCAGTGCAAGGGCGCGGCCGGTGCGGTTCATGGGAATCGACTTACCTCTGAAGGGCGCGCGGACCCGTCGAGGGATCCAATAAGCGCGCATTATGAAATAAGCAGGACCCACCTTACAAAGTCTTTACTCGTTTTTCTGCCGCGCGGGGAATATATCTGCCGCTTTTGGGGGAATTATCAGTGTTGCGTAAGAAAATAAGGTAGGCATGTGGGATAAAGCTGACGCCGACAATCGTCGACGTCAGCGTCTATCGCTTACTTCAATGCCGCGAATGCACGTTCAGCGGCGTCCAGCGTCAGTTTCAGCTCGGCTTCGCCATGAGCGATCGAGGTGAAACCGGCTTCGAAGGCGCTTGGTGCCAGGTACACGCCACCTTCGAGCATCAGGTGGAAGAAGCGTTTGAACAGGTTGGCATCGCTGGCCATCACGTCATCGAAGGTCACGATGTCGTCGGCGCCGCTGAAGTACAGGCCAAACATGCCGCCGGCCTGGGTGGTCACGAACGGGATGCCAGCGGCGTCGGCGCGCTGTTGCAGGCCATCGAGCAGGCGACTGGTGTACTCGCTGAGTTCGGCGTGGAAGCCCGGGCGGCTGATCAGGCGCAGGGTGGTCAGGCCGGCGGCCATGGCCAACGGGTTACCCGACAGGGTGCCTGCCTGGTAAACCGGACCCAGCGGTGCGATGTGCGACATGATTTCGCGTTTGCCGCCAAAGCAGCCGACGGGCATGCCGCCACCGATGATCTTGCCGAAGGTGCTCAGGTCCGGGGTCACGCCGTAGTGTGCCTGGGCACCACCGAGGGCAACGCGGAAACCGGTCATCACTTCGTCGAAAATCAGTACCACGCCGTGTTTGTCACACAGGGTGCGCAGGCCTTCGAGGAAACCTGGCGCTGGCGGCACGCAGTTCATGTTGCCCGCCACGGGCTCGACGATGATGCACGCCACTTCCTGGCCAACTTCGGCGAGCATTTTTTCAACGGCGTCGATGTCGTTGAATGGCAGCGTCAGTGTGTGCTTGGCGAAGGCCGCAGGAACCCCGGCAGAGCTTGGCACGCCTTGGGTCAGCAGGCCGGAACCGGCTTTCACCAGCAGGCTGTCGGAGTGACCGTGGTAGCAGCCTTCGAACTTGATGATGCTGTCGCGGCCGGTGAAACCACGGGCCAGGCGAATGGCGCTCATGGTCGCCTCGGTGCCGGAGCTGACCATGCGCACCATTTCCATCGACGGCACGATCGAGCAGACCAGGTCGGCCATCTCGGTTTCCATCGCGGTCGGGGCGCCGTAGGACAAACCGTGCTCAAGCTGCTTGCGCACGGCGTCCAGCACATCCGGGTGGCTGTGGCCGAGAATCATCGGGCCCCAGGAGCCGACGTAATCGACATAACGCTTGTCGTCTTCGTCCGTCACGTAGGCGCCTTCGGCGTGCTTGAAGAACAGCGGCGTGCCGCCGACGCTCTTGAAGGCACGAACAGGCGAGTTCACGCCGCCGGGAATGTGTTTCTGGGCGTTGGCAAACAGGGTTTCGGAACGAGACATGATAGGGCTCTCAAAAGTCGGTAATTGAATACTTAAGCTTTGAACAAGTCGTTGAAGGCGCGAGCACGGCGCGTCACTTCTTGAGTGTCTTCGGCACCAAACAGCCCGTGAACCACGGCCAACAGATCAACCCCGTGGGCCACCAGCGGGGCGGCGTTGTCGAGGGTGATGCCGCCGATCGCGCAGATCGGCAGGTGCAGTTTGCTGCGGGCCTGATCGAGCAGTTCGAGACTGCATGCCGGCGCGCCGGGCTTGGTGTTGGAATTGAAGAAACGGCCGAAGGCGACGTAACTGGCGCCTTCCTTTGCCGCTTGTTCGGCGAGTTCGAGTTGCGCGTGGCAGGTCGAACCGATGATCGCCTGGCGGCCCAGCAGCGAGCGGGCCGGGGTCAGCGGCCCGTCGGTCTGTCCCAGGTGTACGCCGACGCCCAGGCGCGCGGCCAGTTCGGCATCGTCATTGATGATCAGCTGGGTCTTGTAGCGTCCGCACAGGTCATGCAGGGCCTCGGCTTCACGCAGTCGGCGGGCCTCGTCGGTGCTTTTGTCGCGGTACTGCAGCAGCGTGACGCCGCCGTCCAGCGCAGCCTCCACGTAAGGCAGGAACTTGCCGGCCAGCAGTTGGCTGTCGGTAATGGCGTACAGGCCACGTAGTTTCATCGTGCAGGCCTCATGGCGTTACGAGCAAAAATCCAGCGGCAGACGGCGTGGCACGAACTGGCCTTTGCCCAGCTGTTCGGCGTCTCGCAGGGTGCGCCACGTGTAGTTGAGCGCCGACTGTACCGCGCTGGCGAGGTGTTCGCCTTGGGCCAGACGTCCGGCCAGAGCGCTGGCCAGGGTGCAGCCCGAACCATGATAGCTGCCGGGCAGGCGCTGGCAGGTGTAGGTGTGGCGGCTGCCATCGCGGCTGTACAGGCGATTATGCACTTCGTGTTCGTCGCCATGACCGCCGGTGATCAGCAGGTGCTTGACGTAAGGCAGGAGTTTTTCTGCGCATTCATCGGCCGTGCCTTCGGGCAATTCGGCAAGGATGCGTGCTTCCGGGAGGTTAGGGGTGGCGATGATCGCCAGTGGCAGCAGGCGCTCGCGCATGGCATAGCCGACCTCGTCCTTGCCCAGTCGCCCACCACCGCCGGCGCGCAGCACCGGGTCACAGACCACCGGCAAATGCGGATGCGCCTGAAGCAGTTCGACCACGGTGTCGACCATTTCCAGTGAGCCGAGCATGCCCAGCTTGACCGCCGCGACCGTCGAGTCGTTGAGCACGGCATTGGCTTGTGCCAGCACCCACTCACGGTCGAGAACGCGGAAATCGCTGACGTTGACCGTGTCTTGCACAGTCAGCGCGGTAACTGCCGGGGCGGCATGACAACCCTGAGCGAGCAGGGCTTCGATATCTGCCTGCAAGCCGGCGCCACCACTTGGGTCGTGGCCGGAGAGACAGAGGACAACGGGGCGAGAGCTGTAGATATTCATGGTGCGCGAGCTTACCACCAAACATCTTTTTTCGGTGTGCCGACCGATAACCCATGACTCGGTCTTTGTAGCAGCTGCCGAAGGCTGCGTTCGGCAGCTGCTACGAGGAGTGGGGTATTGTCATAATCTGACCGATTCGATAATCCGGGTTCTGTTAGATGCTCTGAAAGTCCCGCTCTAGAGCCTTTAGACTAAATTTTCCAATGGTGTTCAATGGCCATCAACGGCTATGCTAGAGTGGATCCAAACCAATAACAGGTAATGCCGGTTTTACGTCTACTCAAAGGGAATGGGGGGCTTCCTGACACAACCGGACTGGCCACGCTGGGGCTTTATGCGCTATTTGCTGATGTTGCTGTTGAGCTTGCCGATGTTGGCGGTCGCAGCCGATTTTGATGAGCTCACCCAAAGCCTCCCCTTGGGACGAGTCATGCAGGTGTACGAAGATGTCGCCGGCACTGCATCCATCGCCGATGTACGCGCGCAAGCGGCAGCCGGCAACTTCAAGACCCACGACAAAGACACGTTGAACGCCGGTTACTCGCATTCGGTGTTCTGGTTGAAAGTCGATCTGCACTACCGCCCGAAAGCCCCCGACGCTCAACGCCGATGGTTGCTGGAGCTGGCTTATCCGCCGATGGACCATATCGACCTCTATCTGCCGGACAGCACCGGTGAATATCGATTGGTCAGTCGTACCGGCGATACCTTGCCGTTCGCCAGTCGCCAGGTTCGGCAAAACAACTACCTGTTCAAACTGGACTTTGTTCCCGATCAGCGCGAAACGCTGTACCTGCGCCTGCAAAGCGAGGGGTCGATCCAGGCGCCACTGACCCTTTGGTCGAGCACCGCCTATCTGGAAGACCAGCCCTTGCGCCTGTATTTGCTCGGCCTGATTTACGGCGTGCTGCTCGGGATGCTGGTCTACAACCTGTTCATCTACCTGAGCGTGCGTGACACCAGTTACCTTTATTACATCTTTTATATCGGCTCATTCGGCCTCTACCAGCTGTCGGTCAACGGTGCAGCAGTCGAGTATTTCTGGCCGAACAACCCATGGTGGGCCAACGCTGCGACACCGTTCTTCATTGGTTGCGCCGCACTGTTCGGCAGTCAGTTCGCCCGCGGCTTCCTGCAAACGGCCAGTTGCAGTCGCTGGCTCGATCGCTTGCTGTTGGTGTTGATTGCGTGCAGCGCAGTGGTGGTCGGGCTGTCGTTGATGACCAGCTACGCCTTGGCCCTGCGCCTGGCGACGGCGTTGGCGTTGATCTTCACCGTGGTGATTTTCTTCGCCGGGATTTTCGCCTGGTGGCGCGGCTTGCGGGTGGCGCGCTACTTCATCATTGCCTGGTCGGCGTTTCTGCTCGGTGGTGTCGTCAATACATTAATGGTGCTCGGCTATCTGCCCAACGTATTCCTGACCATGTACGCCAGTCAGATCGGCTCGGCGATTGAAGTTGCGCTGCTGTCGCTGGCCCTGGCCGACCGGATCAATGCCATGCGCGAGCAGCAGGCGCAGACGCTGTTTGACGCCGGGCAGAAGCTTGAAGTGTTGAACCAGCAACTGGCCCGCAGTAACCAGCTCAAGGATGAATTTCTCGCGACGCTGACCCACGAACTGCGCACGCCGATGAACGGCGTGATCGGTTCGCTGGAATTGATGCAGACCGTCGACCTCGAACCGGAGCTTGAGCAGTATCAACAAACGGCTGCCGGATCGGCGCGGGACATGATGCGCATGGTCAACGGCATTCTGACCCTGACTGAATTGCAGGCTGGCCGACTCAAGGTGTACCCCGAAGCGTTCAGCTTGCGCGCGATGGTCGAGACCTTGCAGCAGCAGTTCGCTGCCAATGCCGCGAGCAAGGCCTTGGACTTCAAGGTCGATCTGAGTCCCGGGCTTCCTGACCGTCTGCACGGTGACAGCGCCAAGCTGGCGCAAGGTCTGGAGTGCTTGCTGGATAACGCGATCAAGTTCACCCGGGTGGGTGGACTGGCCTTGCGGGTCAGTGGCAAGTTTGCCGAGGAGGGGCGTCTGGCGCTGTCTTTCGCCGTGATCGACACCGGCATCGGCTTCACCGATCTGGGTGAAGCCACGCTGTATCAGCGGTTCTTCCAGCTCGACGGCTCGATGACGCGCGAATACGGTGGGTTGGGTGTCGGCCTGGCGATTTGTCGGCAATTGGTCGAGCTGCTTGGCGGGCGTTTGACCCATCGCTCCGAGCCCGGACGCGGTAGTCGCTTTCAGCTTGATGTCGAGTTCGACGTGGTGAATGTAGTGCAACCGGTTGTCGCTCAATCGCGTCAGGTCCACGGTAGCGTCCGTTTACGCGCACCGCAGGACTGCACGGTGTTGCTGGTCGACGACAACAATATCAATCAGTTGGTGGTGCGCGGCATGTTGCTCAAGCTCGGCTATCGGGTCCGCAGCGCCGACAGCGCAGAGGCTGCGCTGGAGTTTCTGCGTCGCGAACCGTTTGACGCGGTGCTGATCGACTGTCCGTTGCCGCTGCTCGACGGACTGTCGATCGACAGACTGATCCGCGCATTGCCCGGTTATGCCGAGTTGCCGGTGTTGGCGGCGGTGGTCTCGGCACAGGGCCTGGATCTTGAGCAGGGATTGACCGATTACCTCGGCAAACCGGTGAAATTCGAGGAGTTGCAGGCGACGCTCTATCGTCGGGTGCTTTGTCCTAAACAAGGTGAAAGCGCCGACATTTAGGCGGATATGCCACTTTGTTCGGTGGGGAGGCGGTGCTTAACTGAAGGTCTCAGCTGACCCAAGGAGGCCCCGCCATGAACCTGCATCAGTTCGCCGAAACCCACGAAGTCACCAACCAGCCGCCATCGCTGGACGGGGCCAATCTCTATCGCATCGACCTGCCATTGCAAGAGTGGGCGCGGCGTTTCGGGGCGGCTTGGGCTGACGCGCGCATCGATGCGTACGGCGCTTTGGCCGGCGGTCCGTTGATGGAAGCGGGGTTCCTGGCCAACCAGAACAAGCCGGTCTTCAGCAGCCATGATCGCTACGGCCACCGCATCGATCTGGTGGAGTTTCACCCGGCCTACCATGAACTCATGCGCACGGCGGTCGAGCACGGCTTGACCTCCTTGCCCTGGACCGATCCGCAGTCCGGTGCCCATGTTGCCCGCGCGGCCATGAGCTACCTGCACAGCCAGGCCGAAGCCGGCAGTGGCTGTCCGCTGACCATGACCTTCGCCAGTGTCCCTGCATTGCGCCTGCAACCGGACATCGCCAAACAGTGGCTGCCGAAAATTCTCGCCACCGCCTATGACCCGCGCAATGTCGGCATGGCCCACAAGGCCGGCGTCACCATCGGCATGGCAATGACCGAGAAGCAGGGCGGCACCGACGTTCGGGCCAACACCACCAAGGCTTATCCGGTCGGCGTTGCGGGGCCGGGCCAGGCCTATGAGCTGGTGGGGCACAAATGGTTCTGCTCGGCACCGATGTGCGATGCCTTCCTGACCCTGGCGCAAACCGACAAGGGCCTGACCTGTTTCCTGTTGCCACGCCATCGCCCGGATGACACGCGCAACCAGTTCTACATCCAGCGACTGAAAAACAAACTCGGTAATTGCTCCAATGCCTCCAGCGAAGTCGAGTTTCGTGGGGCACTGGCGTGGATGATCGGCGAAGAAGGCCGCGGCGTGCCGACCATCATCGAGATGGTGGCCATGACCCGCTTCGATTGCATGGTCGGCTCCAGCGCCCTGATGCGCCAAGCATTGACCCAGGCCAGCCATCACTGTGCCCACCGGACGGTTGGCGGCAAATTGCTCAGTGAACAACCGTTGATGCAAAACGTGCTCGCCGACCTGGCGCTGGAAAGCGAAGCCGCGCTGGCGTTGAGCCTGCGTATGGGCCGGGCGCTGGATCACCTTGATGACACTCAGGAAGCCAAGTTCGCCCGGCTGGTAACGGCAGTGGGCAAATACTGGATCTGCAAACGTGCGCCGGCCATGATCAACGAAGCCGCCGAATGCATGGGCGGTGCGGGTTACGTCGAAGACAGCATTCTGCCGCGCCTGTACCGTGAGGCGCCGGTGAACTCGACGTGGGAAGGTTCCGGCAACGTTCAATGCCTTGACGTGTTGCGAGCGCTGTCGAAAGAGCCGGGCGTGCTCGATGCGCTGTTCAGCGAACTGGGCGACGGTCATGGCGACAAGCGTCTGGCCGCACACATCAGCCAGTTGCAGGCGGCGTTCAAGGACACCGATGACATTCAGTATCGCGCCCGACAACTGACCGAAGACATCGCGCTGGGCCTGCAAGCCAGGTTGTTGCTCGAAGCGGGCAACGCCGCCGTCAGTGATGCCTTCATCACCAGCCGGTTGGGAACGGCCGGCCGGGTTTACGGCACCTTGCCGCGTGGTCTGGATGTGGAAGCGATTGTGGCGCGTTCCACCCCGCAGGGCTTCTGATCATCATCAACCCCTGTGGGAGCGAGCCTGCTCGCGATAGCGGTGTAACAGCCAACATCAAAGTTGAATGTTAATCCGCTATCGTCGGAGCGCCGCCCGGAGCAGGCTCGCTCCCACAGGGTATTTCAGTGCATCAGCAATGGTGTATAGCCAACACACAATGGTTTCCGTGAAGCGATGTTGCAGGCAAGATGAAGGTCTGCAAGTCAGAACACAGGAAGCTGATCGTGACCGAAGCCTTTATTGTCGTTCAAACCGCCGAACAAGCCGTCGATCGGCTTGCCGCTCTGCACGAGCGGGCCACCACGGCGTTGAGTCAGGCGCTCAAGCGTTATCTCAAGGACCGCATCGAACCCGACGCTGAACAGCGTGCGATGTTTCGTTATCCGGAATTACGCCTGACCTACCTTTGCCAAGGCGAAGTCCCACAGACCACGCGGGCTTACGCCAAGGTCCAGTTACCGGGGACCTACAGCGTCACCGTTACCCATCCGGCGGCTTTCCGTAAGTATTTGCTGGAGCAACTGGTGCCGCTGATGCACGACTTCACCGTGACGGTGGAAGTTGGCGTCAGTGAGCAGAACATCCCGTATCCGTACGTGGTCGAGCAGGGCGATGAGCTGGCTGGCTCCGGCGTCACTGCGGCGGTATTGGCCCGAGTGTTCCCGAGTACCGATTTGTCGGCCGCCACCGATGGTATTGCCGATGGTTTGTACGACTGGGAAAACACCGACCCGCTACCGCTGGCGTTGTTCGATGCAGCGCGGGTGGATTTCTCCCTGCGCCGTCTGGTGCACTACACCGGCAGTGACTGGCGCCATGTGCAGCCGTGGATTTTGCTGACCAACTACCATCGTTATGTCGACCAGTTCATCACCCATGGCCTGGAGCAACTGCGCACCGATCCACGTTTTGTGCGCATGGTTTTGCCGGGCAACGTGATCATCGAAAAGAGCATGGATCACGGCGAAGCATCTGCCATTGCCGCCGGCGTGGTCTGGCACCGTTATCAGATGCCGGCCTATCACCTGCAAGCCTCTGACGGCCACGGTGTCACGCTGGTGAACATTGGCGTGGGCCCGTCCAACGCCAAGAACATCACCGACCACTTGGCCGTGTTGCGCCCGCATTGCTGGCTGATGATCGGTCACTGCGGCGGCCTGCGGCAGTCGCAGACCATCGGTGATTACGTGCTGGCCCACGCTTATATGCGTCGCGACGGGATCCTCGACCGGGTGGTGCCACCGAACATTCCGATTCCGGCCCTGGCCGAAGTGCAGCTGGCCTTGCAGCAAGCGGCAGCCAACGTTACCGGCGAAAAGGGCGATGACCTGAAAAAGCGCCTGCGCACCGGCACCGTATTGACCTACGACGACCGTAACTGGGAATTACGCTGGGCTCAGGAGCGTCCGTTGATCAACCTGTCTCGCGCGGTTGCCGTGGACATGGAAAGCGGCACCATCGCTGCGCAAGGCTATCGTCTGCGCGTGCCGTACGGCACCTTGTTGTGTGTGTCGGACAAGCCGCTGCACAGCGAAATCAAGTTGCCGGGTTCGGCCAACGCCTTCTATGAGCGTGCGGTCAGTCAGCACTTGAAGATCGGTATCGCGGCGGTGGATCTGTTGCGCACCGAACTCAACTCGTTGCATTCGCGCAAACTGCGCAGCTTCGACGAACCGCCGTTCCGCTGATTGTTGTCATGGTCATTTAGCGGTCGGGGCACTAGCATTGGCAGCCCTGACCGTTAGATGTTGTTTTTGCCATGCCGCGTCCTCCTCGTCCCGCTTCCCGCCGCCCCGGCGTGAAACCTGCGCAATCCTCTTCAGCCCCGCGACGTGTTGCCAAAGCGCCACCGGCCGAGCCGAAGCTGATTCTGTTCAACAAACCCTTCGATGTGCTGACGCAGTTCAGCGACGGTGAAGGGCGGGCGACGCTCAAGGACTATATCGAGATTCCCGGGATCTACCCGGCAGGACGGCTGGACCGTGACAGCGAAGGTTTGCTGCTGCTGACCAACGATGGCCAGCTTCAGGCGCGCATCGCTGATCCGAAACACAAGTTGGCCAAGACCTATTGGGTGCAAGTGGAAGGCGAGCCAAGCGCCGAGCAATTGCAACGCTTGCGCGAGGGCGTCGAGTTGAATGACGGCATGACCTTGCCGGCGCAGGCGCGGCAGTTGGAAGAACCTGCACTATGGCCGCGTAACCCGCCTGTGCGCTTTCGCAAAAGCGTGCCGACCAGTTGGCTGGAATTGGTGATTCGTGAAGGGCGCAACCGTCAGGTGCGGCGCATGACTGCTGCAGTTGGCTTGCCGACTCTGCGTCTGGTGCGGGTGCGAATCGGCGACTGGACGATCGAAGGTCTCGATCAGGGGCAGTGGAAAGAAGTGCCGGCGCGCTTATAAGGCGCCGGATTCGATCAGGCCGATCACCACACTCTTGATGATGAACGCCGCCACGCCCAAGCCCAGCACGAAGAACAGGATGAACGAGCCGAAGCGTCCGGCCTTGGATTTTTTCGCCAGATCCCAGACGATGAAACCCATGAAAATGATCAGGATGCTGACCAGGCCGGTCATCATCCACTCTTCAAATACTGCAGGATCCATCGATTATCTCCAGCGCGGGCGGGGCAAAAAGGCTGGGGAAGTATACGCCAATGGATATTGGCGGCGCATTGACGTGCGTCGGTCTGCCGCAGTTGTTCATCGCCTGTGCTGGCCCCATCGCGAGCAGGCTCGCTCCCACATTGGATCTTCAGTGAACACATTATTTGTGAGCGTCCGAGATCTATTGTGGGAGCGAGCCTGCTCGCGATGGCGTACTTAGTTGCGCAAATGGGTCAACGGCAACTCGGTGCTGTTGAGCACCTGGTTCAGCACAAAACTTGAGCGCACGCTGGTCACGCCTTCGATGCGGGTCAGGTGGCCGAGCAGCAGTTTCTGGTAGTGGTCCATGTCCGGCACCACCACCTTGAGTTGATAGTCGGCGTCCATCCCGGTCACCAGGCTGCATTCGAGCACTTGCGGCAAGGTGCGGATGGCGGCTTCGAAGTTCTCGAAGCGCTCGGGCGTGTGCCGGTCCATGCCGATCAACACGTAGGCGGTCAGGCTCAGACCGAGCTTCTTGCGGTCGAGCAGGGCGACCTGGCGGGTGATGTAGCCGTCGTCTTCAAGCTGCTTGACCCGTCGCGAACAAGGCGATGGCGACAGGCCGATGCGTTCGGCGAGCTCCTGATTGGAGATGCGCGCGTCGCGCTGCAATTCCGCCAAAATGCTCAAGTCGTATCGGTCGAGTTTGCTCATGAATCAGGCCTTTATCATAACTATTGCGGTGGATTATCTATCCAAGGTTAAAAATTGCGCAAGTCATGTTTATTTGAGCAATCTTCGCAATCCGCTGCCGCCGCCCCAAGCCTATTCTTATCACCAGAATCACTGCCCGGACAAACAGTCCACAGCGACCCGCCGAATCAGGCCAGTCGCGGCCACCACTCCCACAGGAGCTGAGTTGGCCCCCGGGCTACACACTGTCCAGAAGACGGAGTGAGGTGAGCCGACGTCAAAAGCGTCGAGCACGGACGAAGTTCTCAAAGGGAGGCCGACGGGTCTCCCTTTTTTATTGCCCGCGAAACGCCTTTGATGGCCTGCAAAATAAGTCTCGTGACTGATAACCTGTTGCTGAACCGGCCTGTGCTTTACCAGTCTTACGTATAGGTCACCACCGTAGTGAGGAATAGCATGAAGTCGCGCATCTGGCGTATGGCAGGTGTTGGTGTGTTGTGTGCAAGTGTCAGCGCGCCATTGCTGGCAGAAGGTCAGGGTGGGGAGGAACTCCTTCGTAGACAGCAACAGCAACAGCAGCAACAACAACACAATAATGGTGGTGGTCAGCACGAGCATGGCGGTGAAGGTCATCAGGGAGGTAATCAACCGCGTCCCGAAAACAATCCGCCTCGCGTGGAAAGCATCCAGCAGCACCCGCAAAACAATCAACCTCGCGTCGAGTACAACCCGCCACGTCCCCAAATCAATCAGTCACGTCCGCAGACTGAAATCATTCGCGGCAACAACAGCCGCCAGTTCGAACGCAACGATCAGAATCAGGGAGGCGACTGGCAGAACCGTCAGCGACACGAGCCCAATGGCCAGGTTCAAGTTCGCCCAGCGCCTGTGCCAGCGAACAACCTGCCGATCCAGGGCCGCCCGGACACTGTTCGTCAGACCCAGGAACCACAGCGCGGCTACTATCAGGACGTTCCACGGCGCAACGATTACAACCAGCGTTGGCAGGCCGGTGGTCGCGATGAGCATCGGGATGAGCGTCGCTGGCCGGGACGTCCCGAAGGACATGGCAATGGCTGGGGTGATGGTCCGCGGTATCGGCCAGGTCAGATAATCGACCGCTTCCCGGACCGTCACGACCGTGTGCCGTACCGTGGGCAGGATTATTTCTACTCCGGTGGCTATTGGTATCGCCCGAACGGGCCGCGTTATGTGGTGGTTCAACCGCCTCGCGGGATCCGTGTGCGGTATCTGCCCGATTACGCTCAGGAGGTGTGGATCGGTGGCGCGCTGATGTTTCTGGCAGCAGGCGCGTACTACGCCTACGAGGAGAGCACTCAAGAGTACGTTGTGGTTGAGCCGCCGGTAGGCAACCCGGAACCACAACCCGTCAGCAGTGGTTATGACGTGGTGGCATACCCGATCAATGGGCAGTCGCCCGAGCAGGTCACTCAGGACGGTTACGATTGCTATCGTTGGGCGGTTCAGCAGAGTGGCTTCGATCCACGGACCGTGACCTATCAGCCGGCGCCACAGGTGGTACAGACTTACCGCCAGGCCGAGGGCAATTGCCTTGTCTCACGCGGATATCAGGTCACTTTCTGATTCCGGGTGGCCGTCGCCACTTCCTGCGGGTCGGCGTGCACCAGCACTTCGGCTCGCGGGTAAACGGCGTGAATGGCGTCCGCTGCTTGATCGCTGATGCCGTGTGCGACTGACAGCGTCAGTTCCCCCGGCAACTCCAGATGCAATTGCACGAACCAGTGACTGCCGGAGATCCGCGTGCGCAAGTCGTGTGCGCCGAGTACTCCGGGAACGCTGCACGCCAGTTCGAGCATGTGCTGGCTGACGTCCGGTGGCAGTTCTTCATCCATGAGCACCGCAAAGCTTTCCCGGGCGATTTGTATTGCGCTCCACAGAATGTAGACGGCGATCCCCAGGCCGAACCAGGCATCGACTTGATGCCAGCCAAAACCGGCCAGCACCAACGCGACCAGGATGCTGCCGTTGAGCATCATATCGGAACGGTAATGCAGTGAGTCGGCGCGCACCGCGCTGGAGCCGGTTTCGCGGATCACCCGGTGTTGCAGCATCAGCAGCGCCAGGGTCAGGACCAGGGAAAAGATGATCACGCCGATACTGATCCACGGCGCGCCCACCGGTTCCGGGTGTTTCAGGCGCTCGAATGCCTGATACGCGATCAATACCGCGCTGCCCCCGATGAACAGTGCTTGTGCCATGCCCGACAAGGATTCCGCCTTGCCGTGCCCGTAGCGGTGATCTTCATCGGCCGGGCGCAACGCGTAATGCACCGCCAACAGATTGAGCAACGACGTCACGCCGTCGAGTGCCGAGTCCGTCAGCCCGGCGAGCATGCTCACCGATCCGCTGAGCCACCAGGCAATGGCCTTGGCGACAATAAGTGTGCTCGCCACCGCCACGGAGGCGCGGGTGGCGAGGCGTAACAGGCGAGCGTGTTCCGGGCTGCTGGTCATAGGTGGAGCGTTTCCTCGGTGTTGTGCATCAAGCAGCGGGTTGCAGGCCGAGCAAAGCCAGTTGCTGAACGCTGCCCTTGTGCTGAATCAGGCGCGGATCATCCAGCGGGAAGCTGCGGCCCAGTTCGCTTTCGAGAATGGCCTGCAACTTGTGGTTATCGACCTTGCCATCGGCATCGATGGCCTGGCGGAGTTTCTCCGGCGCCACTTGTGCTGTTTTGCCGGGTTCGAAGTAAATCGCGCCGGTGGTGAAGTCTATGGCGAATGCGATCAGGCCGGGGATGATATAGAACAGCAGGCCCACGGCATCGAGTGCGGCAATCGCCGGGTCGATCTTGCCGTCGATCTGGCCACGGCGATCCGGGTAGAAAATCGAACCGCAAGCGGTCACTTGAGTCAGCAGGGTCGCAACCAGTACACCGCCAATCAGGCGAAATGGAGTACGCATGGTAAATCTCCTGAGCAAACATGAAACGAAACGTCATCGGTATGAATTAGGACCGTGATTAACCTCAAGCAGTTCGCCGTTATACTCGCGCCTCTGCTTTGGAGCCAGCATGATTTCTTTGCCAATTGATGAAGTTTTACCCGCGCTGCGTGACGCCTTGGCGACACGCCACGAAGCCGTGCTCGAAGCACCGCCCGGCGCCGGTAAAACCACCCGCGTGCCGTTGGCGTTGTTGAATGAGCCGTGGCTGGCCGGGCAAACCATACTCATGCTTGAACCGCGTCGGCTGGCCGCGCGGGCGGCGGCCGAACGGCTGGCCAGCGAGCTCGGCGAAAAAGTCGGCGAAACCGTCGGATACCGGATTCGCCTGGACAGCAAGGTTGGGCCGAACACGCGCATCGAAGTCGTCACCGAAGGCATCCTCACTCGCCGCTTGCAGGAGGACCCGGCGCTGGACGGTGTGGGTCTGCTGATCTTCGACGAATACCACGAGCGTAGCCTCGATGCCGACCTCGCGCTGGCCCTGAGCCTGAATGGCCGCGAGTTGTTTCGGGATGAGCAGCCGCTGAAGATCCTGTTGATGTCGGCAACCCTCGAAGGCGAGCGCCTCGCCGGGCTGCTGAATGACGCCCCGATCCTGCGCAGTGAGGGTCGCATGTACCCGGTGACGATGCGTTGGGGGCGACCCTTTCAGCCGGGTGAATTCATCGAGCCGCGAGTGGTGCAGACCATTCTCGACGCGCTGAACGATGAAGCGGGCAGCCTGTTGGTGTTCCTTCCCGGGCAAGCGGAAATCCGTCGTGTGCACCAGCAGCTGGCGGATGCCTTGGGCGAGCGCTCCGAGGTGTTGCTCTGCCCGTTGCATGGCGAGCTTGATCTGGCGGCGCAACGTGCGGCCATCGATCCGGCGCCACCTGGCCAGCGCAAAGTAGTGCTGGCCACCAACATCGCCGAAACCAGTCTGACCATCAACGGCGTGCGAGTGGTCATTGACGCCGGGCTGGCACGAGTGCCGCGTTTCGACCCTGGCAGCGGCATGACCCGCCTCGACACCCAGCGCATCTCCCGCGCCAGCGCCACCCAGCGTGCCGGCCGCGCAGGACGGTTGGAGCCGGGTGTGTGTTATCGGCTCTGGTCGCAGGATCAACACGACCAACTGGCGGCCTACGCCAGCCCGGAAATTCTCTCGGCCGACCTTGCCGGGCTGGCCTTGCAGCTCGGGCGTTGGGGCGTGACGCCTGGGCAACTGGTCTGGCTCGATGTGCCGCCAGCGGCGGCTTATGCACAGGCGCAGGACTTGCTCGAGCGCTTGGGCGCGTTGCAGGGTTCGTCTACTGAAGACTGGAAGCTCACTCGCCACGGTCAAGCCATGGCCGAACTGCCGGCCCATCCGCGTATCGCGCACCTGTTACTGCGTGGGCAGGCGTTGGGGCTGGCGAACATGGCTTGCGACGTCGCGGCATTGCTCGGTGAGCGGGATATTTTGCGCGGTGCCGGTGCGGATCTGCACAGTCGTCTGGTGCTGTTATCCGGCGAAGAACGGGCGGCGCGTGGCGCTCAGGGTGGTGTGCAGCGGGCGCGGCAATTGGCCCGGCAATATCGTGGTTATCTGCGCGGCAAAGCCGAGTCGCCGGTCAGCGATCCGGAGCATCCGCGCTGGCTCGGCGCGTTGTTGGCGCTGGCCTATCCGGACCGCGTCGCCCAGCAGCGCCGCGCCGGTGGTGCGGAGTATCGTCTGGCTAACGGTCGTGCGGCTTTGTTCGCCGAGGCTGACAGCCTGATGAAACAACCCTGGCTGGTGATCGCCGATMTGGGCAGTCGTCAGGGGCAACGTGAAGAGCGGATTTATCTGGCAGCGGATTTTGATCCGGCGCTGTTCGATTCGGTGCTGGCGGAGCAGGTGCGCTGCGTCGATCAGCTCGACTGGGACGAGCGCGAAGGCGTGCTGCGGGCGGAGCGTCAGCGCAAGGTGGGCGAGTTGGTGCTCAGTCGCGAACCGTTGACCGGCCTTGATGAAACCGCGCGCAGCCAGGCGTTGGTCAATCTGGTGCGTCGCAAAGGCCTGGAGCTGTTGCMGTGGACTCCGGAGTTGCGTCAGTGGCAGGCACGAGTGGCATTGTTGCGTCAGCTGGACTTGAGCAAGCAGGGCGAGAGTGAGTGGCCGGACGTCAGTGATGCGGCGTTGCTGGCCAGTCTGGAACACTGGTTGATGCCGTACCTGGGACGGGTTTCGCGGCTCAGCCATTTCGCCAGCCTGGATGTGTCGAGCTTTGTGCATAACCTGCTGCCGTGGCCATTGCCACAGCGCCTCGATGAGCAGGCGCCGCATCATCTGAGCGTGCCCTCCGGTTCATCGATTCGTCTGGATTACAGCGAACATCCCCCGATTCTCGCGGTGCGTTTGCAGGAGCTGTTCGGCCTGGCCGAAACCCCGCGCATTGCCGGTGGCCGGCAGGTGGTCAAGCTGCATTTGCTGTCACCGGCGCGCCGACCGGTGCAGGTCACCCAGGACCTGGCGAACTTCTGGCGTAGCACCTATGCCGAGGTGAAGAAGGACCTCAAGGGACGCTACCCGAAGCATTACTGGCCGGATGACCCGCTGGTGGCCGAGGCCACTGCGCGGGCCAAGCCGCGTAAGCCTTAAGGTCCAATCACATACTCTCAAAATGTTGGAGAACCCCTTGTGGGAGCGAGCCTGCTCGCGATAGCGGCATACCGTTCAACATCACTGTTGACTGACCCACCGCTATCGCGAGCAGGCTCGCTCCCACACTCGATCTTCGTGAGCGGGCTACGGAGCGGGCGGGAGTAGAAACCGTGCAATCACCGGCAGGTGATCGGAGATGCGCAGCGTATCGTCCTGCCGCACTTGCGCTTCGACACGTTTGATCCTCGGGCTGTAGAACAGGTAGTCGACGGTGCGGTCCGGGCCGTTGAGGCCGGGGTCGTTAGGGTAATGGGTCAGCCACTGGTCCCGATCGACACCGCTGGCCTCGTTGTTGGCCGGGATCATCGGGTACTTGTCCCACAACACATGCAGGGCGCTGTCGACGGAGTAGGGCGTGCGCTGCTCGGGCGTGAGGCGTTGATATTGGCCCAGCGGCAACAGGTTGAAGTCGCCACCGATCAGCCACGGCGTGCCGCGACCTTCATACGTGTCGAGTACCTTGGCAACCGCCGTCACCTTCGCCTGCTGGGTCTCATCAGGCTTCACTGCCCGATCGAGGTGAGTGTTGAGCACCGCCATTTGCCCGCCATCGCGCAGTGGCAGGTAACTCGCCAACAGGGCGTTTTTCGGCTGGAACTGACGGCTGATGAAATTGATCGGCGCTTCAGGCAACTGCAGGCGTTCGGCGTGTTCGATCTGGTAGCGGCTCAAGGTCGCCAATTGCCGGCCAACGCTACCGAAAATGTGTGGATCGGGAATGAAGTCGGCCTTCCAGTCGAAGGCATACGTGCTGCAAGGGTAGAGGTCGGCCAGGCGCTCCTGGAGCAATTTGAGCTGGTTCTGATAGCCGCTGGCCTTGGCGTCATCATCCAGTTCCTGCAACAGGACCAGGTCCGGCTGCTCATCGCGGATTACCCGTGCCACTTCATCTAGGCTGAAGGCCATGTCTTCCGGGGTCGGGCTTTCATCAGGGCCTTGAGCCAGGTCATTCCAGAACACATAGCGTTTACCCGCCAGGAACTGGACGTTCCAGGTCATCACCTTCAACGCCTGTCCCGGCACCAGCACAGGCGCGCTGGTGCTGCAACTGACGGGGAGCGTTTCCTTGGCGTCGGGGCGCCAGGTCAGGCTGTAGAGAAAGGAAAACAGCAGGCTGACGAGAATCAGCAGGCCCAGCAGGGTGTAGCGCAGTAGACGGGTCATGGCTCGGCTTATGGCGTTACAAAGTTGGGTCCGAGCATAACCGAGGCGCGCCCGGACCCCAAGGGTAGCGCTGTCAGGCGCTGCCTTCGGTTTTGTCAGGCGCCTCGCTGATCAGCATGAACAGGCGAAACAGCACCACGCTGGTGAACAGTTGCAGAAAGCTGTGGACGCTTTCGATGATCAGCGACAGTGCCGGGTTCTGCGGCTCCGGGTAGATGGCCAGGCTCGCGCCTTTGAGCATCCACAGCGGGCCCATCACGCAGAGAATGCACAGCAGGATGCGCAGGAAATTGCCGCGGGCCAGGCGCATGCTTTCCCGGATGGCCTCCAGTGGCTGCATGTTGCGCAGCACCAGCAGGTATTCGGCAAAGGCGAGCATCACCATCAACCAGATGCCTGGCAGGAAATACAGCGACAACCCCACCAGAATCAGCAAGGTGTTGACCGCCGTCAGCAACGCAAAACGCGGCCACAGGCTGAGCGACGCCGACAACAGGGCCAGGGTGCGCGGTGATTCACCACGGCTGCGGGCATCGAGAAACAGGATCAGCGCAGCGGTGTACAGCGGATACACCAGCAACCCGACAATCACGCTATAGCCGGGAAAGGCGTCTGGCCCCTGGGAGTGGTCGACCAGTTGCTGAAGCAAGGCTTCAAGCACGACCAACGGCAGACACAGCGGCACGATACGGCCCAGGTTGCGCTGGAAGAAATACAGGGAGTCGCGGAGTACGTCTAACGGATTCATCGGTCGCTTTCGCTGGTTACAAAGTATGTCGACACTGTAACCGATGCGACCGGCAGTCGAGCAAACGTAAACGTTCGGTAAAGGCTATTGAAACAATCAGTAACAGCCCCATAACTAGGGGGCACCTTATCCATAAGGGAAAAGGGCCATGATTTTCCGGCAATCTATGAGGTCGCCATGAACAGCGAAGAACAAACCCTGATCGATGGACTGTTTTCACGGCTGCAACAGGCCGAAACGGATTCATCCCCGCGCGATGCCCTGGCCGAAGCGCGGATCAAGGAACATTTGGGTCGCCAGCCTGCAGCGGGCTATTTCATGACTCAGGCGATTCTGGTGCAAGAGGCGGCGATCAAGAGCCTCGACGAGCAAAACAAACAGCTCACCCAGCAAATTCAGCAACTGCAAGCTGAGTTGCAACAAGCCAGGGCCCAGGCCGCGGCACCCGCCCCGAGCAACAGCGGCGGTGGTTTCCTGTCGAGCATCTTCGGCGGCTCCCGTGACCCACAGCCTGCACCGGCCCAGAGCGCTCCAGCGTCGAGCGGCGGCTGGCGTGAACCGGCGCGACCTTCTGCGCCACCGCCACAAAACTATGGTGCCCCACAGCAAAACTTTGGTGCACCACAACAGAACTACGCGGCACCCCAGCAACAGGCGCCGGCAGCCGGCAGCAGCTTCCTCGGCGGGGCCTTGAAAACCGCAGCTGGCGTGGCCGGTGGTGTGATGCTGGCGCAGGGCATCAGCAGCCTGTTCCACAGCAACCAGCAGCAGCCGCAGGAAATCGTTGAAGTCATCAAGRAAGAGCCGGCTCAAGTGAATGACAGCGAGCGCCTGGCCAACAACGACTCCTGGAGCAATAACGATCAGGGTGGGTTTGCAGACGTCGACGACAGCGACGACAGCTCATTCTTCGGTGGTGATGACGATTCCTTCGTCTGATACGCCGTTCGTCCGGGGCCTTGTTGCGTCCCGGACTGATTATTCGCGGAAAATTCCTTCTGGCTGGCATACTGGGCGACTTTTCGGACCTTGGGTCTGATCAATCGCCTGCGCTTGTGCGCGCCATGAGGATTTGCGGTGAAGAAGATCGCGGTGTTCGCCGATGTCCAAAACCTCTATTACACCGTGCGCCAGGCCTACGGTTGTCATTTCAACTACGCCGCCCTCTGGGCTGACGTCAGTCAGCGCGGGCAGATCGTCGAGGCCTATGCCTACGCCATCGATCGCGGCGACAGCAAGCAGCAGCAATTCCAGCAGATCCTGCGCAACCTCGGCTTCATTGTGAAGCTCAAGCCCTACATCCAGCGCAGCGACGGCTCGGCCAAGGGCGACTGGGACGTGGGCATCACCCTCGACATCATGGACGCCGCCGATCACGTCGACGAAGTGGTGCTGGCCTCCGGTGACGGTGATTTCGACATGTTGCTGGAGCGGATCATCGCCAAGCACGGTGTCGAAGCGGTGGCCTATGGCGTGCCGGGGCTCACCGCCAACTCGCTGATTCGCGCGGCCAGCCGTTACGTGCCGATCGAAGGCGCGTTGCTGCTTAAAAACTGATTATTGAACCCAAGGAACAGGTTTGGAACGCATAGCCGTCATCGACTTTGAAACCACCGGAATCTCCCCGAGCAGCAGCTGCCGGGCCACGGAAATTGCCGTGGTGATTCTTGAACAGGGGCGCATTGTCGACCGTTACCAAAGCCTGATGAACGCCGGCGTGCGCATCCCGGCCTTCATCGAGCAATTGACCGGTATCAGCAACGCCATGCTGCGTACTGCACCCTCGGCCGAGCAGGTGATGAATGAGGTCAACGAGTTCGTCGGTATCACGCCTCTGCTGGCCCACAACGCCGCCTTCGACCAGAAGTTCTGGGACTTTGAGCTGGGGCGGATCAAACGCACACGCTTGCAGAATTTTGCCTGTTCGCTGTTACTCGCCCGGCGCCTGATGCCGGCCGCACCGAACCACAAGCTCGGCACCCTCACCACCTTCGCGCAATTGCCCCACACCGGTCAGGCTCACCGGGCAATGGCCGATGCCGAAATGGCTGCCAACCTCACCGCGCATCTGGCGCAGGAGCTGCGGCACAAGCACGGCTTGCGCGAGCTGTCCCATGATCTGCTGTGCAGCTTGCAGAAAGTGCCGGCGGCGAAGATCAACGAACACCTCAAGCGCCATCGGGGGTTCTGACAACACCGCAGGTTCATTGTGGGAGCGGGCTTGCTCGCGAAGACGGCGGCACATCCAGAACAGATGTGGCCGTCAGACCGCTTTCGTCGGAACGCCGCCCGGAGCAAGCCCGTTCCCACATTAGTTTTCTACTTGCCATTCCCCTCCAGTAACCCCAACGGAACGCATTTCTCAAGGGTGCTTTGAAAAGTGTACTGGCCTTATAAACAGGTTTTGTAACTTAAGTTCCGTCTGTCGGCTTTCTAAAATAACGCTCTCCTTGTCCTGCCTTCGAGTGTCCCATGCCAGGCCTACGCCGTTTCCCGTTACCGCTGATCGGTGCCTTTTTTGCGTTGTACGTGATCTGGGGATCGACCTACCTGGTGATACGCATCGGCGTGCAGTACTGGCCGCCGCTGATGCTGGGCGGCATTCGTTTTATTGTTGGCGGGACGCTGATGTATGCCTTTCTGCGCTGGCGTGGTGTGCCTGCACCGACCTGGCCGCAGTGGAAGGCGGCGGGGCTGATCGGGATTTTGTTGCTCAGCTTTGGCAATGGCGCGGTCAGCATGGCCGAGCACACGGGCGTGGCCTCTGGCGTTGCGGCCTTGGCAGTGGCGACGGTGCCGTTGTTTACCTTGCTCTGCGGATATTTCTGGGGCGCGCGTAACACCCGTCTGGAATGGGCGGGGATTGTGCTCGGGCTGATCGGTATCGCCATGCTCAATCTGGGCTCCAATCTGCAATCGAGCCCTTTGGGGGCTGTGCTGCTGATTGGTGCGGCGGCAGCCTGGGCGTTTGGTTCGGTGTGGAGCAAACATTTGCCAATGCCTCAGGGCGCGATGTCCAGTGCGGCGCAAATGCTGGTCGGCGGCGTGGTGTTGTTGATCGGCAGCGCACTGACTGGCGAACAGCTGCAAAGCCTGCCGCCGCTCGAGGGTTGGGTCGCGATGTTGTACCTGGTGGTGTTCGGCTCGATCGTCGCCTTCAACGCCTATATGTACCTGCTGAAAAACGTCCGCCCGGCGGCGGCCACCAGTTATGCCTACGTCAACCCGGCAGTGGCGGTGTTGCTGGGGATCGTTTTTGCCGGAGAAAGCATCGGTATCGAAGAGGCTGTGGCGATGGCCGTGATCATCAGTGCCGTGGTGCTGATCAGTCTGCCGCAGTGGCGACGTGCTCCTGAGCGGCCTGCTGTCCTGGTGCCGACAGAATCCCGTGTGAATTAGGGTAAACTGCGCGCCATTGCACACTCGCGCTGATTTTTCCTACGGTATTCCCATGACTTTCGCCACTCTTGGCCTGATCGAACCCTTGCTGCGCGCCCTTGAGACGCTCGGCTACCAGACCCCGACCCCGGTGCAGACACAGGCCATTCCGGCGGTGCTGGCAGGTCGCGACCTGATGGCTGCGGCCCAGACCGGTACCGGCAAGACCGCCGGTTTCGCCGTGCCGCTGTTACAATTGCTGGCCATGGAAGGGCCGAAAGTCACCAGTAACTCGGTACGTGCACTGATCCTGGTGCCAACCCGCGAACTGGCCGAGCAGGTTCATGAAAGCGTGCGCCAGTATGCTGAGAACCTGCCGCTGAGCACCTACGCGGTGTACGGCGGTGTCAGCATCAACCCGCAAATGATGAAGCTGCGCAAAGGCGTCGACCTGCTGGTCGCCACGCCTGGTCGCCTGCTGGACCTGTTCCGCCAGAACGCGCTGAAGTTCAACCAGTTGCAAACCCTGGTGCTGGACGAAGCCGACCGCATGCTGGATCTGGGTTTCTCCGAAGAACTGGCGAACATTTACAAGGCGCTGCCTAAAAAGCGGCAGACGCTGCTGTTCTCCGCGACCTTCTCCGATGCAATTCGCGAGTTGGCCGGGAAAATGCTCAATGATCCGCTGAGCATCGAAGTCAGCCCGCGCAACGTTGCCGCCAATACGGTCAAGCAATGGGTGGTCACGGTCGACAAGAAGCGCAAGGCCGAGCTGTTCATTCACTTGCTGCGCAAGAATCGCTGGAAGCAGGTGCTGGTGTTTGCCAAGACCCGTAACGGCGTAGACGCGTTGGTGGAAAAACTCCAGGGCCTGAGCGTGAATGCCGACGGTATTCACGGCGACAAACCACAAGCCACCCGCCAGCGCGCACTGGACCGTTTCAAGGCCAGTGAAGTGCAGATTCTGGTCGCTACTGACGTCGCGGCCCGTGGTCTGGATATCGAAGACTTGCCGCTGGTGGTGAACTTCGACCTGCCGATCGTTGCCGAGGACTACATCCACCGTATCGGTCGCACCGGCCGTGCAGGCGCGACCGGTGAGGCGATTTCGCTGGTGTGTGCCGATGAAGTGAATCAGCTGTCGGCCATCGAGATGCTGACGCGAAAGACCTTGCCCCGTCATATGGAGCAGGACTTCGAACCGGAACACCGCGTGCCGGACACCGATGCCAGCGGCCAGGTGGTCAAGAAACCGAAAAAACCGAAGAAACCAAAAGTCTCCGGCGGCGGTAAACGCAACCTCGGCAAGTGGGTGGAAAGCGGTGATGCTTCGGCGCCGGAGCCTTCGATCAAGCCTGTGCGCAAAGTGCCGGTGTTCAATACTGGGCCGCGCAAGCGTAAGCCTTGATTAGACGCTGCGCCTGTTAAACCGTTTTCGTCGGAGCGCCGCCCGGAGCAGGCTCGCTCCCACATTGGAAATGCATTCCCCTGTGGGAGCGAGCCTGCTCGCGAAGGACGCGACCCGGTTTTCAAGCCTTGCGCTGCAACCACTCCACCATCCCCAACCCCGCCGCTCGCCCACTGGCGAAACATGCGGTCAGCAGATAGCCACCCGTTGGCGCTTCCCAATCGAGCATTTCCCCCGCGCAGAACACGCCAGGCAGTTGCTTGAGCATCAGGTTTTCATTCATTGCCTCGAACGTCACGCCACCGGCGCTGCTGATGGCTTCGTCCAATGGGCGGGTGTTGACCAGCGTCAGGGGCAAGGCCTTGATCGCGTTGGCCAGCAAAAGCGGGTCAGCGAAGCATTCGGCCGGCGTCAGTTCGCGTAGTAGTGCAGCCTTGACGCCGTCGAGGCCGAGTTGGCTGTGCAGGTGTTTGGCCATGGAGCGTGATCCACGGGGTTTGCTCAACGCTGTCTGAATTTTATCCACAGGCCTACCGGGCAGCAGGTCGAGGTGAAGGGTTGCCGAGCCGGTTTGATTGATGGTCTCGCGGATCGGCGCCGACAACGCGTAAATCAAACTGCCTTCGATGCCGGTGGCAGTGATTACGCATTCGCCGAGTCGCGGCACATCGTCGTTGAGGCCAATGGCGATATTTTTCAGCGGGGCCCCGGCGAATTTGCTGACCATCAGCTCGCTCCAGGCCTTTACCTCGAAACCGCAATTGCTCGGTTGCAGCGGCGCCAAGGCGACTCCGCGTTGTTCCAGCGGTAGCATCCAGGCGCCATCCGAACCCAAGCGGGACCAACTGCCGCCACCCAGCGCCAGTAACAGCGCATCGGCGCTGATCGCCTTCTCGCCCTCGGGGCTATCGATACGCAGGCTGCCATCGGCGTTCCAGCCCAGCCAGCGGTGGCGGGTGTGGATAACGACGCCGGCATCACGCAGGCGTTTGAGCCAGGCGCGCAGTAGCGGGGCGGCCTTCATGTCGGTCGGAAACACTCGGCCAGAGCTGCCGATAAATGTTTCGATACCCAAACCATGAATCCACTGGCACAAGGCGTCAGCGCCGAATTCGCGCAGTAACGGGGCGATGTGCGGGGCGCGCTCGGCATAGCGTGCCAGAAATGCCGGGTAGGCTTCGGAATGGGTAATGTTCATGCCGCCGACGCCGGCCAGCAGGAATTTGCGACCTACCGAGGGCATGCCGTCGTACAGATCGACCTTGACCCCTGCCTGGCTCAGCACTTCCGCGGCCATCAGGCCGGCAGGGCCGCCGCCGATGATGGCGACGTGGTGAGGGCGTTTGGCGGAGGGCTGGGTCATGGCGTGAGCTGCGGTTCGGCGGAATAGGGCGGGCATTCTATCAGCACAACTTTGAAATACGGTGCAGGACTGCGTCCGTAGCAGCTGCCGAGCCCGCGAGGCTGCGTTCGAGGACGAAGTCCTCGCAAATCCTGAGTATGCGGTTTACCTGAAAGAACGCGTTGTCTGATTCAACGACTGCTTCGCCCGAGCGCGGACCGAGCCGAACGCAGCCTCGCGGGCTCGGCAGCTGCTACAGGACGGTGTTTTACTGGTCAAAAAACACTCAGTCCTTTGCAGGCTGTATGCAGCATGGGCTGTAGGGCCTTTCACTCAGGTTATCCACAGGCCGTTCCACAGGCATTGTGGGTAAAGCATCCACATCTCAGTGACAACCTGATGACTGCCAGACCCGTTGTGCGCTGTGATGGAGGATGCCATGGCGTCGCGCCAGGGCCTGGCGGTCCTTGTTGTAGCCGCCGCCGATCACCCCGACCACCGGAATATCGCGCCCCAGGCAATGGCGCAGTACGCTTTCGTCACGGGCGGCGACGCCTTCATCGGTCAGTTTCAGGTAGCCCAGCGCGTCATCTTTATGCACATCGACACCGGCGTCATACAGCACCAGGTCGGGTTGATAGAGCGGCAGCAGGTAATTCAACGCGTCATCGACGACTTTCAGGTAATCCTCGTCGCCCATGCCCATGGGCAGCGGAATGTCCCAGTCGCTTTTGGCCTTGCGTGCGGGAAAGTTCTTTTCGCAGTGCAGGGAAACCGTCACCGCGTCCGGGGTATGTTCCAGTATGCGTGCAGTCCCATCGCCTTGGTGCACGTCGCAGTCGAAGATCAGCACCCGACCGACGCGACCGCTTTCCAGCAGGTAATGGCTGATCACCGCCAGGTCATTGAAGATGCAGAAACCTGCCGGGTGATCGTAATGGGCGTGATGCGTACCGCCGGCCAGATGGCAGGCCATGCCGTGTTTCAGCGCCTGCTCGGCGGCCAGCAATGAGCCGCCGACCGCGCGCACGGTGCGTCGGGCCAGTGCTTCGTTCCACGGCAGGCCGAGCCGCCGCTGGTCTTCGCGGGACAACTCGCCGCCCATGTAGCGTTCGATATATGCAGGGTCATGGGCGAGGGCGAGAATCTCGGTCGGGCAGATTTCCGGGCGTAGTAACTGGTGATCCTGGGTCAAACCACTGTCCACCAGGTGATCGCGCAGCAGTCGGAACTTGTCCATGGGAAAGCGATGTTCCGCCGGGAATTCGGGGCTGTAGTCTTCGTGGTAAATCAGCGGCAGCGACATGGCGATTTCATGGAGTGAATGAGTGAAGGATCCTACCAGCGATGTAGACTTGTTTGCAGGGGAACGGAGGGGGAACGATGGAGCCGATACTGCAACTCGAGAGCGCGCGGCTGCTGATGCGCCAATGGCGCGATGAGGATTTGCCGGCGTTTGCGGCGATGTGCGCCGACCCACAGGTCATGCGCTACTTTCCGGCGCCTTTGAGCCGTCTGGAAAGTGCGGCATTGATCGGGCGAATCCGTGGTCATTTCGCTGAACATGGTTTCGGTTTGTGGGCGCTGGAGCGCAAGGACACCGGTGCGTTTATCGGTTTTACCGGATTGGCGGTAGTCGGGTTCGAGGCTGCTTTCACCCCGGCGACCGAAATCGGCTGGCGTCTGGCCCGTGAGCATTGGGGGCTGGGTTACGCCAGTGAAGCGGCCTGGACGGCTCTGCGCTGCGGCTTTGACCGTTTGGCGCTGGACGAAGTCGTGGCGTTTACCACCGAGGCTAACCTGCCTTCGCAGAAAGTCATGCAAGCCATTGGCATGCATCACGACCCCGCAGCGGATTTCGAGCACCCCAAACTTGCGCCCGATCATCCGCTGCGCCGCCATGTGCTGTACCGCATTACCCGCGAGCAATGGTTGGAAACCTTGCATGGATAAGATAGCCGGGATGTTTACAATGGGCTCATGGTTGGCCCTGGCCACTATCTGAATCGACCGCCGCAGCCAAGACTGCGCGGCATTGCTCTGTGTGAGGAGAGTCTGAATGAGCCATGTGTTGGATGATCTGGTCGACTTGCTGACCCTGGAACCGATCGAAGAAAACCTGTTTCGCGGTCGCAGCCAGGACCTCGGTTTTCGTCAGCTGTTCGGCGGCCAGGTGTTGGGCCAGTCCCTTTCCGCGGCCAGCCAGACGGTCGAAGACGCGCGCCATGTGCATTCGATGCACGGTTATTTCCTGCGTCCGGGCGATGCGGGGATGCCGGTGGTCTATCAGGTGGATCGGGTGCGCGATGGCGGCAGCTTCAGCACTCGCCGCGTGACGGCGATCCAGAAGGGCAACCCGATCTTCACCTGCAGCGCATCGTTTCAATACGACGAAGAAGGCTTCGAACACCAGACCGCGATGCCGCAAGTGGTCGGCCCGGAAAACCTGCCGTCGGAGCTGGAAATCACCCAGCAACGCGCGCATCTGATTCCCGAGCACATGCGCGAAAAGCTGCTGTGCCCAAAGCCGATCGAAGTCCGTCCGGTGACGGAGAAAGACCCGTACAACCCGCAACCGGCCGACCCGATCAAGTACGTCTGGTTTCGCGCCGACGGTGCGTTGGCCGACTCGCCGGCGCTGCATAAATACCTGCTGGCCTATGCCTCTGATTTCGGTTTGCTGACCACCTCGATGTTGCCGCACGGCAAGTCGGTCTGGCAGAAAGACATGCAAGTCGCCAGCCTCGATCACGCCTTGTGGTTCCATGCCGACCTGCGCGCCGATGACTGGTTGCTGTACGCCATGGACAGCCCTTGGGCCGGCAATTCTCGCGGCTTCTCACGCGGCAGTGTGTTCAACCGCGCCGGCAAGCTGGTGGCATCGGTGACGCAGGAAGGGCTGATTCGTCATCGCAAGGATTGGGCATGAGTCTCTCCGAGGTGCGGCATTGGGTGTTCGACATGGACGGCACGCTGACTGTGGCCGTGCACGATTTTGTGGCGATTCGCCAGGCGCTGGCGATTCCCGCTGAACACGACATCCTCACCCATCTCGCGGCGCTGCCGGCTGATGAAGCCGCGGCGAAACACGCCTGGCTGCTGGAGCATGAGCGTGACTTGGCGCTGGGTTCCAAACCGGCACCCGGTGCGGTGGAACTGGTGCGTGAGCTGGCCGGGCGCGGTTATCGCCTCGGCATTCTCACGCGTAACGCACGCGAGCTGGCCCATGTCACGCTTGAGGCGATCGGCCTGTCTGACTGCTTTGCGGTGGAGGATGTGCTGGGTCGTGATGAAGCACCGCCCAAACCGCATCCGGGTGGCCTGCTGAAGCTGGCCAAGGCTTGGGACGTAGCGCCGAGCGAGTTGGTGATGGTCGGCGATTATCGCTTTGACCTGGATTGCGGGCGCGCGGCGGGGGCACGGACGGTGCTGGTAAATATGCCGGAGAATCCATGGCCGGAATTGGCCGACTGGCATGCGCAGGATTGTGTGGCGTTGCGGCAGATGTTGTCGCCTTGAGGGGATTGTTGTCTGGTTAACCGCTATCGCGAGCAGGCTCGCTCCCACATTTGATCTTCACGCGATCCCCTGTGGGAGCGAGCTTGCTCGCGATAGGGCCCTATCAGGCGACCTGCTTCCAGCTACTGAAACAACGCCTTCTGCCCCTCGGGCGAGGTGAACATCTTGTCCCCGTTATGCCCGACGCCGGGCACTTCGATCAGCCGCTGATTCAACCCTTCGGGATGGCGCTGCTGCAGGTAGTTAAAGTAGCGATGCCCACGAACCAGCCGAGACGCGCCCTGCGTCTCGGCAGCGCAGCTTCTGTCGAGTGCCGGATGATGCGGGTTGGTGTCTCGCTGACCGAGCAAATAGGTGATGTTGTGCTGTACGTAGCCTTGCTCCAGTTGCTGCGGCGTTTGCCCGTTGGCGTAGTCCGGCAGTTTCAGCAGCCCGTACTTCCAGTCGTTGAAACCGGGGCAACGCGTGGCATTGAACGGCACCGGTCGTTGGTCATCGAAATACGCATACGACGACGGGTTGGCGATCACGTAGCGCACGCTGACGCCCGCAGATTGCAGTGCCGGCTGATCGTGGCCGAGCAGTGCATACCGTTGCACCACTTGTGCGCCACCGGAATGGCCGGCGATGACGACTTCTTTCAGGGTTGGAAACTGCTGGCGATCGCTCAGGCGCTCCAGAATCTTGTCGAGCACCGCATAAGAACTCAGCGGATTCGCTCCGATGGACAGCTCGCCGGCCATCCAGTCATCACCGCGCCAATGCAGCAGGCTGTCGGGCAGTTGATGGCGTACGATGTCGCTTTCATTAAGAAACTGCGGCGCAATCACCAGGGTGGTTGAGCTTTGTCCGGCCTGCTCGGCGGCTCTTTCCGCGCTCTGGCGGTAGGTTTCGGCGTTGCGCAAGCGCCCGTGAATCACGATCAGTACACGCTGGATCTGCGGCGACGACTGGCTCACGCCAACCGGCAGCTCGGCGTCGCCCATGTTCAGGCGACCGGGGCTGATGACCTTGACCGCATGCTCGGCAGCCAGCAGGTTGGCGCTGCCGAATAACAGCGTGAATACCAGCAGCCAGCGCGTGCTCATTTAAAGGCTCTTCGTCGCGAAGGTGTCGCATTGACTGACCCGGCCCTGGGCGAAGCCGGTCTTGAACCAGCGAACCCGTTGCGCCGAGGTGCCATGGGTAAACGAATCCGGGACCACGCGGCCCTGCCCCTGTTGCTGCAAACGGTCGTCGCCGATGGCATTGGCGGCGTTCAGGGCTTCTTCGACGTCACCCGGCTCCAGCCAGTTCAGGCGTTTTTGCGCGTTGTTGGCCCAGACACCGGCCAGGCAGTCGGCCTGCAATTCCTGACGCACCAGCAGACCGCCGTCACCTTCCATGCGCGCACCTTTTTGACGTGCGGCCTGGATCTTGGCGGATACGCCGAGCAAGGTTTGCACGTGATGGCCGACTTCGTGAGCAATCACGTAAGCCTGGGCGAAATCGCCGGCGGCACCGAAGCGTTGAGACATTTCCTTGAAGAAACTCATGTCCAGATACACCCGTTGATCTGCCGGGCAGTAGAACGGACCGGTCGCCGAGGAGGCGCCACCGCAGCCGGAATTCACTCGGCCACTGAACAGCAGCAGCTTGGGCGCCGTGTATTGGCGACCGGCTTGCTGGAAGATCTGGCCCCAGGTGTCTTCGGTGTCGCCGAGGATTCGCGCGACAAACTCGGCCTGTTGATCATTGGCTGGCGGCGCCTTGCGGGTTTGCACGGTTTGCGTGGTAGCCGGGGCTGACTGTTGGTTCATCTGTCCGGCCAACTGCCCGAGAATCTGCATCGGGTCTTGCCCCGTGATCCAGCCGATGCCGACGATCAGCACGATGGCCGTCAGGCTCAGTCCCTTGCCACCGCCAAAGCGCATCCCGCCGCCGTCACCACCACCGCCAGCATCCTCACCGCGTGCATCGACCACGTTGTCGCTGCGGCGGCCTTTTTTCCATAGCATGTGGGAATCCTCTGTTTACGCGTGGTGATGAGTGTCGCTGGTGGCTGGGATGGGCGCCAGGTTGATGGTCAGACTATGCCGAATAAAAGGCAGTATGGCATTCACTTGCAAAAACGATGGCGGCAGACGAGCTTCGGCGAACGTCTCAGGCATCACGCGGGCTGTTTGGTTCCCTCGCCGGTAGTCGTTGAGCGCGGCAGCGTGCTCTCCCGTTCGTACGCGGTTACGCCAGCGATATGTCGCGCGGCAATGTAGCCGAAGGTCAACGCCGGACCAAGATTGATCCCGCCGGCGGGGTAGTAGCCGCCCATGATGCTGGCCATATCGGTGCCCGCGGCGTAGAGCCCGTGGATGGCTTGCCCATCGCCGTCGAGTACTTGCGCGTGTTGATTGACCTTCAGCCCGGCGAATGTGCCGAAACAGCCTGGCTGAACCTTGACGGCGTAGAACGGACCTTTGTCGATTGGCGCGACGCAGGGGTTGGGTTGCTGGAGTGGATCGCCTTGCTTGCGGTTGTAAGGTGTGGAGCCACGACCGAACTGCGGGTCTTCACCTTTTCGCGCATGGTGGTTGTAGTGCGCCACGGTGGTTTCCAGCGCGCTGGCGTCGATGCCACAGGCCAGGGCCAGTTCTTCAATCGTGTTGCCGGTTTTCAAGTAGCCGCTGCGAATGAACGGTGTGACGGGTAACGGGAAGGGGCGGGAAATTCCCAGGCCGTAACGACGTTGAAAGTGATGGCTGCAAATCAGCCAGGAGGCGACGTCTTCATCGGCCGGGGCGGCGGCGACCATTGCCGTGACGTAATCGTAGTAGCCGTTGGCTTCGTTGACGAAGCGCTGGCCGTTGCGCAGCACGCCGATGATTCCCGGTTTGCCTCGCTCGATGATGTGCGGGAAGTGACCGAGGCTGCCGTCCTTGTAGGGCACCTGGGAAACCGGTGCCCAGGCCACCGGTGATTCGAGGTCGGTCTTTATCTGACCACCGACGCTTTCGCCCAGCCGCAGGCCGTCGCCCGAGGCACCGAGCGGCGGCAGCGCCAGATGCTCAACGCCAGTGGGCGTGCGTGGGAACAGGGTTTTGCGCCGTTCGATGTCGTTGGGAAAACCACCGGCCGCCAGCACCACGGCTTGGCGTGCGCGGATCTGGATAGCGCCTTTGGCGCTGTGGATAACCGCGCCGCTGACCCGGTTGCCGTCACGCAGCAGCTCGGTGACAGGCGCTGACTCCCAGAGCAGAACGCCGAGGTCTTCAGCCGATTTTGCCAAACGCGCCACCAGTGCCACGCCATTGACCAGTTGCATCGCGCGACCGTGTAGCGCGAGGTCGAGCAGGTGTCGGCTGAAACGCCGGGTCACGTGCCAGAACGCGGACAAAGAACGGGTCAGATTGAGAAACGCTGACAGGTCGGCGCCGGCCATGATCGGCATGCCCATGAACGAGGTTTCACGCATCGTTGTTCGCAGCCGCTTGAGCAACGTGCCGACCTTGCGTGCGTCGTAAGGCGCGGCGATCACCGAGCGTCCGCCGGTTCCGGCGCCCGGTGTGTCGCCGTGAATATCGGCGATGCCGTTGCCATCGGCAAATTGCAGCGAGGTGTGCTCCTCAAAGAACGCGACCATGCGCGGGCCGGCTTCGAGGAAAGCGTCGATCATCTCCGGTTGGTAGCGTTCGCCAAGTTCGTGTTTGAGGTAGGTGCGCGGCAGGTCGACGTCTTCAATGATACCGGCGCGCCGGGCCAGCGGATTGCACGGCACCCACGCCCAGCCACCGGACCAGGCCGTGGCGCCGCCGAACACCGGATCTTTTTCCACGACGATCACCTTGAGCCCGTGCCAGGCGGCGGTGACGGCGGCGGACAAACCCGCCGCACCGGAGCCGACAATCAGCACATCGCAGTCGACTGCAGGGGGATAAGTGGCTTTGGCAGGCATGCTGGCTGACTCCGGCGATCTTGTTATTTTGGAATTTAATTCCAAAAAATATACGGAGCCGGTTTGAAAACGACAAGACCGTCCCGGCGCAAAGCGCTATTTTCGGGCGGTTATCGAACACTGCAGTTCCACATTTCGCATTCACTCGGTTGTCTTCTAGAATCGGCCAAATTTCGTCTGGAATCCCACCATGGCCGGCAGTCAAATCGAACGTGTCTTCAGTGTTCTGGAAAGTCTTACCAGTGATCCGCGGGGCTTGCCGATGCAGGTGCTGGCCGAGCAACTGGGGATCCCTAAAAGTGCGACGCACCGCTTGCTCGCCGAGCTGATCCGTCTGGGTTACGTGCGGCAGAATCCGGACAACTTGCGTTATCACCTGTCGACCAAACTGGTTGCCATGGGCTTTCGTTACCTGTCGAGCAGCGGCGCGGATATCGTCCAGCCGGTGCTTGATCGGTTGGCCCAGGAAACCGGCGAGCTGGTGCGATTGGGCGTGATCGAGGGCGAGCGTCAGACCTGGATCGCCAAGTCTCAGGGCGCGCGTTCCGGTTTGCGTTATGACCCGGACATGGGCCGCGATGCGCCGTTGTTCTACACAGCGTCAGGGCACGCGTGGCTGGCGAGCCTCAGTGATGCCGAGGCCTTGTCACTGGTGGAACGGCAAGCGGCGGCTATGCCGCTGGAGCTGGGACCGAATGCACCACGCTCCAACATCGAACTGCTCGAGCGCCTGCGCCTGGCCCGCGAACACGGCTATGCCTGGGTTCAGGAGAGCTCGGCGGTCGGCACCTCGGCAATCGCCGCGGTGGTGCGCCATCCGGTGGATGGGCGGGTGGTCGGCGTGCTCAGTGTCGCCGGGCCGAGTGCGCGGTTGCCCGAGTCTCGACTGCATGAACTGGCGCCGTTGTTGCTGCAATTTGCCCGGGAGCTGTCGGCGGCGAGTCAGGCCTCGGAGCTGTTCAACTGATCGCCATATTCCCCCGGCGGAGCAAAGCTGTGCGCTGTTCGAACACTATTGGTGTTTCCTTGTGTGAGAAATTGGAATCGAGTTCTAAATTATTGGAATTCAATGTCCTGACAATAATCACAAGAGGATTGCACTGTGAGTTCGCCACTTCGCATTGCGCTGATCGGCGCCGGCAATATGGGCCAGCAGCATTACCAGCATCTCAAGACCCTGACTGAGGCAACCTTGTGCGCAGTGGCCGATCCTGGTCCGCAAGCTGCCGGGACCGCTGGCGCGCTGAGTATTCCGCAACTCAAGCGCTGGCATTACTTGGACGCGGACGCCGGTTGGCATCAACCGTTGCAGGCCGTTCAGGAAGGTTTCAACGCTGATGAAGCGCTGCGCCTGCAATTGCAGCATTTCGTGAAGGTGGCCCGAGGTGAGGCGAAGCCGCTGGTAAGTGTCGCTGACGCGGCCCGAACGCTGGCGCTGATCGAAGCCATCCGCGAGGCCGCTGCCAGCGGTCGTGCCTGTGTTCCGGCACGGATCGAGGAACGAACATGAGCGAGCGTATTCTCTCCCTGGCCAGCCTGACCGTTCTTGAATTGTCGCCGCCGGAGATCGTCGAGGTGGCGGCGCGTGCCGGGTATAGCCATGTCGGGCTGCGATTGGTCCCGGCCACCCCCGAGGAGCATCATTTCCCGCTGATGGCGGATGCACAGTTGTGGCAACAGACACGGGCGCGGCTGCGTGATACCGGCATTCAAGTGCTGGATATCGAAATTCTGCGACTGAAAGCCGAAACCCGGGTGGCGGATTTCGAGGCGGTCCTGGCGGCCGGCGCAGAGCTCGGTGCCAGTGAATTACTGGTAGCCGGTAATGATCCTGACGAGCAGCGGCTCACCGAGAATTTTGCCGCACTCTGCGATCTGGCGGCAGGTTACGGTTTGCACACTCATCTGGAGTTCATGCCCTGGACCGATGCGCGCAATCTTGAGCAGGCCGTGCGTATTGTTGAAAACGCTGATCACCAATACGGTGGCGTGTTGGTGGATGCGTTCCATTTCGACCGCTCGGCTTCGCGTCTGGAAGATCTGGCCAGGGTCGCCCCGTCACGCCTGCGTTATGCACAGCTGTGCGATGTGGCGGGACCGAGGCCAGCAGACATGCAGGAGATTTTGCGTCAGGCACGCAACGAGCGGCGTTTCCCTGGCGAAGGGGATTGCGACCTGCTTGGGTTATTGAGGTGTTTGCCGGTTAATCTGCCATTGAGCCTGGAGGTGCCGGCCGTGCAGTTACAACGGCAGGGCGTGAGTGCCTTGCAGCGGGCGCAGATGGCGTTGGACAAGACGCGTGCGTTGTTGGCGCTTGTTTGACCGGTGCTGCGCACCTTCGCGGGCAAGCCTTGCTCCTGCAGGTTTTCGCTGACCTGTAGGAGCAAGGCTTGCCCGCGATGCTTTTCAGGTCCTTCAACTTTCGGGATTTCCCATGACTGTATCGAGCACTCCGCTTTCCGGTATCAATCAACCCTTCAAAGGCATCCTGCTGATCGTTGTTGCGACCTTCCTGTTTTCCACTCACGACGCTTTGTCCAAATACCTGTCGGGTTTCTATCCGGTGATCATGGTGGTGTGGGCGCGGTATCTGGTTCACACGTTGCTGATGGCCGGGATTTTTCTGCCGCAATCCGGCTTGCGCGTCCTGCGCACCAAGCGCCCGTTGCTGCAATTGCTGCGGGCACTGTGCTTGCTCGGGACCAGCCTGTTGTTCACTACGGGCTTGTTGTTCATTCCTTTGGCGGAAGCCACGGCGGTCAACTTTCTTGCACCGGTGCTGGTGACTGCGTTGTCGGTGCCATTGCTCGGTGAGCGGGTGACGCGCGGGCAATGGCTGGCGGTGATTTGCGGGTTTATCGGCGTGTTGATCATCGTCCATCCGGGCGGTGATTTGTTCACTCCGGCGGTGTTGCTGCCGTTCTGCTCGGCGTTGTTTTTCTGCTTCTATCAACTATTGACGCGCAAGCTCAGCGAGATCGACAGCCCGACCACCAGCAACTTCTTTGCCGGTTTGTGCAACACCCTGGTCATGAGCGCACTGGTGCCGATGTTCTGGCAAGTGCCGAGCTTGACTCATGGCCTGCTGATGCTGGCGCTGGGTAGCTGCGGGATGACTGCGCATCTGTTGCTGACTCAGGCATTCCGGCATGCCGCACCGGCACTGCTGGCGCCTTTTGGTTACTGTCAGATCGTGTTTGCCGGACTGCTCGGCTGGCTGCTGTTTTCCCACACGCCGAGCCTGACCACGGTCATTGGTATCGCGATCATTTGCCTCAGCGGTTTGGCGGCGGCCTGGCAACAGCGCAGAAGCTGATTGCGCTCAAAACCTGAAACGCACGACCAGGTTCTGCAAGCCGGCCGCCAGTTGCGACAACTCCCGACTGGTGGCGCTGGTCTGGGTCGACGCATCGGCGCTTGCCAGCGACAGGTCGCGGATGTTCAGCAGGTTGCGATCGACCTCCCGGGCCACTTGTGCCTGTTCTTCCGAGGCGCTGGCGATCACCAGGTTGCGCTCGTGGATCTGCTCCATGGCGCAGGTGATTTGCGTCAGGGCCAGGCCGGCCTGTTCGGCGATCGACAAGGTCTGGGCCACGCGCTGGCTGTTGCCGTGCATCGACAGCACCACACTGTCGGTGTCGCCCTGAACCCGGGCGATCATCTGCTCGATTTCCCGGGTCGACTGCTGGGTGCGGTGGGCCAGGGCTCGCACTTCATCGGCGACCACGGCAAAACCGCGCCCGGCTTCCCCGGCTCTTGCGGCCTCGATGGCGGCGTTGAGGGCCAGCAGGTTGGTCTGTTCGGCAATGGCGCGGATGACGTCCAGTACTTTGCCGATTTCCCGAGATTGTTCGGCCAGGGTCTGAACCTGTTGCAGCGCGGTGCCGACTTCGGCACTCATGGCCTGGATCGAATCGAGGGTCTCGATCACTCGCGCCTGGCCCTGAGTGGCCTCTATCGTCGACTGGCGCGTGGTGTCTGAGGTCGAGACCGCGTTGCGCGCGACTTCTTCGACGGCGACAGTCATTTCATTGACTGCCGTGGCGGCCTGCTCGATTTCGTTGTGTTGCTGTTGCAAACGATTGGAGTCCTGCCCGGTGTTCTGGCTCATCTGTTGCGCCGCACCGTTCAGTTGGTTCGACGTATCACTGATCAGTTGCAGGGTGTCGCGCAGGCTGTTTTGCATGCTTGCCAGGGCCCTGAGCAGACGGGCGGTTTCATCGGGCCCCTGGCTCAGGATCGGTGCACTCAGGTCACCGTCGGCAACCTGCTCGGCCACACGCACAGCCTGACGGATGGGCATGACGATGCTGCGGATCAGCAGCCAGGCCAGGCATGAGGTCAGCAGGGCAACAGCGATCAGTGCGCCGATCACGGTCATTTTTACCTGGGCGTAAAGCCCGTCGGCATGGCTGGCCGATTGACTGACTTCGCTGGCGGTGAGGTTCATCAGCTCGGTGAATTGATCGCCGGTCTGGGTCGAGTAATCCTGGATTTTTCCGTTGAGCAGCGCGCTCATGTCCTCGCTGCGGTTTTGCCGGGACAGTTCTTCGTATTGATCCAGCGCCTGTCGGTAGCTCTTTACAGTGCTGACAAAGGTTTCGTACTGCACGCGGTTGTAGTCGTCGACCAGGGGCGCGAACCTGTTCAGCGTTTGCTCAAGCCAGCCTTCCACCTGGTGCAGGCGGGCGATAGTGCCATCGAGTACTTTCGGCTCGCGGTTGAGCGCCATGCGCAGGCTGAGCACGCGAATGCTCAGAATGTAGTCGCGGATTTCCCCCAGGTAGCGTGTGCTGGGCAGGGAGACGTTTTCGGTGTGCTGGCCAGTGGCGCGCACTTCGGCCACCTGCTTGAGGGCAAACAGTCCTTGCAACAACACCAGCAGGGCGATTAGGCCGAAGCTGATCAGCGCGCGTTTGGCGATGCTCAGGTTACCCAGAGACATGGTGTGATCTCCATGGACGGAAGAAAGAGGGACGAAATCGGCAACCGTGCAAACAAAAAAAGCAGGCCTGAAACCAGGCCTGCGAAAGAGGTAGCGTCAGTTGTCGATTTTCGGAATCTTGCGCGGTGCCATGAAGTACAGCCAGATCAGCGCAATGAAGTACATCGCTGGAATCATGGTGAACAGCACGGTGTAGTTGTTATTGGTGATGGTCAGGATGTGCCCGACCAGTTGGGTCATGAACATCCCGCCAATGGCGGCGCACATGCCGCCGAAACCGAACACCGTGCTCATCATGTGCTTGGGCGTGTAGTCCATCACCAGGCTCCAGATGTTCGCGGTCCAGGCCTGGTGCGCGCCGATGGCCAGCGAAATGGCAAACACCGCGACCCACAGGTTGCTGGAGCCGGCAGCCATGATCACGCCGATGATGCAGCAGGCGAACAGCAGCATCGACATCAACCGGGCCTTGATCGGGTTGACCCCACGGCCGATCAGGAACGAGGACAGAATGCCACCGCCGACACTGCCGAAGTCGGCCGTCATATAGATGATGATCAGCGGAATACCCATTTGGGTCACGTTGATACCCAGGTTGTATTGCTGATTGAGGAACGGCGGCAGCCAGTACAGGTAGAACCAGAACACCGGCGCGGTCATCGAGTAGGCGAGGGCAAAGGCCCAGGTGCCACGCATCCGCAGGATCCGCGAGAACGGTACGCGTGCCTGTTCCGGTTCGGCTTCGTTCTGGATGTAGTCCAGTTCCGATTGCTTCACCGACGGGTGATCTTCCGGGTTGAAGTACTTCAAGCCCCAGAACACCAGCCAGATCCCGCCCAGTGCCGACATGCACAGGAACGCGGCTTGCCAGCCCCAGACGTGGAGGATCAGCGGCAGTAGCATCGGCGTGAACATCGCGCCGACGTTGGTCCCGGCATTGAAGATGCCAGTGGCCACGGCGCGCTCACCGGCAGGGAACCACAGCCGGGTGGTCTTCACGCAGGCCGGGTAGTTGGCAGCTTCGGTCAGCCCGAGAATAAAGCGGCAGACCATAAAGCCCAGGGCCGAAGTCGCCAGGCCATGGGCACCGGTCGCCAGGCTCCAGAGCAGCACTGCGCAGAAGAACACGCGCTTTACGCCGATCCGGTCGATCAGTCGGCCTTGCAGCACGAAGCCGACGGCGTAACCGACCTGGAACCAGAAGTTGATGTTGGCGTAGTCCATCGCCGTCCAGCTCATTTCCTTGGCCAGGATCGGTTGCATGACGCCCAGTGCGGCGCGGTCGATGTAGTTCAGGGTGGTGGCGAAAAACACCAGCGCCAGCATGCCCCAACGGGTTTTGCCGACCGCCATGGCGCCGCGGATTTTGTCGCCGATGCCGCCGGACGCGACACCCAGGCTCGAGGCCGTGCGGGCGCTTTCTGTGTGAGAGCTCTGAGAAGGAATCATCTGTGCCATCCGTTCAATGACTGACAAGCAAGGCTCGTCGGGACTTCATGGGCGCGTGATCAATCGTCGGGGTGCGCGCATGCGCAGGGTGAAAACGATGATTGATCGGCTGAGTGTTTGTGTTGGCTCAGTGTTGGCTGAGGCAACCAAAGCGCGTGTTCAGCATGCGGACCGGGTTCGGTCGCGGGCGCCAGAAAGCTTCGAAGGCGGTTGGCGGTCAGGCGCCAGGCACGGGGAATGAAGGAGAGAGCAACGGAGCGAGGCGTTGAATGCAAGCATGAGCGTGTACCCGATTTTTGAATTTTTTATGGTGTGTTCTGGGTCGTTGGTCACTTCGACCGGTGGTTGATGACCGGACTCGATGTGCTGCCGATGGTGCGCAGTGAGCGAAAAATCGTCAATTCGCCAACCGCCATTGTGTTCGATAATCGCACAGTAAACTAACCGGTTGGTACACTTTGCGTTGCTCGTAACATCCATGCAGCCAATAATTTGCCCCAAGTTAAACGCAAGCCCTTGTAGCAGCAGGCTGCGCCAGCTGCTACGAAAAGCCGTGTCGTGCCTCTAACAAGATCAACCCATCCCACCGGGAGTCGAAACATGCAGCGTTCCATTGCCACCGTTTCCTTGAGCGGTACCCTGCCGGAAAAACTCGAAGCCATTGCCGCAGCGGGTTTCGATGGGGTGGAAATTTTCGAGAATGACCTGCTGTACTACGATGGTAGCCCGCGTGAAATTAAACAGATGTGCGCTGACCTCGGCATCGCCATCACCCTGTTTCAACCGTTTCGTGATTTCGAAGGCTGCCGCCGCGACCGCCTGCCGCGCAACCTTGAGCGCGCCGAGCGCAAGTTCGACCTGATGCAGGAACTGGGTACCGACCTGGTGCTGGTGTGCAGCAACGCCTCGGCCGACAGCGTTGGCGATGAGCAGATTCTGGTCGATGATCTGCGACTGCTGGCCGAGCGCGCCGGGGCTCGTGGCTTGCGGATCGGTTATGAGGCGCTGGCCTGGGGTCGGCACGTGAACACGTATCAACAGGTCTGGAACATCGTCCGCCAGGCGGATCATCCGAATCTGGGCGTGTTGCTGGACAGTTTTCATACCTTGTCGCTCAAGGGGGATCCAAGGGCTATCGCGGATATTCCCGGCGAGAAGATTTTTTTTGTGCAAATGGCCGACGCACCGATCCTGGCGATGGACGTGCTGGAGTGGAGCCGACATTTTCGTTGCTTCCCCGGACAAGGCGAATTCGACTTGCCGGGTTTTCTCGCGCCGATTATCCAGAGCGGTTACACCGGGCCGCTGTCACTGGAAGTTTTCAATGACGGATTCCGCGCCGCGCCACCACGGGCCAATGCCGCCGATGGCCTGCGCTCCTTGCTGTATCTGGAAGAGAAGACCCGAGCGCGTTTGCAGCAACAAGCGACGCCCACACCGAACCTCGACATTTTGTTTGCCACACCGCCGGCCAGTGAGTACGACGGCATCGAGTTTCTCGAGTTCGCGGTGGACGAAAGTCTTGGCGCCAAACTCTCGCATTGGCTGGAGCGACTGGGTTTCGTCAAGGCCGGTGAACACCGCTCCAAGAACGTTACGCTGCTGCGCCAGGGCGATATCAATCTGATCCTCAACTCTGAACCCTATTCGTTTGCCCACAGCTTTTTTGAAGCGCACGGGCCGTCATTGTGTGCGACCGCAGTGCGGGTCAAGGACAGCGCCAGTGCGCTGGCCCGAGCGGTGGCGTACAAAGGGCAACCCTACCGCGGTCTGGTCGGCCCCAATGAACTGGAGCTGGCGGCGGTCCGCGCGCCGGATGGCAGCCTGATTTATCTGGTGGATGAAAACGCGGATGTCTACGGCACCGACTTCAGGCTGCATCCGACGGCAGCCACCGGTGGTGGACTGAAATGGATCGACCACATGGCGATGGCGCTGCCGGCGGACAGCCTCGACAGTTGGGTGCTGTTCTACAAGAGCCTGCTGGATTTCGAAGCTGACGATGAAGTGGTGTTGCCTGACCCTTACGGCCTGGTGAAAAGCCGCGCGCTGCGTAGCCGATGCAGTTCGATCCGTTTACCGCTGAATATTTCCGAGAACCGCAACACCGCGATCTCTCACGCCTTGTCCAGTTATCGCGGCTCCGGTGTGCACCACATTGCATTCGACTGCGACGATATTTTCGCTGAAGTCAGTCGTGCTAAAGCAGCCGGTGTACCGCTGCTGGACATCCCGCTCAACTATTACGATGACCTCGCGGCACGCTTTGATTTCGATGACGAGTTCCTCAGTGAGCTCGCCTATTACAACGTACTGTATGACCGCGATGCCCAGGGCGGTGAGCTGTTTCATGTGTACACCGAACCGTTTGAAGGGCGCTTCTTCTTTGAAATCATCCAGCGCAAAAACGGTTATGCCGGATATGGTGCGGCCAACGTCGCGGTGCGCCTGGCGGCAATGGCGAAATCACGCAGCGGAGGTTTGCGTCACGCCAAGTTGTAGGGAAATGGTAAACGCAGGGGGTAAACGGCCGTGGCGAAGCTTCCTTCACTGCAGCGTGCGGCCCATAATCGCCAGCTGTGCAGTGAAGGCCATGAGCCCGGAATGAGAATGACCACAGAACTCACCGTCGCGCCCGACGAACCCTTGATCGAGCCGCGCAAGAGTCGCAAGAACAACCCGGAAAAGACCCGCGAGAACATTCTTCAAGAAGCCATTGTCGAGTTCGTTCAACAGGGTCTGTCCGGTGCTCGTGTCGATGCGATCGCCGAGCGTATCCACACCTCGAAACGGATGATCTATTACTACTTCGGTAGCAAGGAACAGCTCTACGTCGAGGTGCTGGAGAAGCTTTACGGCGACATCCGCAGCACTGAAAGTCGCTTGCACCTGGCTGAGCTGGAACCGCGTGAGGCGATTCGGCGGCTGGTGGAATTCACCTTCGATCACCATGACCGCAACGTCGATTTTGTGCGCATCGTCAGCATCGAGAACATTCACAACGCCGAGTACGTGAAGCAGTCCGAAGCGATCAAGGCGATGAACAATACGATCCTCGATTCGCTAGGCGTGATTCTGCGTCGTGGTGCCGAGGAGGGGGTGTTCCGCAGTGGGCTGGATCCGCTGGACGTGCACTTGTTGATCAGTTCGTTCTGCTTTTACCGGGTGTCGAATCGTCATACCTTTGGTGAGATTTTTCAGATCGACTTACCGGATGACGCGATCAAGCAACGTCATCGCGAGATGATCTGCGAGTCAGTGCTGCGTTATTTGCAGGCCTGAAGCTCACCGTCTGCAGAGTGCAGATCGTTCCCACGCTGCGTGGGAACGATCAACTTGCCTGTGATGTGTTCAGCCATTCATGCTTTGAAAATGCGCGAGCATCCGCTGTGCATCCGGCGCCACGCCACTGAACAACTCGAAGGCCTTTACCGCCTGAAACACGGCCATGTTGCCGCCATCCAGCGTACGGCAACCCAAGGCACGGGCATTGCGTAGCAGTTCAGTTTCCAGTGGAAAGTAAACGATCTCCGCGACCCACAATTCAGCCCGTAGCAACTCCACCGGCACTGGCATGCCGGGCAGTTTGGCCATGCCCATCGGCGTGGTATTCACCAGTCCATCGGCCTGCACCAGCGCACTTGGCAGATCGCTGCCGGCACAGGCCCGGTCGCTGCCGAAATGCTGATTGAGGTTATTCGCAAGGCTTTGCGCGCGACTGACGTCCACATCGAAAATACTCAGGTGCTGCACACCTTCGCTTAGCAGCGCATGGGCCACCGCAGCCCCCGCACCACCAGCGCCCATTTGGACGACGCGCTCGCGGGCAGCATCCTTCAAGCCACGGCGAAAACCTTCGGCGAAACCGAGGCAGTCGGTGTTGTGGCCAATGCGTTTTCCGTCCTTGAGCACCACGGTGTTGACGGCGCCAATGCCTCGGGCTTCCGGTGAGAGTTCGTCGAGCAGCGGGATGATCGCCTGCTTGCACGGAAAGGTGATGTTCAGACCGGTAAAGTTCATCCGTTCCGCCGACATCAGCAGGTCGGGGAGGGCGCCGCTGTCGAGTTTCAGCTGATCGAGGTCAATCAACCGATAAAGGTAGCGCAGGCCTTGGGCATCACCTTCGCGCTCATGCAGCGCGGGGGTTCGAGACGCCTGGATACCGGCGCCGATGAGTCCTGCGAGTACCGTGTTGTTCTGCGACATGTGGCTTATCCCTTCAAGCGTTGACTGAAATGCTCCAGCGCCAGGCGATAGCCGTGGCTGCCGAATCCGCAGAGAACTGCGGTGGCGATGGCCGATACGAACGAGTGGTGACGGAATGGCTCGCGAGCATGTACGTTCGACAGGTGCACCTCGATTACCGGTAACTCGCTGGCGACCAGCGCGTCACGGATCGCTACCGAAGTGTGTGTCCAGGCCGCCGGGTTGATCACGATTCCGGCGCAACGACCGCGTGCCGAATGAATCCAGTCGAGCAATTCGCCCTCGTGGTTGGTCTGGCGAAACTCCACCGCCAGGCCGAACTCTTCGGCAGCGCGACCGCACAAGGCCGAGATGTCGGCCAGGGTTTCGTGGCCATATGTCGCCGGCTCACGGCTGCCGAGCAGGTTCAGGTTCGGGCCGTTGAGCACCAGAACGATAGGGGACATCAGGGCGTTCTCCATTGTTATTGTGGGCGTGGGTCGAGGGTGACCCGCCTGTGGAGATAAATTGTACCAGCTGGTTAATTTGGTCAATTGAAGCAGAGCGGCAAGTCTCGCAAGACGGCAATAAGTGTTCGATGATCGGACAGTCGCGTGTGCGCTTGCCCAAAAATAAAATTCAACACTGAACCACTGTGGGAGCGAGCCTGCTCGCGATAGCGGTGTGTCAGGTAACCTCAATGTTGGATGTGCCGGCCTCATCGCGAGCAGGCTCGCTCCCACATGAGTATCCGCAGGTTGTGAAATCGCGTTAACTGGGCACCCAAGGCAACGCTCGGTCAAGGATGATTGTGAACACCGACTCTAAGCCCCACCAGTCCACCCGCAACGCCCAACTGATCATCGCTGCGCGACTGGTCTCGGACTTCGGTGCGTTTCTCAATATGGTGGCGCTGGCCACTTACGTTTATATGCTTGGCAACAGCGCCATGAGCGTCGGGATCTTTCTCGCCAGCCGCGTGGCCGGTGGGGTTTTTGCCAGTTTGACCGGCACGACGTTTTATCGTCGTTGGGGCGGACGCTTACCGTTGATAGCCTTCGACCTGCTGCGTGCCGGGCTGTTAGGTCTGTTGCTGGTATTGCCGGTGTCGCAGCAAGTGCTGTTATTACCGGTGATCGCTTTCGGTCTGGGGTTCGGCAACTCGATGTTTGCCATCGGCCTCAACAGTCAATTGCCGCACATGATCGCCGGGGAGCAACTGCTCAAGACCAATGCCTGGATCACTTCGGCTTCGTCCGCAGCGATGGTTGGCGGGAGTCTGGTGTCCGGGCTGTTGGTGGCTGGTTTCGGCTTCGAAACGGTGTTTGCACTGAACGTCGTCACTTATCTGTTGGCGGCACTATTCATTGTGCCGTTACGGTTTTTCCGACCGGCACTCAAAGCCGAGCCAACCCACAAACGTGACGAATGGAGCGCGCTACGCCAAGGCTTGCGCAGCTCGCCGGTCATCGCTGCGATGCTCGCGTTGGCGATGGCTGACACCCTCGGCAGTGCCGCGCACAATGTGGGTTTCCCGATTATTTCCAAACTGCTGACACCCGAGTCCGCCAGCACTACGCTGGGCCTGATGCTGGCAGTATGGGCGTGTGGCAAGTTGATCGGAGCACGGGTGGCCAGCCGCTTGCCAGGCTCGGAAAACTCAAACCTGGAGCGACGGTTCTTTTTCGGCGTGTTGTTGATGTCCAGCGGCTTCATCCTGATGTTCCAGCAACAGAGCCTCTACGGCTTGCTGCTGTTTGCGTTGCCAGCGGGCCTGGGGGATGGCTTTTCCGAGGTCGGGCTGATGTCGCGCTTGCAGCGTGAACCGGACAGCCTGCGCCTGCCGATTTTCAGCGTTCTGACCTTGCTGCAAATGACCGGGTTCGGCGTCGGCATGTTGATCGCCGCGCCGTTTTACAACGTGTGGGCACCCGGCGCGGTGGTGCTGCTGTTTCACGGGATCCCCCTCAGCACCTTGCTGGTGCTGAAGGTATTGGCGATCAGGAGCGAGCGGGCTCGGCGCAGCAGCCCGACGCCAGTTCCTTGAGTATCGGGCAGTCCGGGCGGTGGTCGCCCTGACAATGTTCCACCAGATCCTGCAGGGTGTCGCGCAACTGGCCGAGTTCGCGGATTTTCTGGTTCAGCTCGTCGATGTGCTGGCGGGCCAGTGCCTTGACGTCGGCGCTGGCCCGTTGGCGATCCTGCCAGAGGGTCAGCAGTTTGCCGACCTCTTCCAGGGAAAATCCGAGATCGCGTGAACGCTTGATGAACGCCAGGCTGTGCAGGTCGTCGTCGCCGTAGATGCGGTAGCCGCTGTCGGTGCGATGCGCTGCCTTGAGCAGGCCGATCGATTCGTAATAGCGAATCATCTTGGCGCTCAGGCCGCTGTGTCGGGCTGCTTGGCCGATGTTCATTCAACGTCCTCCAGGTCTTTCGGTTTCCAGGTCTTGAGCAGTAAAGCATTGCTCACCACGCTGACGCTGGACAAGGCCATTGCCGCACCGGCGATCACCGGGTTGAGCAAGCCGAAGGCTGCCAGCGGAATGCCGATCAGGTTGTAGACGAAGGCCCAGAACAGGTTCTGACGGATCTTTGCATAGGTCTTGCGGCTGATTTCCAGTGCTGCCGGCACCAGGCGAGGATCGCCGCGCATCAAGGTGATCCCGGCCGCGTGCATCGCCACGTCAGTGCCGCCGCCCATGGCGATGCCGATATCTGCCGCCGCCAACGCTGGAGCGTCGTTGATGCCGTCGCCGACCATCGCCACGACGCCGGTCTTTTTCAGCTCAGAGACGGTCGAGGCTTTTTCGGCCGGCAGTACTTCGGCGTGAACGTTGCTGATGCCCAGCGCTTCGGCGACCACTCGGGCGCTGCCACGGTTGTCGCCGGTCAGCAGGTGACTGCCGATGTGTTGCTCATTGAGTGCTTCGATGGCGTGCAGCGCGCCAGGCTTGAGGGTGTCGCCAAAGGCGAACAGGCCGAGCACCTCGGGCTCGGGGCTTTGCTCGATCAGCCATGACAAGGTTCGACCCTCGGCTTCCCAGGCGCTGGCGGAGTCGCTCAAGAGACCGGCGCTCAAGCCGCTTTCTTCTAGTAGACGGCGATTACCCAGCGCCAATCGGCGACCGTCCAGCGTGCCGGCAATGCCGCGACCGGTCAGTGATTGGCTGGTGCTGACATCGGCCACCGGCAAGTCACGCTCGGCGCAGGCGTCCAGCACGGCTTTGGCCAGCGGGTGTTCGCTGCCGCGTTGCAGGGCGCCGGCCTGTTGCAGCAGGCTCGCTTCGTTGCCGTCGATGGCACTCAAGTGAGCGATGCGCGGCGTGCCGGACGTCAGTGTGCCGGTCTTGTCGAACACCACCACGCTGACTTCATGGGCGCGCTCCAGTGCTTCGGCGTCCTTGATCAGAATGCCGTGGCGCGCCGCCACACCGGTGCCGGCCATGATCGCGGTCGGTGTTGCCAGGCCGAGGGCGCAAGGGCAGGCGATCACCAACACCGCAACCGCGTTGATCACCGCGGTTTCCAGCGGTGCGCCGTACAGCCACCAGCCGATCAAGGTTGCCAGCGCTAAAAACATCACGACGGGTACAAACACCTGGCTGACTTTATCCACCAGCTTTTGAATCGGTGCCTTGCCGGCCTGGGCGTCTTCGACCAGACGGATGATTCGCGCCAACACGGTTTCTGCGCCAAGCGCTTGAGTCCGAACCAGCAGCCGGCCTTCGCCGTTGATTGCGCCGCCAGTGACTTTGTCGCCGGGGTGTTTGGGCACGGGCAGGCTTTCACCGCTGATCAGCGCTTCGTCGGCATGGCTCTGGCCTTCGATCACTTCACCGTCCACCGGGAAACGTTCACCGGGTTTGACCAGCACCAGGTCACCAAGGCGCAACGCGCTGATGGCGACGTCCTGTTCGCGGCCGTCGATCACCTGAATCGCTCGCTCCGGCCGCAAGGCTTCAAGAGCGCGAATGGCGCTGGCGGTCTGGCGTTTGGCGCGGCTCTCAAGGTATTTGCCGAGCAACACCAGCGCAATCACCACCGCCGAAGCTTCGAAATAAAGATGCGGCATTCTGCCGGCGCTGACCGTGGCCCACAGGTAAATGCTCAAGCCATAACCGGCGCTGGTGCCCAGGGCCACCAGCAGGTCCATATTGCCGGCGCCCGCGCGAACGGCCTTCCATGCGGCGACATAAAAGCGTGCACCGAAGATGAATTGCACTGGCGTCGCCAATGCAAACTGCGCCCAGGCCGGGAGCATCCAGTGCAGGCCGAACGGCTGCACCAGCATTGGCAGCACCAGCGGCAAGGCCAGCACGATTGCCAGCAGCAAACTCCAGCGCTCACGGCGCAGCCGCTGCACTTGATCGTTATCGGTGGCTTGCTCGGCTTGCCAGACGCTGGCGGTGTAACCGGCCTTGCTGACCGCATCGATCAATATCTGCGGATTGATCTGAGTGAGCAGCTCGAGGTGTGCGCGTTCGTTGGCCAGGTTGACGCTGACGCTGTTCACCCCGGCGATTTTATTCAAGGCACGTTCGACCCGACCGACACACGAGGCGCAGGTCATACCGCCGATGCTCAATTCGAGGCTGTGTGCGGGCACGCTGTATCCGGCTTGCTGCACGGCTTCCATGAGAGCAGGCAAACTGTCGCGGGGGGCCTGGACGCGCGCTTGCTCGGTGGCCAGGTTGACGCTGACGGCACTGGCACCGACAACTTTGCTCAACGCACGCTCGACACGTCCGGCACAGCTGGCGCAGGTCATGCCGGATATCGGCAGATCGAAGGTGGTGGAATCGGACATCGGTCTTACTCCCTGTAGAGATGACCCACAGGATCAACCTTGCCATGCGGGCAAGGTCAAGCGCCAATCTTGATGGTGTCCTTCAAGAAACCAACGCGGTCCCTGTAGCAGCTGGCGAAGCCTGCGTTCGATCGCGTAGCGGTCGTGAAATCAGACACTGCGGTGTGTCAGGTTGATCGCGGACACAGGATTTGCGACTGCTGCGCCCGAGCGCGGACCGAGCCGAACGCAGGCTTCGCCAGCTGCTACAGGTGGAATGTGCTCAATACCCCAATGCGGCGGGCTTGAGGTACATCCCTTGCTGATTCATGGCAATGCGGAATTTCAACAGGTCACCCGCCCGTAGTGTGATGTTCTGCGAACCCGGGGCCAGCATCCCGGCACTGCAACCTGGCGCCTGGCCGGGCAGCAGTTTGAGCCGTAAGGAGTAGTTGCCCGGCGGCAAATTGAACGAAGTGCTTTGTTCCTGGAACAACCGCGCCGACAACTGATCCTGGATGTACACGCCAATCTCGCACGAGGTCGCGACTTCCAGGCGCTCGCGAGAAATGATCAACACACCATAGTCTTCGGCGCTGGCCGAGGGCGCGGCGGCGAAAAGACTGAGCATGCCGAATAGGCTGAAAGCTGACCAGCGCATGGCTGCATCTCCTGCTTTTGAGTCATTGATGGCGAAGCTTGGCCGAGCGCGGCGACGATTGCCAGCCCGGCAGATCACTGCAGAACTTGACCTTGCCACCGTGGCAAGCTCAAGACTGGTTTCAACCTCATCAAAGGAGCTATCTCATGCAAGTATTCAACGTTCAAGGAATGTCGTGCGGTCACTGTGTTCGGGCCATTACCGAGGCACTGAAAGCCAAGGATCCGGCGGCCAGTGTCCGGGTCGACCTCGCGGCGAAGGAGGTCGGTGTCGAGAGCGCGTTGTCGGCAGAGCAGGTGATCAACCTGATCAGCGAAGAAGGTTACGCGGTCAAGCTGGCGTGAACCTTTTTAATAGTTAGCGACCTATCGGAATGTTCAAGGCGTCCAGGCGCAGTTAGACTGTCGTGCTGCCGACTGACGTAAAACTGGACGCCTGATGAACCTCCGTACCATTCTGATTCTTGGCGCCCTAAGCGCTTTCGGGCCGCTGGCCATCGATTTCTATCTGCCGGCCTTCCCGGCCATGGCAGCAGCTTTCGGCACCGATGAAAAACACGTCCAGTTGACCCTGGCAGCTTATTTCCTGGGCCTGTCGATCGGTCAATTGGCTTACGGCCCGGTGGCCGATCGCTTCGGCAGGCGCATGCCATTGCTGGTGGGCGTCGGTCTGTTCACTCTGGCATCGCTGGTGTGCGCGTTTGCGCCGAGCCTTGAGTGGCTGATCGCGGCCCGTTTCGTTCAGGCGTTGGGCGGCTGCGCCGGGATGGTGATTTCCCGCGCGGTAGTCAGCGACAAGTGCGACGCGGTGGGTTCGGCGAAAGTCTTTTCCCAACTGATGCTGGTGATGGGCCTGGCACCGATTCTTGCGCCAATGCTCGGCGGTCTGCTGGTCAACCTGTATGGCTGGCAGTCGATCTTTATCGCCTTGACGGTGTTCAGCGCATTGTCAGCCCTGGCGGTTGCGCTAGGTCTGCCGGAAAGTTTGCCGGCGAACCAGCCGCGTCAACCGTTGTCGGGTGCTTTGCGTCAGTACGGTCGTCTGCTCACTGACAGGATCTTTCTCGGACATGCCTTGACCGGCGGCATTGCGATTGCCGGGATGTTTGCCTACATCGCCGGTTCGCCTTTCGTCTTCATCAAGCTTTACGGTGTTCCGGCCGAGCACTTCGGCTGGTTGTTCGGCACCAACGCCGCGGGCTTCATTCTGGTGGCGCAGGTCAATGCCCGGTTGCTCTCCAAACGTGGCCCGGCCTTTTTGCTGGCGCGCACCGTATGGATTTATCTGGCGGCAGGCCTGAGCTTGCTGGCGGTGAGTTCACTGCATACCGAGCATTTGTGGCCGTTGCTGATCCCGTTGTTCATCTGCATCGCAAGCCTGGGTTGCATCCTTCCCAATGCATCGGCGTGTGCCATGAGCGGGCAGGGCGCGCGCGCAGGCAGCGCTTCGGCGATGCTCGGTTGCTTGCAGTTCAGTGTTGCTGCAGGTGCGGCGGCGTTGGTCGGGGTGCTGCACGACGGCACCGCGATGCCGATGGCGATGGTCATCAGCCTGTGCGGAATGTTGGTGGTGAGCGTCGCGATGCTCACCCGTCGGCTGCAAGTTGCCCGGGCAGCGCAAGCCGCGACTTGAGTCAGCCGGTTGCTCGTTGCTGACGTTGGGGGAGTTGATGAGGGGCGTGCAAGCGAGCCTCGAGGGTCGAGGTAAAAGCGCGAGCTTCAGCTTCACTGCGGAAGTTCACCGCGTGGTTGTCCAGGCGAACCTGCCACTGGGATTTTGCCAATTCTTTTATCAGGATCTTCATTGCTGACTTCCTCACCTAAAAGACTGCATTGCGGGAAGCTCGATTGTAGACCTGAATCAAATCGGATTTGTGACGCGGATCAAATCCTCGGACTGACGGTGTGCGTCGTTTCTGAAACAGCAAGCCGAACACACCGTCATCTAAAACCCTAGAAGCCTTCGAGGACGATCTTGCCCCTGGATGTGCCGCTTTCCAGCAGTGCATGGGCGCGTCGCAGGTTGGCCGCATTGATCGTGCCGAAGTGTTCGCCGACTGTGGTTTTCAATGTGCCTGCGTCGATCAGCTCGGCCACCCGGTTCAGCAGCTTGTGCTGTTCGAGCATGTCGGCGGTTTCGAACAGCGAGCGGGTGTACATGAATTCCCAGTGCAACGACAGGCTCTTGCGTTTGAGCTTGGTCACGTCGAGTGCCTTCGGATCATCGATCAGCGCAAGCTTGCCTTGAGGCGCGAGGGCTTCGACCAGTTGTTCGAAGTGCTGGTCGGTTTCGGTCAGGCTGGCAACGTGTGTCACCTGAGGGTGGCCGGCGCGCTTGAGCTCTTCGCTCAGCGGTTGGCTGTGATCGATCACCAGGTCTGCGCCCAGTTCGCGTACCCAGCTTTGGGTCTGCGGGCGTGAGGCAGTGCCGATGACGTTCAGTGCGGTGAGCTGGCTGGCCAGTTGAGTCAGGATCGAGCCCACGCCACCCGCAGCACCGACGATCAGCAGGCTTTGGCCTTGAGCGGTTTTGCCTTCGCGCACTTGCAGGCGTTCGAACAACAGCTCCCACGCGGTGATCGCGGTCAGCGGTAGCGCGGCGGCTTCGGCGAAGCTCAGGGACTTGGGCATATGGCCGACAATGCGCTCGTCCACCACATGCAGTTCGCTATTGCCACCTGCGCGCGCGATGGAGCCGGCGTAGTAAACCTTGTCGCCGGCCTTGAACAGTCTGACGTCGCTGCCGACCGCCTTGACCACGCCGGCCACATCCCACCCAAGCACTTTTGCGACACCCTCATCGGGCGCGACATTCTGGCGAACCTTGGTGTCCACCGGATTGACCGAGATGGCTTTGACTTCAACCAGCAAATCCCGTGGGCCTGCAACCGGCTCGGGCAGTTCGATGTCCTGCAGCGATTCTGGATCGTTGATGGGCAGCGAACGGTAGTAGGCAATGGCTTTCATGGCGCAATTCTCATGGGGCATTCGATGGCAGGGATGATTGGTTATTTCTCTTGAAGATAAAACCGGCTAAAAGAACAGTCTCTTTCAATATTTTTTTGATAATGCAGGTGGGTTGATGCTGCGTTTCGATGACTTGCAGTTGTTCGTCCGGGCTGCGGACCTGGGCAGTCTGTCTGCGGCGGCGCGGGTCATGGACCTGTCTGCGGCAGTGGCCAGCGCCGCGCTGAAGCGGATCGAACAGCAATTGGGCGCGCGGTTGTTGGCGCGTTCGACTCGCAGTCTGCGTCTGACCGCAGAGGGCGAGGGCTTTTTGGAGTACGCCCGCGCGGCGCTGAGCAATCTGGATGAAGGACGTCGTTTGCTGGCCAGCGGACAGGATCAGGTCAGCGGCGTATTGCAGCTGTCGGCACCTTCGGACTTCGGTCGCAATTTGCTGCTGCCGTGGCTGGACGAATTCCAGCGCGAGCATCCAAAACTGACGGTACGCCTGCTGTTGGGGGACCGGATTGCCGACCTGTTTCGCCAACCGGTGGACATCGCCCTGCGCTACGGGGAACCGGAAGACTCAAGCCTGGTGGCGCTGCCGATCGCTCCGGACAACCGTCGCGTGCTGTGTGCTGCACCGCACTATCTCGCACGGCATGGCGAACCGCGCCAGCTGGAGCAACTGGCCCAGCACAATTGCCTGTTGTACATGCTGGGTAGCCGGGTTCACGACCACTGGAGTTTTCATGATGGAAAGCGGGAAATGAGCCTGACCGTCAGCGGTGATCGCTTCAGTGATGATGCGGACGTAGTGCGTCTGTGGGCGGTGGCCGGTGCCGGAATTGCCTACAAGTCCTGGCTGGATGTCGCCGGCGATGTGTTGGCCGGGCGCTTGAAAGTGCTGATGCCGGCGTTGCTCTGCGAACGCGCACCGCTGAATTTGCTGTGCGCGCATCGCGCTCAATTAAGTAAGCCGGTGAACCTGCTGAGTGAAATGCTCAAGTCACGATGTGCCCAATTGTCGGCCCAATTGCCAGCAATGATCGGTGCGGGCGAGTAGTCGCAGGCAAATAGGGAAAATTCTGGCAGGAACTATCACCTCCAAAAGCTTCCGGCCGGCAGGAACCGAAGATCATCGCGCATATACTAGCGCCTGCCTGGTGTCGCACCGTTGTCGGCGACGTTGCGATGTCTCGCTCAAAGCGGTTGGACGCTGTGCTGATCGTTGTGGAGCCCGGTCGGGGTTTTCGAAGAGGTTCGTCGCATCCGTTGCTTATACCGCCCGGCTTTTGGCGGTTTTCGCGCCTTGGCCGGCAGCACATTACTGGTCAAGATGTCCCAGAGCAGTAGACAAATGATTCAACAGGGAGTGAATACATGGAACATGCACCTTGCATCAGCCAGATAGCCACGTTGCTGGCAGACCCGAAGCGTAGCGCAATGATGTGGGCCTTGATGGACGGTACTGCACGGCAATCCGAGGAGTTGGCATTGCTGGCAGGCTTGTCGCCGTCATCGGCCAATGCGCACCTGGGGCGTTTGTCCAGCGGTGGACTGTTGAAAGTCGAGGAGCGTGGGCGCAAGCGGTTTTTCCGGCTTGCCGCTCCCGAAATCGGTGCGGCGGTTGAAGCGCTGGCCAGCGCCACACTGGCCAGTTTGCCAGGCAAGGTTCCAGAGTTGCTCAAGTGCACCAGCCCATCGACGAAAGTGCGTACGGCGCCTTCGTCATTGCTTCGGGCCAGGCTCTGTGAAGACCATCTGGGGGGAAGCCTGGCAGCCGATCTGTATCAGCGAATGCTCGATGCCGGCTGGATCGAACAGTTGGACAAGCGTGTCATCGTGACCCACAAAGGTGCCAATCAGCTGGCAACCCACGGCGTGTTCATTCAGGCCCTGGCCCACAGCACTTCCCGAGTAGTCTGCGCCTGCCCTGACTGGAGCGAGCGCCGACCGCATCTGGGCGGCACACTGGGGGCAGCGGTATTGCAGCTGTTCATGCAGTCCGGTTGGTTGAATCTGCCCAGCGACACACGTGTTCTGCAGATCACTGCGGCCGGTCAGCGTGAAATCGATCAGTTCGCCAAAGAGGCCGAGTTGGAAATGGCGCTCTAGCAACCGTTGAAATCGACGTCTGTGGCCAGAGGTTTCAGACGTCGCTCAGAGCTGTGGCCAGGTCGTATCCAGCAATAGTGACCCCAGGCGATCCCGCACACTCGATTCGGGGATTATCGAATGGGGGATACGGCATGGAAACGCAAGGCTATAGCGCGGCAGAACGTCTGGAACGACTGCCCATCAGTGGTTATCACCGGATCATTTTCATCATCATTGCCCTGGCATTTTTCTTCGACTCCATGGACCTGGCAATGATGACGTTCCTCTTGGGCTCGATCAAAGCCGAGTTTGCTCTGAGCACGGCGCAGGCCGGGTTGCTGGCCAGTTCGAGCTTCTTCGGCATGGTGCTTGGCGCGTCTTTGTCCGGGATGCTTGCCGACCGCTTCGGGAGAAAGCCGGTGTTTCAGTGGAGCATCGTGTTGTGGGGCATCGCCAGTTATCTCTGTTCTACGGCGCAAAGCGTCGAGACGCTGACGCTGTTTAGAGTGCTTCTGGGGATCGGCATGGGCATGGAGTTTCCGATTGCCCAATCGATGTTGTCCGAGTTGATCCCGGCCAAACGACGCGGGCGCTACATCGCGTTGATGGATGGCTTCTGGCCGCTGGGTTTTGTCGCGGCGGGCGTGCTGTCTTACTTCCTGTTACCGCTGGTTGGCTGGCGCGACATCTTCCTGGTGCTGGCGGTGCCAGCGGTGTTTGTCCTGGCGATCCGCTTCTTCATTCCCGAGTCACCACGCTGGCTGGAACAGGCCGGGCATCACGCGGTAGCGGACCGGGTTTTGCGGCGCATTGAAGACAAGGTGCGGAGCTCGCTGGGGCGCACCGATCTGCCGGAGCCGATTCGTTTACCCAGAGTCGAGAGTCGTCCGGGGCACTTTCTTTCGGCCTTGAATGAAATCTGGTCACCCTTGTATCGCCAACGCACGATGATGATCTGGAGCGTCTGGTTTTTTGCCTTGCTTGGTTTCTATGGCCTGACTTCATGGCTCAGTGCATTGCTGCAGCAGTCAGGGTTTGCCGTGACTCAGTCGGTGTATTACACCGTATTGATTTCCCTTGGCGGAATTCCCGGTTTTCTCATGGCTGCCTGGCTGGTGGAGCTTTGGGGGCGCAAGCCGGTGTGCATCATCACCTTGCTCGGTGGTGGTGTGATGGCGTTTTTGTATGGGCAGAGCGCGGTGTTTGGCGGCAACGTCAGCCTGTTGATCAGTTCGGGCCTGCTGATGCAGTTCTTCCTGTTCGGCATGTGGGCCGTGCTCTACACCTACACCCCGGAGCTCTATCCCACTTCAGCGCGGGCCACCGGTTCCGGGTTTGCCTCGGCGATTGGCCGGGTCGGCTCGTTGCTCGGGCCATTGGTCACCGGGCTGGTGTTCCCGATAACGGGGCAGGGCGGGGTGTTCGCCCTGGGCGCGATGTGTTTCGCCATTGCTGCGGGCGTGGTCTGGTTGTTCGGAATGGAGACGCAGGGCAAGACGCTGGAGGAGTTGAGCGAGGTCACGCAAGTCGGTTAAACACCGACTCAATGTGGGAGCGAGCCTGCTCGCGATGAGGCCATGACATTCACCATTGAAGGTGACTGTTATACCGCTATCGCGAGCAGGCTCGCTCCCACTTTGGTTTTGCGGTGAAGCTTATGGCTTGATCAGTCTGGCATCCAGGCTGTTCTGCGCCAGGCGCTTGGCCTGATCCTGGGTCATGCCCAAATGGGTATACAGCGCATGGAAGTTTTCGGTGACATAACCGCCGAAGTACGCCGGGTCATCCGAGTTCACCGTAACCTTCACGCCACGCTCAAGCATGTCGAGGATGTTGTGCTGGGACATGTCATCGAACACGCACAGTTTGGTGTTGGACAGCGGGCAAACGGTCAACGGGATTTGCTCGTCGATGATCCGCTGCATCAGGCGCTCGTCTTCGATGGCGCGCACGCCATGGTCGATACGCTGGATTTTCAGCAGGTCAATGGCTTCCCAGATGTACTCCGGCGGGCCTTCTTCACCAGCGTGAGCAACGGTCAGGAAACCTTCATGACGAGCGCGATCGAACACGCGCTGGAACTTGCTCGGCGGGTGGCCCATCTCTGAGCTGTCCAGGCCGACGGCGACAAACGCATCACGGAACGGCAGCGCCTGGTCGAGGGTTTTCTGGGCCTCTTCTTCGCTCAAGTGGCGCAGGAAACTGAGGATCAAACCGCTGGTGATACCCAGTTGCTGTTCACCGTCTTTCAACGCGCTGGCGATGCCGTTAAGCACCACTTCGAACGGCACGCCACGGTCGGTATGGGTTTGCGGATCGAAGAACGGTTCGGTGTGAATCACGTTCTGCGCCTTGCAACGCAACAGGTAGGCCCAGGTCAGGTCGTAGAAATCCTGAGAGGTGCGCAACACATCGGCGCCCTGGTAATACAGGTCCAGGAACTCTTGCAGGTTGTTGAAGGCATAGGCCTTGCGCAGGGTTTCGACGTCGTTCCACGGCAGGGCGATCTTGTTGCGTTCTGCCAGGGCGAACAGCAACTCAGGCTCCAGCGAGCCTTCCAGGTGCAGGTGCAATTCTGCCTTGGGCAGGGCGTTCAGCCAGTCGTACATATTCTTTTCTCATCAGGTACAGATAGTGAGCATTCTACAGATGCCTGTAGAAACAATTAGCAAAACCTGACCGGTCGGTTCATCCAGCCCCCCCATAAGCCTGGGTGACGGCAAGCGTGGGCCAGGGCCAGCCCTTGCCCACGATGGCGTCCGGTCAGATGCCGGCGATCAATTGCCGCGCCGCCTGGCTGTGATCGGCAATCAAGCCTTTCAGGTCCAGCCCTTCGACTTGCCCGTCGATCACTCGCCATTTGCCGCCGATCATCACCCGGTCTGCACGATCCGCGCCACACAACAGCAATGCCGAGATCGGGTCATGGCTGCCAGAGAAGCGCAGCTCATCGAGTTTGAACAACGCGAGATCCGCTTGCTTGCCCACCGCGAGTTCGCCGATGTCGCTGCGACCGAGCAACTTCGCCGACCCCTGAGTGGCCCAGCCCAGCACCAGTTCCGGGGTGATTTTCTCTGCGCCATAACGCAGCCGTTGCAGGTATAGCGCCTGACGGGTTTCGAGGATCATGTTCGAGGCATCGTTGGACGCGGAACCGTCAACGCCAAGGCCCAGCGGTGCGCCGGCAGCCGTCAGTTCCAGGGTTGGGCAGATGCCTGATGCCAGGCGCATGTTCGAACTCGGGCAATGGCAAATGCCCGTACCCGCCGCGCCGAGGCGGGCGATTTCGTCGGGGTTGAAGTGAATGCCGTGCGCCAGCCAGGTGCGTGGGCCGAGCCAGCCGACGCTGTCCAGATAATCCACGGTGCGCAGGCCGAAGCGTTGCAGGCAGAAGTCTTCTTCGTCGAGGGTCTCGGCAAGGTGGGTGTGCAGGCGCACGTCGAGCGTATTCGCCAGTTCGGCGCTGGCCGACATGATTTGCGGCGTGACCGAAAAGGGTGAGCACGGCGCCAGGGCGATCTGGATTTGCGCACCTTCGCCACGTTCGTGGTACTCGGCGATCAGGCGCTGGCTGTCGGCGAGAATCACTTCACCTTGCTGCACGGTTTGCTGGGGCGGCAGGCCTCCATCCTTTTCGCCGAGGCTCATCGAGCCACGGGTCAACATGGCGCGCATACCGAGTTCACGGACGCTTTCGACTTGCACGTCGATGGCGTTTTCCAACCCCTCGGGAAACAGGTAATGGTGGTCGGCGGCAGTGGTGCAACCCGACAACAGCAATTCAGCCAGGGCCACCTTGGTCGCCAGCGCGAGTTTTTCAGGGGTTAGTCGGGCCCAGACCGGGTAGAGGGTTTTCAGCCAGGGGAACAGCGGCTGATTGACCACCGGTGCCCAGGCGCGGGTCAGGGTTTGATAGAAGTGATGGTGGGTGTTGATCAGTCCCGGCAGGATCACATGCTCGCGGGCATCGAATACTTGTCCGCAGGGTGTTGCGGGTTGTTGGCCTTGCTTGAGTACTTCGACGATCAAACCGTCTTGCAGCACCAGGCCACCACGGGCATCGAGGTCGTTGGCCGTGAAGATCGCGAGGGGATTTTTTAACCAGATACGGGTCGCAGGCATTTGCCGGCTCCTCTGAAAATTGGGTTCAGGTTCGCCAGCTCAGTGTTGCCCTGTCTGCTGATCCAGGGTCGCCGCGGGGGGCGAAGTGCAGAGTTTCGAACAAAAGCGCTTTTCGGGCAAGCCTGGTCCGACAGGACGATGAATAACCTGTGGGAGCGAGCCTGCTCGCGAAAGCGGTGTGTCATACACCATTGACGTCGACTGACACGCCGTCATCGCGAGCAGGCTCGCTCCCACAGGGGGATGGGTGGTGTTTACCAGGGAATCGTTTCACCGCGGTAATTCACAAAATGATGCCCACCCTTGCCGGCATAGGCGTTTACCTGATCGACCAGCCCGCGGGTGCTGGTGTCGACATCGATGTCCGCGCCTTCACCGCCCATGTCGGTTTTCACCCAACCCGGATGCAGCGACAGCACGGTCAGTTTCTGTTCGCCCAACTGCGTGACGAAACTGTTGGTCATCGAATTCAGCGCCGCTTTGCTGGCCTTGTACAATGCCAGTTCTGGCGCATCAGGCATCGTCACGCTGCCGAGCACCGAGCTCATGAACGCCAGTACACCGTTGCCTTCGCGGATCTGCCCGACGAAGCGCTGGGCCAGATTGATTGGCGCTACAGCGTTGGTGAAGAACAATTGACCCACCTCGGCCAGTGTCGCGCCGCCTGGTGTCTGCACTTCCGGACCTTTGACGCCGGCGTTGACGAACAACAGGTCGAACACCTGGCCTTTGAGTCGTTGACTAAGGGCGATCACCGCTTGTTGATCGTCCATGTCGAGCTTTTCAATCTGTACCTTGCCCAGTGCCTGCAACGCCTCGGCGTTCTGTGGGTTACGCACCGTGGCGGTGACTTGCCAGCCGTCGGCCAGCAGGGTTTTCACCAGCCCCAGGCCAAGGCCGCGTGAGGCGCCGATGATCAGTGCGGTTTTTACCGTAGACATGAGTGGCTTCCTTGAAAAAAATCATGGGTTCAATGGGCAACGTTGCCCCAGCCGTTGTTGCAGTTCCTGGCGTAACTCACCGATCTCACCAAGCGTAAAGCCCAGACGTTGGACGATCAAATGCAGAAGTTAGATTCGGGGTCAGGCACTACTTCAGGGCGAGCTGCAGGATTGGGTGCAGGTTCGGTTATCTGTTATCTGGTTAAAAAATAATCATGTGGCTGCAGGCTATGCCGGCTATGCGACTGAGCCAGCCATGAACGGGTTATCCACAGGTTGCTCCACAGTATTTGTGCGCAAGCCAGAAACCCGGGCATAAGCACTGTAAGGCTTTCTTCTAATGGTGATATACCGCTCTAACTGTTTGTTTTGCGGTGGAATTGAACCCGTGGATGGCCAATTGAACGAAAAGTGATCAACGCCCGCAAAGCCACGTGGCGGAAGGGTTGCAGCGCTGTGTGCTCAGGTTATCCACAGCCGGGTGCACAGCGGTTGTGGGCAAGTATCGGAAATGTTGGCATGGCGCCAATGCCCCAAAAGATCGCAGCCTGTTTTTCAGCGCTGCAACACAATCCGCCCGCGACTCACATCCGCCAGTTGACGCTGCAAGGTATCAATCTGCGTCTCACCGATGGCCAGTTGCAGTTCCACACCATTGGCGGTGAAGGTTTCTTCCACCACCAACCCGCCCAGCTCGGCCACGCGCAGTTTGACCAGCACCAGTTCGCTGAAGCTGCAGGCACAACGGATCGGCACCCGGCTGATCAGGGCAATCCGCTCGGCGCCTTGCAGGCATTTATTGGCGCTGCCGCCGTAGGCCCGGGCGAGGCCGCCGGTGCCCAGCTGAATGCCGCCGTACCAGCGAATCACCACGACCGCGACCTGATCGCAATCCTGCGCTTCGATCGCCGCGAGTATCGGCCGGCCAGCAGTGCCGCCCGGTTCGCCGTCGTCACTGCTGCGGTACTGATCGGCGAGTTTCCAGGCCCAGCAATTGTGTGAAGCATTCAGGTCGCTGTGCTGCTCGATGAACGCCTGCGCCTCGGCAGCACTGGTGATCGGTGCCGCGAGGGCGATGAAGCGGCTTTTGCGAATTTCTTCGCGGTATTCGCAAAGGCCTGCAAGGGTAAAAGGCATGGCTGAGCGTCTTAAATGGCTGGAGTGAGGCCGCAGCCTTTAAGGATTATGCGGATCAGGTTATCGCCGGCATCTTCCATGTCCTGTTTGGTCAGCTTGGTACGGCCAGTGACGCGGCAGATTTGCGTGGCGAAATCGGCGTAATGCTGGGTGCTACCCCATAACAGGAAGATCAGGTTCACCGGGTCTACGGGGTCCATCTTGCCGGCATCGATCCAGGCCTGAAACACGTCCGCGCGGCCCTTGAACCAGGCGCGGTAATCCTGATTGAAGTACTCGGTCAGGCATTCTCCGCCGCTGATGACTTCCATGGCGAACACCCGCGAGGCTTGTGGCTGGCGGCGGGAGAACTCCATCTTGGCGCGTATGTAGCGGGTCAGCGCTTCGGCGGGGTCATCTTCGGCAGTAAGGGTGTTAAAGGTGCTGTCCCACAACTGGATGATGTTGCTCAACACCCCGATGTACAGTCCGAGCTTGTTGGTGAAGTAGTAATGCAGATTGGCTTTGGGCAGCCCGGCATTTTGCGCGATGGTGTTCATGCTGGTGCCCTTGAAACCGTGACGAGCGAATTCGATTTCGGCGGCTTTGAGGATCGCCTCTTCGTTCTTCTGACGAATGCGGCTGGCAGGCTTACCTGCGTGGGCTGGGACTTCAAAGGTCATGGGCGGTTCCGAGCTGGTCAGTGGGGGCACCGTGCGTTGATAGCGCACCCACCGGAATCCGACAAGCCTTGTCGCTATAAAAGCGTCAACGCTGGGCCTTTCATGCGGATTATCGAGTCGCTGCAAGGCTTTCCAGGAAGCTTTCCAGTACCAAATGCGGGCGCCGCCCCTTGCGTGTCACCGATGCCAGGCTCAGGTCATAAAACCGTGCGCCGGGTTTGAGCGCGCGCAAGCGACCTTGCTGCACCCACAGGTTGGCGTAGTGGTCTGGTAGGTAACCGATGTAGCGCCCGGTCAGAATCAGAAACGCCATGCCCTCGCGGTCCGATGCGCTGGCGGTGCAATTGAGCGCCTGATAATGCGCCTGGATCTCGGCCGGTAAACGGAAGGTCGGGGCGATCGCGTCCTGACTATTCAGGCGTTCATCGTCCAGCTGTTTATCGTCGACGTAAAACAGTGGATGGCCGACCGCGCAGTAAAGCAGCGAACGCTCGCTGTACAGCGGCTGATACTCAAGACCCGACAAGGCGCTGGCCTGCGGTACCACGCCGACATGCAAGCGCCCATCAAGCACGCCTTGTTCGACTTCATTGGGCGCGATCATGCGGATCTGAATCTGCACGTCCGGCCCACGCTCTTTCAACTGCGCCAGTGCGTGGGTGATACGCATGTGGGGCAGGGTGACGAGGTTGTCGGTCAGGCCGATGGTCAATTCACCGCGCAAGTGTTGATGCAGGCCGTTGACCTCGGTGCGAAAACTTTCGAGCGCGCTTAACAGCTGCAACGCCGATTGATAGACCTCGCGGCCCTCTTCGGTCAGCGAGAACCCGGCTCGACCACGCTGACACAGGCGCAGACCCAGTCGTTGTTCAAGATCGCTCATTTGCTGGCTGATGGCCGAGCGTCCAATCCCGAGCACACTTTCTGCCGCGGAGAAGCCGCCGCACTCGACCACGCTGCGAAAGATCCGCAGCAGGCGGATATCAAAGTCACTGACTTGTGCCAGTGGGTCGGGTCGGCGGCTGCTCATAGTTTAGTGATTGCCTGACTGAAGGTTAGAAGAGTTGGATTTCACCGACTTTATCGTCGTGGCAACTTAGCTGCAAGAACGCTGTTAATCCCTACGCCGCTTATTGCCCTGCGAGGTTTTGCTCATGAACGTGCCTGAAAACGCTCCGGTCTCCCTGGCCAGCCAACTCAAGCTCGATGCCCACTGGATGCCGTACACCGCCAACCGCAATTTCCAGCGCGACCCGCGTCTGATCGTTGCCGCTGAAGGCAGCTACTTGATCGACGACAAGGGCCGCAAAGTCTATGACTCGCTGTCGGGTCTGTGGACCTGCGGCGCAGGGCATACCCGCAAGGAAATCCAGGAAGCGGTGGCCAAGCAGTTGGGCACCCTCGATTACTCGCCGGGCTTCCAGTACGGTCACCCGCTATCGTTCCAGCTCGCCGAGAAAATCACCGAGCTGACCCCGGGCAATCTGAATCACGTGTTCTTCACTGACTCCGGTTCCGAGTGCGCCGATACAGCCGTGAAGATGGTCCGCGCTTACTGGCGTCTGAAAGGTCAGTCGACCAAGACCAAAATGATCGGTCGTGCCCGTGGTTACCACGGGGTGAACATCGCCGGCACCAGTCTGGGCGGCGTGAACGGCAACCGTAAGCTGTTTGGTCAGGCGATGATGGACGTCGACCACCTGCCGCACACCCTGCTGGCCAGTAATGCCTATTCCCGTGGCATGCCGAAAGAGGGCGGTATTGCCCTGGCCGAAGAGCTGCTCAAACTGATCGAACTGCACGACGCCTCGAACATCGCGGCAGTGTTCGTCGAGCCTCTGGCCGGTTCTGCAGGTGTACTGGTTCCGCCTCAGGGGTATCTGAAGCGTCTGCGCGAAATCTGTGATCAGCACAACATCCTGCTGGTATTCGACGAAGTCATCACCGGCTTCGGTCGTACCGGTTCGATGTTCGGCGCTGACAGCTTCGGCGTGACTCCGGACCTGATGTGCATTGCCAAGCAGGTTACCAATGGCGCCATCCCGATGGGCGCGGTGATCGCCAGTTCGGAGATCTACCAGACCTTCATGAACCAGGCGACGCCGGAATACGCGGTGGAATTCCCGCACGGTTACACCTATTCGGCGCACCCAGTGGCCTGCGCTGCCGGCCTGGCGGCACTCGACCTGCTGCAAAAGGAAAACCTGGTGCAGAGCGTGGCCGAAGTCGCGCCGCATTTCGAGAATGCGCTGCACGGTCTGAAAGGTTCGAAGAACGTCATCGACATCCGTAACTACGGCCTGGCCGGTGCGATCCAGATCGCTGCGCGCGATGGCGACGCTATCGTGCGTCCATTCGAGGCGGGCATGGCGCTGTGGAAGGCGGGTTTCTATGTGCGCTTCGGCGGCGACACCCTGCAGTTCGGCCCAACCTTCAACAGCAAGCCGCAGGATCTTGATCGTCTGTTCGATGCGGTCGGCGAAGTGCTGAACAAGATCGACTGATTAGCCCTTCCATATAAGAACGAACAACGGACGCGCAGCGATGCGCGTCCGTGGACAATTTTTCAGGAGCCCCGCATGAGCCTCATCCCGCATTTGATCAATGGCGAACTGGTAACCGATAACGCTCGCACTGCTGACGTGTTCAACCCGTCTACCGGTCAGCCAATCCATAAAGTGCCGTTGGCCAGCCGTGAAACCATTCAAAACGCCATCGACTCGGCCAAGGCTGCATTTCCGGCCTGGCGCAACACACCACCGGCCAAACGCGCCCAGGTGATGTTCCGATTCAAGCAATTGCTGGAGCAGAATGAAGCGCGTATCGCTCAACTGATCAGCGAAGAACACGGCAAGACGCTGGAAGACGCCGCGGGTGAATTGAAGCGCGGTATCGAAAACGTCGAGTTCGCCTGTGCGGCACCGGAAATCCTCAAGGGCGAGTACAGCCGTAATGTCGGCCCGAACATCGATGCCTGGTCGGACTTCCAGCCATTGGGCGTAGTGGCCGGTATCACGCCGTTCAACTTCCCGGCGATGGTGCCGCTGTGGATGTATCCGCTGGCGATCGTCTGCGGTAACTGCTTTATCCTCAAACCGTCCGAGCGTGACCCAAGTTCGACGTTGCTGATCGCTCAGCTCTTGCTCGAAGCCGGCCTGCCGAAAGGCGTGTTGAGCGTGGTTCACGGTGACAAGGCTGCGGTCGATGCGTTGATTGAAGCGCCTGAAGTCAAGGCACTGAGCTTCGTCGGTTCGACACCGATTGCCGAATACATCTATGCCGAAGGCACCAAGCGCGGCAAACGCGTCCAGGCATTGGGCGGGGCGAAGAACCACGCAGTATTGATGCCGGATGCGGATCTGGATAACGCAGTCAGCGCACTGATGGGCGCGGCTTACGGTTCTTGTGGCGAGCGCTGCATGGCGATCTCGGTAGCCGTGTGCGTTGGTGATCAAGTCGCGGATGCGCTGGTGGCCAAGCTGGTTCCGCAAATCAAGGCGCTGAAAATCGGTGCCGGCACTTCGTGTGGCCTGGACATGGGGCCACTGGTTTCCGGTCAGGCTCGCGACAAGGTCAGTGGTTATATAGAAGACGGTGTTTCCTCTGGCGCTTCGCTGGTCGTCGATGGTCGTGGTCTGAGCGTTGCCGGTCATGAGGAAGGCTTCTTCCTGGGTGGTTGCCTGTTCGATAACGTCACGCCAGAGATGCGTATCTATAAAGAAGAGATCTTCGGGCCGGTGCTGTGTGTCGTTCGGGTCAATAGCCTGGAAGAGGCTATGCAACTGATCAACGATCACGAGTATGGCAACGGCACCTGCATCTTCACCCGTGATGGTGAGGCGGCGCGGTTGTTCTGCGACGAGATCGAAGTCGGCATGGTTGGGGTCAACGTTCCGCTGCCGGTTCCAGTGGCTTACCACAGCTTTGGCGGCTGGAAGCGTTCACTGTTTGGTGACCTGCATGCGTATGGCCCGGATGGTGTGCGTTTCTATACCCGTCGCAAGGCAATTACTCAGCGCTGGCCACAACGTGCAAGCCATGAAGCCTCGCAGTTCGCATTCCCTAGCTTGTAAGTAGAAGGGCAGAAGGCCGATCCACCTCTATATAGCGGTGGACCGGCCTTCGTGTTTTCGGGGGGTTTTGACTGATATGACAGATTTATGAAAATAGGTGTTGACGGCAGATTCTGGACGTCTATAATTCGCCCCACTTCCGGCGCAGTCGAAACGGAAAACTCCTTGGTAAACAAAGAGTTACGCAGTTTTCGGCAGCGGTTACGCTTCAGTTCATCGAAGTCCGAAGGAGTTGAAAGAGCG